>CAYSIK010000010.1:0-14256 GCA_964431045.1 uncultured Flavobacteriaceae bacterium
CCCAACCCCTTCAATGCCGAGTTTGCTGTGAACATGAACATTCCGAGAACCGCTCAGGTTAGCGTGAATGTGTATGATCAGGCCGGTCGTTTGGTGGTGCAGCAGAATGCAGGTAAACTCTCAGGTAACAATACCCTGAAAGTGAATACCGGTAATCTGTCTGAAGGCACTTACACCGTGGTGGTGAAAGGCGACGGACAAACCCTGCACACTGAAAAAATGGTTAAAATCCTGAAATAACCTGGATTACATCATACGAAAAAGGGGGCTTCACTGAAGCCCCCTTTTTTATTTATCAGAAAAAAATTTAAACGACTACGTTGATAATCCGGCCTTTTACCAAAATGAATTTTTTCAGGGGCTTGCCTTCCATCCAGCGCTGAACGGTAGCATCACCAAGAACAGCAGCTTCAATGTCTTTTGCATCTGCGTTTAAATCAAAAGCAATGCTGGTACGTGTTTTGCCGTTGATAGAGATGGGGTATTCAAAATGTGTTTCAACCAGGTACTGTTCATCCCAACTGGGCCATTGAGCCAGGTGCACACTTTCATTGTGGCCGCACTTTTGCCAGAGCTCTTCAGCAATATGCGGAGCAAAGGGTGCAATGAGGATTATTAAAGGCTCCAAAATAGCCCGTTTTTTGCATTGTAAGGCCCCCAGTTCGTTTGTTGCGACCATGAAGGCACTCACTGCCGTATTGAAGCTCATTTGCTCAATATCGGAGGTTATTTTTTTAATGGTTTTGTGCAGGACTTTGAGCTCTTCTTTCGATGGTGCCTCATCCGTTAACATGAATGTATCTTCCTGCTCAAACAAGCGCCAGAATTTATTCAGAAAACGGCTTACCCCTTCAATTCCATTTGTGTTCCAGGGCTTGCTGTCGGTGAGCGGGCCAAGAAACATTTCATACATCCGCAGGGTATCGGCTCCGTATTGCGCACAAACGTCGTCAGGATTTACAACATTGCCCCAGCGCTTGCTCATTTTCTGTCCGTCTTCGCCCATAATCATACCCTGATTGACAAGTTTTTTAAAGGGTTCATCTACTGAGAGATAACCCATATCAAACAGGAATTTGGTCCAGAAACGGCTGTAGAGCAGGTGACCGGTTGCATGCTCGCTGCCTCCCACATACAAATCGACCTGTTGCCAGTAATTCAATGCAGACTGACCTGCAAAAGTTTCCTTGTTGCCGGGATCCATGTAGCGCAGGAAATACCAGCTACTGCCGGCCCATCCGGGCATGGTGTCGGTTTCGCGGCGACCTTGATGGGTTTCTACCCAATCTTTCACACCGGCCAGTGGACTTTCACCCGTTCCTGTGGGCTTATAGCTTTCTACTTTAGGCAGTTCCACCGGCAAATCGTTTATGAGATGAGGAATTTGATCGTTATCAAAAACGATAGGGAATGGTTCCCCCCAATAGCGCTGTCTTCCAAAGCCCGCCTCACGCAGTTTATAATTGACTTTCCGTTTGCCGAGGCCTTCGCTCTCCACTTTTTCAATTGCTTTTTGTATGGCTTCTTTCACAGTTAGTCCATCAAGAAACTCGCTGTTAAAGCAAACCCCGTCTTTGGCTGAAAAAGCCTCGGTGAGTGGCTCAGAAAGCATTTCATTCGCGGGTTTTATTACCGGAACAATGGGTAAATTGAATGCTTTTGCAAATTCAAAATCCCTGTCGTCATGGGCAGGAACAGCCATGATGGCTCCGGTTCCGTAACCTGCCAGCACATAGTCGCTTACCCAAACCGGAATAGGTTTACCGGTAAACGGATGTTTGGCATAGGCACCCGTGAAAATACCTGTTTTACGGGTATCGGCCATACGGTCAATCTCACTGCGGTTTTTGGCCGCTTCAGAATACGCCTTTACAGCGTCACGTTGCTCATTAGAGCAAAGATTATAAAGTCCTTCATACTCCGGAGCAAGCACCAGAAAGGTAGCTCCAAATAGCGTATCCGGTCTGGTGGTAAACACCTCAATAGTATGCTGTTCAATAACTATAGACTGTAAACTATCAACTCTAAACTGGATCTCCGCTCCTTCGCTTCTTCCAATCCAGTTGCGCTGAATCTCTTTGATGCTATCGCTCCAGTCCAGCGAATCCAGTCCTTTGAGCAAGCGGTCGGCATAGGCTGTAATGCGCAGCGACCACTGCTTCATTTTTTTGCGAACCACCGGATAGCCGCCGCGTTCACTTACAGGGCCTTTTTCCGGATGGTTAATCACTTCCTCATTGGCAAGCACACAACCCAGCTCCTGGCACCAGTTTACGGTGGTAAAATCAATAAAAGCCAGGCGGTAGTTGTTGAGTACATCCGATTTCATTTTTGGACTCAGCACATTCCATTCAGCGGCTGTGAATTGCATAGATTCGGTGCATGCTGCATGAATTCCGGAGGAGCCGTTTAGGCTGAAATGTTTTTCAAGTTCGGTTATTGGGCGGGCTTTATCGGTTTGTTTATCGTACCAATGATTAAAAAACTGACCAAAAATCCATTGGGTCCATCGGTAATATTCCGGTTCGCAGGTTCTTACCTCCCGGCTCCAGTCGTAGCTAAAGCCCATCAGATCCAGCTGACGGCGGAAAGTTTCAATATTGGCAGCTGTGGTTTTAGCCGGGTGCTGACCGGTTTGAATGGCATACTGTTCTGCCGGTAAACCAAAGGCATCGTAACCCATGGGATGCAGCACGTTATAACCCTTCAGATGCTTATAACGGCTTACAATATCACTGGCGATGTAGCCCAAAGGATGCCCTACATGCAATCCGGCGCCGCTTGGATAGGGAAACATGTCCAGCACGTAGTATTTTGGCTTCTGAGAGTCTTCCAATACCTTGTAGAGCCCTGTTTCGGCCCACTGTGTCTGCCACTTTTTTTCAATTTCGCTGAAGGGATACTGTGCCATGATTTCGTGTGCGAAATTAACGATAAAGCCCGTATTTCCCTGTTATTGGGGCAAAACCTCAGGCTACATGTTGTACCTTTGCAGCAGGCATGGCTGATACCAATTTTATAGATTATGTGAAGATTTGCTGTAAAAGCGGCAAAGGCGGCGCCGGAAGTCATCACTTTCACCGTGCCAAGGGCAATCCCAAAGGCGGTCCTGATGGCGGTGATGGCGGCAAAGGCGGAGATATTGTATTGTTAGGCAACAAACAACTTTGGACACTGCTCCATCTGAAATACAGGAAGCACATCATGGCCGCTGACGGCGTGCCCGGTGGTGAAAACAACAAAACCGGCGCCAGTGGTCAATCTGAAATACTGGAAGTGCCGCTGGGAACTGTTGCCCGCGATGCCGAAACCGGTGAATTTTTGTTTGAAATTACCGATGATGGCGAAAAGAAAGTACTGGTGCCCGGCGGACGCGGCGGCCTCGGTAACAGCCATTTTACCAGCAGTACGAACCAAACCCCAATGTATGCCCAGCCGGGAGAACCGGCCATTGAAAAATGGATGATTTTGGAGCTCAAAGTATTGGCGGATGTGGGTCTTGTCGGTTTTCCCAACGCAGGAAAAAGTACCCTGCTGAGTGTAATGACGGCGGCCAAGCCTGAAATAGCCGACTATCCTTTCACCACATTGGTTCCCAACCTGGGTGTGGTAAAATACCGCGATTTTCGCAGTTTTGTGATTGCTGACATTCCCGGAATCATTGAAGGTGCGCATGAAGGAAAAGGCCTCGGGCACCGTTTTTTAAAACACATAGAACGCAACGCGGTACTCTTATTTCTCATTCCTGCTGACAGTTCCGACCATAAAAAAGAATATGAAACCCTGCTCCACGAACTCAGGGAGTTCAATCCGGAAATGCTGCACAAACGCCGCATTGTTGCCATCAGCAAAAGCGATATGCTGGATGATGAATTGAAAGCAGCCATCAGCCGGGAATTTTCTGACGTACAACCCTTGTTTTTCTCATCTGTAGCAGAGCAGGGGCTGGTGGAATTGCGCGATGTGCTCTGGAATACCATCAATGAATCCATAACCTGATTTTTTTAACATGCGTACTTCGGCTAAATTCTTTTTAACCATTGGATTTTGGCTGTTGTCAGCCGGCTCGGGTTTTGCCCAGACCGATTCTGTGATGGATTTGTCTGAAGTGGTGCTCACCGGAACCCGTACCGAAACCCGTCAATCCGAAAGCCCTGTTGCGGTGACGGTGGTCAGCGGCCAAACCCTGTCGCGTTTGCAGGCCTGCAATTTGTATGACGGTTTGAAATTTCAGACGGGTCTGAGGGTGGAGACCAATTGCCAAACCTGCAACTATAGCCAGCTGCGCATCAACGGATTACCCGGAGGCTATTCTCAGATTCTAATAAATGGCAGGCCTTTGTTTGGCTCTTTAACCGGTATGTATGGTCTTGAGCAGCTTCCCGCTGCCATGATAGAGAAAATTGAAGTGGTGAGGGGCGGCGGTTCCTCGTTGTACGGCATGAGTGCCATAGCTGGAACGGTAAATGTGTTTACCCGAAAACTTGTTCAAAATGATTGGGAGGTATCTACCCGCTTGCAGCATGTAGGTTCAAGTGCACTGGATCTAATAAATACCATAAGCAGTGGCTGGGTCTCAGAAAACAAAAAATTGGGTGGCTACTTTACAATAGGTTCCAGAAACCGACAGGCGTTTGATGCCAATCAAGACGGCTTCACAGAGTTGCCCAGTCTGGAAAACCTGAATGCGAGCCTGAACGTATCTTTTGACCCCAATCCCAGACAAAAGTTAGCAGTATCATTGAACCGCATTGGCGAAAAACGATACGGGGGAGAAATAACCGGGAAGCCTATCATTGAGGCCTTGCAGGCCGAGTCACGCGAACACCGCATTTCACTGGGTAATGCGGAATACCGTTTGCGTTCGCCAGACGGATTTTCGGATGCAGTCATTTACGCGGCATTTCAACAAACATCCCGCAGTCATTTTACCGGTGTACGCCCGGATTCATTGGCCGACATTCAAAATTATATTGACAATCCCCCCAATGGAGAAGCCATGATTGGTTTTTTACAAGGCGGCGTTCAATTCAACCGCCAGTTCCAGCGAAACGGTCTGATGAAGCATACGCTTACATTGGGACTGGAATGGATAGATGAATTTATCAGGGATGAAATACCAGCCTACAACTACCGTATAAAGCAGCATATTGTAAATCCAAGCGCCTTTGTGCAACATGTTTGGAAGCCACATGCGCTGCTAAGTATTTTGTCCGGTATCAGGGTGGATAAGCACAACTGGATAGACAAGCCGGTTTGGAGTCCGCGTGTGGGTGTTTTATACAAACCGGGAAAAAATTCCCAGATAAGAATGGGTTACGGCACCGGTTTCAGGGCGCCACAGGCCCATGACAATGACCTGCATATTGCTTTTGCCGGTGGTGGAGTTTCCAGGGTGCAGCTGTCGCCACTGTTGAGGGAAGAACAATCGCGAAGTTTCAACCTGTCGTGGAACCACGACAAAGCCACAGTAAACCATACTCAGGGTTTTACCCTGGATGCGTTTTACAATCGGTTGCGCAATCCTTTTGTGCTTGAAAATGCAGGGAATGATCCTTTTGGCGAAATTTTTGAGAAGCGAAACGGACAAGGTGCCAGTGTCAAGGGCATTTCGGCAGAATATCGATTTAATTATCGTAAGAAAATGCAATTGCAGGCAGGATTTACAGTACAGCAAAGCCTTTACGATACAGCAGCAACGCTCATTTCCGGCCAGGCTCCGCTCAGGGCCTTTGCCCGCACCCCGAATGCATTTGGGTATGTGTACGGATGGGCCGCATTGACCGATAAAATCAATGTTTCACTGGATGCGGTATATACAGGTTCCATGTACGTTCCGCATTTTGGCGGTGCTGATAACTTTAGCAGAGACAGCATTATACTTTCACGTCCATTTCTGGAAATTAATACGGCGCTTAATTTCAAGCTGAAACCATTGAAAAACGGCATTGATTGGACCCTATCGCTGGGCGTAAGAAACCTATTGAACGCCTATCAGCGGGATTTTGACATAGGAAAAAACAGAGACAGCAATTACATTTATGGTCCGGCTTCCCCGAGAACCATTTTTATTGTATTGCGTTTGGGGAAAACGGCGCGTTGATACTAATTTTGATCTGATGGGTGCATTTTTCGCAGGTTTTACCGCTTTCTTCCGGGGAATGGCATTCACCATTTCACGATTCGGGGTCTGGTATTTGGTACCACTGGTACTTTGGTTATTCCTGGTTGTGGGTCTCTCTTTGCAGATAAGCGACTGGCTGATACCTTATCTGTATGAGTGGATTGAATCACAAACGGGTCTTGATTTATCTGCTACCCAAAAAGTAGAAGGCTGGAGTGAAATACTCAAAACAGCGCTACACTTGGGTGTGGTTATTGTCGTAAAAATTATGTTGTGGTATGTGATGAGCCGTTACATGAAATATATCGTAATCATTCTTTTATCCCCATTGTTTGCCTACATATCAGAGCGAACAGAAGAATTGATAACCGGTCGGACCTATTCCTTCAGTATTGTTCAGATTTTTAAAGACGCTTTCCGCGGAGCCGGAATTGCAGTAAGAAACATGCTGCTGGAAACCTTGCTTATAATTGCCGGGGGCCTGCTAAGTTTCTTTGTGCCCTTGTTGTCTCCTCTGATTTTGGTGGCTTTGTTTCTTGTAAATAGCTATTTCATGGCTTTTAACTTCTTCGATTATGTGGCAGAGCGCAAAAAAATGGGTGTGGCCCGAAGTGTCAGGTATATGCGTGCCAACATGTCAACGCTGCTGGGTTTTGGTGTGGCTTATAACCTGATTTCATTGTTCCCATTGCTCGACTGGATGCTTGCACCCATAAGCGCCGCATCGGGAGCTGTGGTGGCCGATACAGAACTTCCCCAAGGTAAAAGTTCTGCCACATTCATCGGATAGCTTGCAAAGCGAAGCGAGCAGGGCGGTATTGTGGCCCAATCTTTGTATTTTTGCAGTTCGTGGTAAAAAAGACACATACAATGAAACGTTTTCTCACCTTGATTTCGGTTTTGACACTTGCGCTTCAGGCGGTGGCTCAGCCAGCCGATGCGGTGTTGTTCAATTATGCCGGTGACAAAAAAGTTACCGTTGATGAATTTGAGCGTTATTTCAAGAAAAACCTGAACATTGTGAATCAGGAAATGACGCCGGAGAAAATCCGTGAGGATTTGGATTTGTATATCAAATTCAAACTAAAAATTCAGGATGCTCAGGATGCGGGAATGGATACAGCCAAGAGTTATCTTCAGGAGGTAGATATGTTCCGCGAACAGCTGGCAAGGAGCTATTTGTATGACCGTGAAGTAACCGATGGATTGATTCGTGAGGCTTACGAAAGGTTGTCTCAGGAGGTTGAAGTATCTCATATCCTGATTGCTGTAAACAACAAGGCCAAACCTTCCGATACCCTGATTGCATGGCAAAAAATCAAAGGCATTTATGACCGAATAAAGGCTGATCCCTCATTGTTTAGTGCTGAAGCTAAAAATTCAGACGACCCCGGTACCCGCGATAATGGTGGAAATTTAGGTTATATGACGGCATTGCAGGTGGTGTATCCTTTCGAAAACATGGCCTATAATACTCCGGTTGGCAGTATATCCGGAATTTTCAGAACCGATTTTGGATACCATATCCTCAAAGTAAACAACAAGCGTCCCAATCGCGGAGATATCAAGCTCAGACATATTTTGCTTCGTGTGGGAATGACTCCCGAGGGCACAGAAGAGAACCAGAAGCGAAAAATTGAGGACATTTACCAGAAAATAAAATCCGGTGAATCCACGGTAGCCGATATGGCCCGCAATTTCAGCGAGGATTTCAACAGCCGCAGCAACGGTGCAGGTGGGGAAATGGACTTCATCAATGTAACCATGTTCATCGGAGATCCCGATCGCCAATCCCTTGTAGACCGTGGTTTTAACCTCAAAAATATGGGTGATTATTCAGAGCCTTTTCGCACTTCGCTGGGATGGCATATCATTCAGAAATTGGAAGAAAGACCTGTTGGTACTTTCGATATGATGAAAACCACCCTGAAAAATCAGGTTCAGAATAATCAGCGGGCTCAAAAGAGCGTAGATGCGCTGGTGGAAAAGGTTAAAAAAGAAAACGGCTACAAAGAGTACCTCGGGGAGATGAATGCACTGATAGCAGTTTTGGACACAAATTTTTCAAAAGGCCGCTTTAAGGCTGAAAGCTTGCCTGAATTTGCCGCATCCAATCAGGGGAAAAAAGGACGCGTGTATGTGAAACCCTCCAGCAACAAGCTTCCATTGCGAAGTCTGCCCTTATTTGAACTGGGCGGAGAAAAATATACCATTGGCCAGTTTGCCAGCCACCTGGAAGCATCCATGCAACCGGTTAATGGCAGCAATATGGAATTTGTAAATGCTGTATTTAAAGAATGGGTAAAAAGCAAATGCGTGATTTATCAGGATCAGCATCTTGAAGAAAAATCTCCGGAATTTAAACACCTGTATCAGGAATTTAAAGAGGGTATTCTCATGTTTGCCCGCATGCAGCAAAAGGTTTGGGACAAAGCAAACGAAGACACTACCGGCTTGAAAGCGTTCCACGAAGCCAATAAAACCAAGTATATGTGGAATGACCGTTTTGATTGTGAGGTTTACCTGTGTGCTGATAAGAAAATGGCCGGCTCAGTAGCCAAAATGGTAAAGAAAGGCATTCAGCCCGACAGCATTCGCAGAAAACACACCCGCTCCAACACCGTAAGCATGGATTATCGCATGGGGAAATATGAAAACACGGATACTTTTCTCTTTCCTGATGGCCGAATCCTGGGTGCCCTTTTTGGCAATCCCGAATACCGTGAAAAAACCGGAAAGATTTATAAGCTAAATCAGATTGGCACCAACTGGGTTGTAGTGAAGGTAAATCAGTTTGTACCTGCCGGTCCCAAGAAACTGGAAGAATGCCGTGGACTTGCAGCAAACGATTACCAAACACATCTGGAAGAGCAATGGTTACGTGATTTGCTGAAAATGTATCCATACAATGTAAATCAGCCTGTCTTTGAAACTTTCAGCAAACGCATGCTGGAAGAGAAGAACGCAGGTAAATAATTGCAGATGTTGAATCCCACCATTCATAAGGCTTCTCGTATACTACTGGTGTTTTTTGCACTGGCTGTAACCGGTCTGAAAGCCCAGCCACTCCATGTGGATGGCGTTATGGCGATTGTGGGTGATAAGGTGGTTTTGCGAAGCGATTATGAGACAGAGATGGGACAGCTTGCACGCTCAGGTAATTTACAGGACAGTCAGCAGCTTTCCTGTTTGGTGTTGCGTAAGCTAATATTACGAAAATTAATGCTCAATCAGGCGGAGATTGATTCTTTGCCACTTTCTGAAGAGCGCATTGATGCCGAAATTGACAACCGTCTGCGTTATTTTCAAAGACAGGCAGGCAGTCAGGCGGATTTAGAGCGTTATCTGGGTAAAACCCTGTCTGAATACAGGGAAGATATTCGCCCCAAAATGAAAGAGCAACTGCTGGCGCAGGAAATGGAAAACAAGATAACTTCCTCGGTTAAAATCAGCCCTCAGGAGGTTAAGCAGTTTTACAATGATATTCAAAAAGACAGCCTGCCTGTTATTCCGGCTGAAGTAGAGGTGGCTCAGCTGCTCATAGAGCCGCCTGTTTCTGTCGAGGCCAAAGAATTTGCCCGAGAGCAGCTGGAAATGTTGCGTAAACGTCTGCTGAAAGGGGAGAGTTTTGAAAAACTGGCAAAAACCTACAGCCAGGATCCCGGTTCCAGGGATAATTATGGTTTGCTGCCGGAATTTGGCCGTGGCGAGATGGTTCCCGAGTTCGAGCGCATGGCTTTCAAACTCAAACAGGATTCTATTAGCCCTGTCTTCGAAAGCCCTTTTGGTTTTCATATCATGAAGGTGGGCAAGCGCATGGGAGAAAGGGTTTTGGCTTCACATATACTCATTCGTGCCGAATACACATCGGCCGATTTTATAGCCACCCAGAAACGTATTGATTCGGCTTACGATTTGTTGTATGAAAAGAAAATAGACTGGTGCACAGCCGTTAAGCGTTATGCTTCGGATGAAATCGGAAACAGGGGGTACTGCGGGTTTTTTAACGATGAAACCACCGGTAGTCAAAAGATGATTTTTGATGAGCTGCCCCCGGAGATTAAAATGATTGTGGACAAACTGAAACCCGGTGAATTTTCGGAACCTGCAAGGACCTTTACACCCGATGGACGTGCGATTTACCGCATGGTTTTCCTTAAATCATTTACGGCGCCGCATCAGGCGAATTTGTCGCAGGACTACGGCCGTATTCAGCTGGAAGCCGAAGCACGTAAAAAACAAAAGGCCATTGATACCTGGGTTGATAAAACCAAAAAAGACACCTATATCCGTGTGCAGAGCAACCTGATTCAATGCCCGGATTTGAAAGTACTGGAGGCACAAAACTGATGAACGAAAAAGAACTGGCAGAATCGTTTTCCGCTTCGGTTGCGGAAATAAAGAAGGAAATTTCTAAAGTTATTGTGGGGCAGGAACATGCTGTAGATGCTGTGCTGACTGCTATTTTCTGCAACGGGCATGCTCTTTTGGTAGGTGTACCCGGGCTGGCCAAAACCCTGCTGGTAAAAACCGTGGCACAAAGCCTGGACCTTGATTTTAACCGCATACAGTTCACCCCTGATTTGATGCCCGGCGATATCACCGGCAACGAAATTCTCGATGAGGACCGCAAATTTCACTTCGTGAAAGGGCCTTTGTTTGCCAATATTGTGCTGGCCGATGAAATTAACCGTACACCGCCCAAGACGCAGGCAGCCCTGCTGGAAGCCATGCAGGAACGCAACGTTACGGTTTCCGGACAGCACCACGCTTTGCCCAAACCCTTTTTTGTACTGGCTACCCAAAACCCCATTGAGCAGGAGGGTACCTATCCTTTGCCCGAAGCGCAGTTGGACCGTTTTATGTTCAATATAGCCCTGGAATACCCCGGATACGATGAGGAAATGCAAATTCTCAAAGGCACCACCGGGGCTGAGGAAGCCGCCGCAGCAAAAGTGCTGGGCGCAGGCAGAATACTGGAATATCAGCAGTTGGTAAGGCAGGTGCCCGTTACTGATGCTGTATTTGAGTATGCCGTTTCACTGGTGCGCAAAACCCGCCCGGGAACATCACAGGCCGATGCGGTGGTGAATGAATATGTGAGCTATGGTGCAGGTCCCCGTGCCGGACAATTCCTTATTTTGGGTGCCAAATGCCACGCCCTCATGAACGGAAAGTTTTCACCCGACAGGGAAGATGTGCAGGCGGTAGCCAAAAATGTACTCAGACACCGCCTGGTGCGCAACTACAAGGCAGAAGCCGAAGGCATGAGCAACGATGATCTGGTGAACAGGTTGTTGTAACCCACTCAAATCTGCCCGCAAATAGGGCATTCCTCTATTTTGTGGCCCCGTGCCGGACAATATTTACGTCCAAAGAAGATGATCTGAAGGTGCAGTTTGTTCCAGGTTTCTTTAGGAAACAGCCGTTTCAGGTCTTTTTCAGTCTGTTCCACATTTTTGCCGTTGGTAAGTTTCCATCGCTGTGCAAGGCGGTGAATGTGCGTGTCTACCGGGAAGGCAGGATGCCCGAATGCCTGGCTCATGACCACGCTTGCCGTTTTGTGTCCTACACCCGGCAAAGCCTCCAGTGCTTCAAACGATTCCGGAACCTGACCCTCATGCTGGTTGATGAGAATATCCGATAAACCCCATATGGCTTTGCTCTTGGCCGGACTCAACCCGCAGGGTTTGATGATTTCCCGGATTTCTTCCACGCTCAGTTTTAACATGTCATGAGGATTGTTGGCCCTGGCAAACAGTGCCGGCGTAATCTGGTTTACACGCTCATCGGTGCACTGTGCACTGAGCAAAACGGCAATCAGCAGGGTGTAGGCATCGCTGTGGTCCAGCGGGACCGGGGTTTCCGGAAACAACCGCTCCAGGGTATCGGCGATAAAGGCCACGCGTTCTTTTTTATTCATGGTTAAAATAAAGCGTATCTGAGTTCTTCCAAATGAGGCAAATTCAGCAATGTAAAGAATTGCTGCTCGGTTTCAATGTTGAGGGGTTTTCCGGTGAGGGAGGCAACGGCAGCACTTAGGGGCTCTACAGCACCTTCCACAATAACAGCTTCGCTGATGATTCCCTTGTGAACCAATAAGGCAATCTTTACGGACTTATTGTATAAAACCAGTTCTTTCTCCACCCGGTATGCAGGTGAATAACCCGATATCCACTCATCTGAGCCGTATTTGCTGGTTTTGAGTTCCTGTGCTTTTGTGTTTTCTTCAATCGTAATTTCAGATGCTATGTACCCGAATTTTACCTTGAAACCCGCTGCGAGGGCTGTAATAAAATCCTGCACGTGTTCAAATGCCGTGTGGACTTTGATGTTGCCAACCTTACTACGAACACTTTTCACGGCTTTGCTCTCATAATGTCCTTGGCTATGTAGGGCTTCACCCAGGGTATCCAGTTTGCTGTCGAATAGCAGGGTTCCGTGGTGCAGTACCCTTCTGCTTTGCTGGTGCAGGTGCTCTGCATTGCCGCTTATTTTAAGCCCGTTCAGTAGCAAATCATTTCGTCCGCTGTAGGTGGTGTTTACGCCCAATGTGGCGAGCACTTCCATCATTGGATCCAGGAATTTGCGGAAGTTGATATTCAGCTCCTCGTGTGGTTTGAGGTTTTGAATGAAAGTGAAATTTACGTTGCCTTCGTCATGATAGACCGTTCCACCACCGCTCAGCCGCCGGGCCAAATCAATATTGTGGTTTTTACAATATCCGTAATTGGCTTCACCACAGAGGTTTTGGTGCTTTCCGCAAACCACCGCAGAACGGCTTTGCCATAGCATCAGAATATCCGCATCCGTTCCGTGCAGCAGCACATCTTCCAGTGCCAGGTTAAAATAAACGTCTTTGTTTTCGCTGATAATCAGGCGCATGGCCTCAGGATTGGGCAGGGTTTTTCCTGCGAAGCTCAAAGTTTTTGCCCAGATACACCTTGCGCACCAGCTCATCGTTGGCCAGTTCCTCTGCGGTGCCTTGTTTCAGTAGTTTGCCCTCAAAAAGAAGATAAGCACGGTCTGTGATGGATAAAGTTTCCTGCACGTTGTGATCGGTTATCAGGATGCCGATGTTTTTGTCTTTAAGCTTGGAGACAATACCCTGAATGTCTTCCACAGCGATAGGATCCACACCAGCAAAGGGTTCATCCAGCAAAATAAATTTAGGATCGGTAGTCAGTGCGCGGGCAATTTCAGTACGGCGTCTTTCGCCACCTGACAGTACTTTGCCTTTGTTTTTACGCACGCGGTTCAGCCCGAATTCTTCCAACAGCGATTCCAGTTTTTCGGTCTGGGCGTCTTTGCTCAGGGAGGTCATTTGCAGAATGGATTTGATGTTGTCTTCCACGCTCAGTTCTCGGAAAACCGAGGCTTCCTGGGGCAAATAGCCGATACCCAGCTGCGCGCGCTTGTACATGGGCAAGGCGGTAATATCCGCTTCGTCCAGCCTGATGGACCCCTGGTCCGGCCGCACGAGGCCTACTACCATATAGAAAGTGGTGGTTTTACCGGCACCGTTGGGCCCCAGCAGTCCCACAATCTCGCCCTGGTTCACTTCCACGGAAACATCGTTCACCACTTTTTTCGAGCCGTACTGTTTCAAAAGGTTGTGACTGCTGAGCCGCATGGGACAAAAATACAACACAGCAACGGCAAACCCGATGAATGGGTCATAAAAACCGTAACTTCGCAAGCCGGGTCTATGAAAAAGCGTGTCTGCCATCTCAGTTCTGTGCATGTGGCCACCGATACGCGCATTTTTTACCGCTATTGCAAACACCTCTCTGATAACTATTCGGTAACCCTGATTGCAGTTCACCCCAAAGAGGAAATCCTGCATGGCATTCACATTGTTCCATTCAGGCGGTTTAAAAACAAATTGCTGCGCGTTCTCCTTACATGGTTTCTCATGTTTTTCAAGGCCGTTCGTGTTCAAGCCGACATATACCATCTCCATGACCCTGAACTGATTCCCTGTGGCTTGCTATTGCGTTTAATGGGCAAAAAAGTGGTGCTTGACATCCATGAAAATGTAGCGGAAGACATTTTTGATAAACCCTGGATTCCCGCAAAAAAATTATTGTACACCTGCTTTCATTTTTTTGAGAAAAAGGCTGTCAAACGAA
>CAYSIK010000010.1:14301-25249 GCA_964431045.1 uncultured Flavobacteriaceae bacterium
TGTGATTTTGGCCGAGCACAGCTATGAAGCGCGCTATCAGAAAATGGGTGCCGATTTTACAACCGTGCTCAACTATGTGGATTTGCCTTTTTTTAAGCCGTTTTCAGAAAACGTAAACCGCTCATCCAACCGCATTTTTTATATGGGCATTCTCCTTGAATCGCGGGGCTTGCAGCAGATTGCTGAGGCCTTATACATCTTGAAAAAACAAGGGCATATTATCGAATTTGATGTGGTGGGCGAATTGTATTCATCGCTGGAAAGGAAATTGCAGGCTTTGCCTTTCTGGAATGATGTTTCAGCGCAGATTCATTTCCATGGCAGATTAAACCTGGAAAAGGGTTATGAAATCAGCCGCGGTGCTGCCGTGGGTATGTGCATTATTCAGCCCATGAAAAACAGTGTAGGCAGCTACCCAACCAAGATGTTTGAATATATGGCCATCGGTTTGCCGCAGGTAACCTCTGACTTTCCTTTGTACCGCGAAGTGGTGGAAGAAGACAATGCCGGTATTTGCGTCAATCCCGGCAACGCTGCAGAAATAGCAGCCGCTGTTCTTTCCATTTTGAACGACCCTGCAAAGGCAGAAAGTATGAAGCAAAACGGATTGAAAGCCGCGAAGAAATACCCTTGGTCCGGCGAAATGGAAAAAGTAAATACCCTCTACAGCCGCCTGCTTGCGTAAGTTTACATCCGCATGAACCAAATTGGCAATATGCAACCTTACCTTTGCGTTATAGTTCCGGTGCGAAAAATTCTGCCTTTGATCGTGTTTTTGGTATTGCTGGCATCATGCCGCAAGGAGCAGTTTTTTGCAGGTAAAACCACGCTCTCTCTTGCCACCGATACTGTTTGGTTCGATACGGTTTTTACCCGACAGCCGGGCAGTACCTATCCCATTAGCGTTACACAAATTACCTGGATAAAAAATCCCGAAAGCCAAACGGTTAAGGCTTCATTCAGGCTGGGGGGCGGCATAAAATCGGCCTACCGTATCAATGTGGATGGCATTCCGGGTCCGGTTATTGATGAAGTGGAAATTCCGGCCAAAGACAGCATATTCGTTTTTGTGCAGTGCAGTCTGGAGGCCAACGGACAAACAGGTCCGGCTCTGGTACTGGATTCTCTTATGATGCAGGTGAACGGACGCGAACAGAAACTGTTTTTGGGAGCGTATGGCTGGGATGCACATTATTTCCGGGCAGCATCGTTGCCCTGCGGCGGTTTCTGGGATGACCAAACCAAGCCCTATGTGATAGTAGACAATGCTATAGTGCCAAAAGGCTGCACATTCACGATAAAAGATGGGGTGAAGGTGTATTGTTCCGCCCGAAGTACGTTTTATGTGGCAGGCAAATTGTTTGTGGAAGGCACACCCGGTAATCGGGTCTTGTTCACAGGCGACAAGCCGGTTTCAGCGGCCCGAACCCTGCCCAATCAGTGGGGGGGATTGTATTTCACGGTGGGCAGTGCCGGTAACAGTATCAAATACGCAGATATCCAGAACGCCGCCATTGGCATACGTGTGGATTCATTGCCCGTGGGCAGTCCGGAAAACCTGTTGCTGGAAAATACCAAAGTGCAGTACTGCGGACAAGCTTGTCTGGCGGGTATCACGGCGCACATTCGTGCTGCCAATTGCCTTTTTGCCCAAACCGGCAGCTACAGTTTTCTGGGATTACTGGGCGGTAAGTACGATTTTAGGCATTGTACATTTGCCTCCTATGTAAATTATACCACACGTCAGGATGGACACTTTGCTATTACCAACACCCTTCGCGATGGCAACGGCAAAATTTTGGATACAAAACCCCTGGAGTGTAATGCGTATAATTCTGTTATTTACGGAGATTTGCAGGAGGAACTGCTCATAGACAAAGGCGGAAGCGCGGCTTTTACGACTGATTTTTCGGGTAATCTGATGAAAAGCAAGGCCAAGCCTTTTGGCGGTACGACCAATTTTTACAACCGGGATCCGCTGTTTAAGAATATCAATTCCGGTGACTTTGCCCCCGATACCCTGTCGCCATTGCACAACGCCGGCATTCTGCTCACGCCACCCGTTACCATCGATCTGGATGGCAAACCCCGCATAGGCATTCCCGATATTGGTGCTTTTGAGCGGCCGGAATAAACCGCCTTAACCCCGTTTCTGTTTGAAAAACGCCTGCATTATTGAGGCACATTCCTCCGCCATTACCCCACCTGAAACTTCCGTTTTTTTACCCAGCAGTTGTTTGTCAATGCGGGTGAAACCGGTTTTGGGCTCTTCGGCTCCAAAAACAATCTTGTGAAACCGTGCCCATTTAATGGCGCCGGCACACATTAGGCAGGGTTCTATGGTCACATACAGTGTGCATTCATCCAGAAACTTGCTGTTCAGATAGGTAGCAGCTGCCGTAATGGCGAGCATTTCTGCATGCGCGGTCACATCGTTTAGTTTTTCGGTTTGGTTGTATCCTTTTCCGATGATGGTATTTTCATACACTACCACCGCTCCGATGGGAATTTCATCCTCATCAAGCGCCTTTTGGGCCTCGGTTAGGGCTTTTTGCATGAAATACGCATCGGTAAACACTTCCATGATGCAAAGATGCGTTCAATCTTGTTTTTTTTAGCAGATTTTGAAATCTTGTCGCTAACATTGTTGTTCTATTTGCATGAACATCGGAATTGTGTGTTATCCCACCTTTGGTGGAAGCGGGGTTTTGGCCACGGAACTGGGTAAAGCGCTTGCCACACGAGGACATCAGGTGCATTTTATCAGTTACAATCAGCCTGCCCGTCTGGATTTTTTTACCGAGAATGTTTTTTACCACGAGGTAAGCATTCTCAAGTATCCGTTGTTTGAATACGCCCCTTATGAAACTGCTCTTGCCGGTGTGATTGTGGATGTGGTAAAAACCGCCAACCTGGATGTGTTGCACGTGCACTATGCCATTCCACATGCCTCTGCTGCGTTGCTGGCCAAATCCATTTTATCCGAGGAAGGCCGAAATATTCCCGTTATCACCACCCTGCATGGAACCGATATTACGCTGGTGGGCCGTGAGGCGACTTTTGAACCGGTGGTAAGCTGGAGTATCAATCAGTCGGATGCGGTTACAGCAGTATCCCAAAGCCTGAAAAATGATACATTGGAGCATTTTCACATCAAACGCGAAATTGATGTGGTGCCCAACTTTATTGATTTTACGCGCTTTAATAAGCAGCCGAAAGAGCATTTTAAAAAGGCTATTTCTCCCAATGGTGAAAAGATACTCGTGCACACATCTAATTTTCGCAAGGTAAAAAGGGTGGAAGATGTGATATCGGTGTTTTGTCTGGTAAACCAGCGCATTCCTTCGCGTCTGCTTATGATTGGGGATGGTCCCGAGCGCAGCCACATTGAAAAGATGAGCCGCGAAATGCAGTGCCATAACAGCATAACGTTTCTGGGCAAACAGGAAGCTGTAGAGGAGATTTTGTCTGTGTGCGATCTTTTTATTCTGCCCTCCGAAACCGAGAGTTTTGGATTGGCCGCCCTGGAAGCCATGGCCTGCGAGGTGCCTGTCATCAGCAGCAATGCGGGCGGTATTCCGGAAGTGAATGTGCACGGTGTTACCGGTTATTTAAGTAACGTTGGCGACGTGGCAGATATGGCCAACAATGCCATAAAAATGCTGGAAAACGAGGAAGTATTAAAAACCTTCAAGCACAATGCCTTGCAGCGCGCCAAAGAGTTTGATCTGGATAAGATTATGAATGATTATCTGGAAATTTACAAGCGTTGTTTACATCCCTGATTATTCAGGAATGCGCATTTCGACTTGTATTCTCCTTCAAAAACTTCAATGCAATCCCAATCTGGTTCTCCACCGTTTTGGTGCTGATGTCCATGATTTCTGCAATTTCCTTGTAGCTTAAATCAAACATGCGGCTTAGCAGGAACACCTGCTTGCATTTGGTGGGCAATTGTTCTATCAGCAGGGTAATCCGGTTTTGCAGTTCTTTTCCCTCCAGTATATGATCGGCGGAAGGGGCTGATGATGCAGGTGTAAATTCATCCGGCATTTCTGCAAATGGCAGCTTTGCTTTCTTAATATGGTTTAAACATCGGTTTTTTACGGCCGTAAACAGGTAATTTTTAAGTGAATCATCCAAAATCAGCAATTGCTGTTTCTCCCAGATACTCAAAAATACGTCGTTTACAATTTCATCGGCGTCTTCGGTATTCTTTACAATGGCCGAAGCAAAGCTGCTCAAACCGGGTCTGAAACGCATGTAAAGCGTATGAAACTGATTTTGCTTGTCAGACACCGTGTGCAAATATACAAAAGCCCGGTAAACGAACTTTTAGTTGCCCATATCACTCAGAAACTGAATGCGCATAAGTTGCAATTCCTCGTGCGTAAACTCTCCGTCGAAATGATTGAAAGCCAGTTCCAGGTTGTCTTCCTGAGCTCCGTGGAAATACTCAAAAATTTCATCCTGCAATTCCTCATCCAGGAACTGATTCAGAAAATACCTGAGGTTTAATTTGGTTCCGGTATTGACGATTTGTTCCAATTCTTCCACCAGTTCGCCAAATTCAATGCCCAGCTGCTTGGCCATTTCCATCAGGTCTACCTTTTTATCAATGTTGAGAATGATGCTGACTTTTTTGGCAGACTTCTCCGCATTGCCTTTCAACACAATATCCTGAGGACGCTCAATGTTATTTTCCCTGACAAATTCTGCGATGTAATTGATAAACGGCTCACCAAACTTGACGGCTTTGTTCTTGCTTACCCCGTTGATGTTCGATAGTTCATCCACAGTGACAGGATACTTGGTTGCCATGTCTTCCAGGCTTGGATCCTGAAAAATCACATAGGGTGGAAGGCCTATTTCTTTGGCTACTTTCTTTCGTAAATCTTTCAGATGCCCGAAGAGCTCTTCATCGCAAATGCTTTCCATTTTGAAATTTTCAAAATCGTCTTCGCTTACGCTTTCAAACTCAGTATCCACGGCCATTTCATGCTTAACCGGTTTGGCCAGGAATTCCATTCCTTGCTCTGAAACACTCAGCAAACCATATTTCTCAATGTTTTTATTGAGGTAATTGTGTACCAGTGCCAGACGCATCACCGATTTCCAGTAAACCTTATCCTTGTCCTTGCCGCAGGCAAATAGTGGCATATCATCGTGTTTGTAGTCCTTGATGCTGTCTATACGTTTGCCGATGATAAAGTTTACGATATGGGTCATGGAGAATTCTCCATTCAGTGATTTCAGCGAATTGAGGGCTTTAACCACGTCCTGGGTTACTTCGGTCTTGGGTTTGGGATGCGCACAGTTGTCGCACATGTGGCTACAATCCGATTCATTGAAGTTTTCACCAAAATAGTGCAACAGCAATTTGCGACGGCACTGACTGCTTTCGGCAAAAGCGGCTGTTTCAGCAATCAGCAGTCCACCGATTTCCTGTTCGGCAACCGGTTTATCCTTCATGAATTTTTCCAGCTTCTCGATATCGTTGGGATTATAGAAAAGCAGACAATCGCCGCGCAGCCCGTCTCGACCGCCACGTCCTGTTTCCTGGTAATAACCTTCCAGGCTTTTTGGCACATCATAGTGGATTACAAAGCGCACATCGGGCTTGTCTATGCCCATGCCGAAGGCAATGGTAGCCACAATCACATTGCAGTCTTCCATCAAAAACGCATCCTGGTGTCCGGCACGGGTTTTGGCATCCAGTCCGGCGTGATAGGGAAGAGCTTTGATGCCGTTCATTTGCAGCATTTCCGCAATTTCTTCTACCTTTTTACGGCTCAGACAATAAATGATACCGGAGCTGTTACCACGGTTTTTAATGAACGATAAAATATCCTTGTGTACCTGATCTTTTCTGCCTTTGGGACGAACCTCATAATACAGATTGGAGCGGTTAAAGGAAGACTTGAAAAGTTTTGCATCCAGCATACCCAGGTTTTTCTGGATGTCATGCTGCACTTTTGGGGTAGCGGTAGCGGTCAGTGCCAGAATGGGCACGTCATCAATGGCTTTCACCATTTGCTTGATGCGTCGGTATTCGGGTCTGAAATCGTGACCCCATTCACTGATACAGTGCGCTTCATCCACAGCAACAAAGGAAATTTTGATGCCGCGAAGAAGTTCCAGGGTCTCGTCTTTTTTTAATGTTTCGGGAGCGACATACAGCAATTTAGTACTTCCTGAGGTAACGTCTTCCACCACCCGGGTAAAATCTGCTTTGCTAAGGGAAGAGTTCAGAAAATGGGCCAGTGCGCTGCTGCTGGAAAATCCGCGGATGTTGTCCACCTGGTTTTTCATCAGGGCAATCAGCGGAGAAATAACGATGGCAGTACCTTCCATCATCAATGCCGGAAGCTGATAACAAAGAGACTTTCCTGCACCTGTAGGCATGATAACAAAACAGTCCTTGCCTTCCAGGATATGGTTAATAACTGCTTCCTGATTGCCTTTGAAGCCATCGAAGCCGAAGAATTCTTTAAGGGTGCGTCTTGCGTCGGTTCTTGTGTCCTCTGCAACGCCCATTGCCGTGCTCATAAATAAAGATAAATACTTTCAGTTAGTAAATTTAACGCATAGGCGGCAATTTTGTTAGCTTTATATTAAATTTTTTTAATCTTCTTTAAATGTCAAACCCACATACTAAATGCAAAATTTAAGTTAGTTTTGCATTTCTAATAACGTCCGCTTTGACACAGACCAAGGCAAATTTAATAAAAAGTTACGGAATTCAGGCCATCTCAGATGAATTAAATTCTTTGGCTGTATTGCCTCAATTCATAGATGATTCTTTTTGTCGTTTGGTAGAACTGCTGCTGGATTCAGCCGGAAGGGCTGTAGTCACAGGCATTGGTAAAAGCGCTATCATCGCCCAGAAAATGGTAGCTACCATGAACAGCACCGGACAACCAGCTGTATTCATGCACGCCGCCGATGCCATTCACGGAGATTTGGGAATTATTCAGCCCGGTGATGTGGTTATTGCCATCTCCAAAAGTGGAAACACACCGGAAATCAAAGCGCTGGCTCCTTTGTTAAAATCTTTCGGCAATCCGCTGGTAGCGATGGTTGGAAATATTGACAGCGAACTGGCAGCGCAGTCGGATATTGTAATTAATACAACCATTGACAAAGAAGCCTGTCCCAATAATCTTGCGCCCACCAGCAGTACCTCAGCGCAGTTGCTGATGGGCGACGCCATTGCCATTGCTCTGCTGCGTATGCGCAACTTTAGCGGCAGCGATTTCAGCAAATACCATCCCGGAGGGGCATTGGGCAAGAAACTATACCTGCGTTGCGGTGATATTGCCGCCAGAAACGAACAACCCGCCGTTGCACCCGCTGCCTCGGTGAATGAGGTAATTGTTTGTATCAGCAAAAGCAGGCTGGGTGCTGCCGCAGTATTGCATGAAGGCGAACTGCAGGGCATTATTACAGATGGGGATATTCGCAGAATGCTGGAAAAACACAGCAATCTCCAGGGTTTGACCGCTGCTGATATTATGTCGCGCAACCCGAAAACACTGGATGCTGAAACCCTGGCCGTAGAAGCGGTTGAATGGATGAGCCGTCAAAAAATATCCCAAATTATTATTCTGCGTGACGGAAAATACGCAGGAATGGTACATTTGCACGACCTAAACAGGGAAGGATTGCTATGAGCGAAAACAAACATCACTACGTGCTGATTATGGCCGGTGGCATTGGAAGCAGGTTCTGGCCGGTGAGCCGCAAAAGCCTGCCCAAGCAGTTCATCGACATTTTAGGTACCGGAGATTCCCTGATTTCCCAGACCTATAAGCGTTTCTGTCAGGTAGTTCCCAAAGAGAACATCTTTATTGTTACCAATCACGAATATACTTCGCTCGTAAAAGAACATATTCCCGGTATTGCCGATGACCGCATTCTGAAAGAGCCGCAGGCCCGCAATACGGCACCCTGCGTAGCTTATGCAAGTAAGGTAATATCACAGATTGATCCGGATGCTGTTTGTGTGGTAGCACCCAGCGATCACCTCATTACCCAGGAAATTGAGTTCTTCCGCATTATAAACAAAGCGTACGCATTTGCCGGCAGCTACAGCCACCTGCTTACCCTGGGTATTAAGCCCACACGCCCCGATACGGGTTATGGATATATTCAATACAATACCATTCCCGGCGATTCTGGTTTTTACGAAGTGAAGACGTTCACCGAGAAGCCCAACGAAGAACTTGCACAGACTTTTATTGAGAGCGGAGAGTTTCTGTGGAATGCCGGTATTTTCGTGTGGAATGTAAAATCCATTTTACAGCGTATAGAACAATACCTGCCGGAAATACATCAGCTTTTTTCCGAAGTTGATTTTTCACAGGCAAATTATTTTGATGCCTTGGAATTGGCTTACGGACAATGCCCAAGCATTTCCATTGATTACGGAATCATGGAAAAAGACGACAGTGTCTTTGTCTATCCAGCTACGTTTGGATGGAATGACCTGGGTACCTGGAAAAGCCTGTGGGATGTGAGCCGCCACAATGATCATGATACCGCTACCATCGGCAAGGGTATTCATACCTACGAAACGTCAGACTCGCTGGTGTTTTCCAATACCGATCGCATTGTTATTACGCACGGCCTCGAAAACGTGGTGGTGGTAGACAGCCCGGATGTGGTGCTGGTGATGCATAAAGACAAAGAGCAGGAGCTGAGGCAGATTGTCATCGATATGCGTGACAAATACAAAGGCAACCTCACCTGATTTTTGCTGGGGAAAACTTGTTAGTTGCGATTTTGCAAAAGCGTATTTATATTTGCATTGCTGCCGTGCTGATAGCGGCAGCCCAACTGTTACGCGCTTCTATATACCAACATCCTGGCCATGCTTCACAGCGTGGCCTTGATTTTTTAAGGGCAACCCAACCATGAATCCCCGCCTCAAAGCACTGACCTACCTGCACATTGCCGTTTTTTTGTGGGGATTTACTGCCATTCTGGGAAAACTCATTTCCTATGATTCCCTCAACCTGGTATGGCACCGCATGCTCATTACCGCTGCCGTTTATTTCTGCATTCCGGCCGTTTGGAAAGGCGTTGCTGTCTTATCCCGAAAAGACTGGCTGATTTTTTTGGGAATCGGGGTGATTGTGGCTCTGCACTGGCTCACGTTTTATGGCAGTATCAAACTGGGCAACAGCGCCAGTGTAACCTTGGCCTGCCTGGGCTCTGCGAGTTTTTTCTCTGCCGTTCTCGATCCGCTTATAAACCGCAAACCGTTCCTCCCCAGAGAGCTGCTGCTGGGTTTGCTGGTGATTGCCGGAATTCTCATCATCAACGATACATTAAGCAGCGGATCAGCAGTGCTAACAAGCTATACATCTGCCATCGTCACGGGCATTGTGAGTGCCGCGCTGGCGGCGCTGTTTACCACCTTAAACAAGCGACATATTGTCAGGGCTTCTTCCCTGAGTATTTCGGCCATAGAAATGCTGTCAGGCGCGCTGTTGCTGAGTGTAGTTTTCCCTTTGCTGGCAGATTCAAACGCCACCTGGATTCCGGAGTTTAATCCCCAAAACGGGCAGTATGATTTGCTGTGGATTCTTTTGCTGGCGCTGGTTTGCACCAACCTCACCTTTTATCTTGGCACGTATGCCCTTCAGGAACTGTCGGCGTTTACGGCCAACCTATCGGTAAACCTGGAGCCTGTGTATGGTATTTTATTGGGTGCGGTTATTTTTCATGAGCATGATGCGCTGGGTTTGCAATTTTATTTTGGCGCTGCGCTGATATTGGTTTCGGTTTTTATCCAATCTTTTCTCGAATTTCGCCTCAGAAAGAAAAAAGCGCAATCTGCAGCCCATGAAAACCCTGGATGAATTGATACACGGCCGTCGCAGCCATTTTGTGAAGGAGTTTAACGGACTTCCCGTGCCGGAAGACCTTATTGCCCGGATGCTGGAAAACGCGCGCTGGGCGCCCAGCCACAAGCTTACGCTTCCCTGGCGGTTCAGGGTGTTTGAAGGTGCCGAAAAAACAGCCCTTTGCAACGCTATGGAGCAGTATTACCTGCAAAACACCCCTGCTGAATCGTTTGATGAGCGCAAACTGGCCAAAATACGCACCTACGCGTTCAAGGTTTCCCATATCATTTCCATCGGATTTGAGCCTTCGGGCAAAGTGCCTGAATGGGAAGAACTGGCCGCTACTGCCATGGCGGTACAGAATATGTATTTAACGTTAACGGTTCATCCGCATGCAGCAGGCTACTGGACAACCGGTAACGGCGCCGGCTCGGATTTTATGAAACAACAAACCGGATTGCCCAATAGTGCCGTGCAACTGGGTTTTTTCATTGTGGGAATGGTGGACGAGAAGCGCTACCAAGCCGAACGGCCGCATCAATAGGCTTTAGCAAACACCACGCGCCTGCTGCTGGGTTTGCCAGTAAGAATGCAACTGCCTGCCTCTTCCTGCGCATCCAATGGAATACAGCGAATGGTAGCCTTGGTCATTTCCTTGATTTTCTCCTCGGTTTCACCGCTGCCGTCCCAGTGCGCAAGTGCAAAGCCATTGCGGTTTTCAACGATATCAACGAACTCTTCCCAGCTGTCGGCTTTCCATGTCTTGGATGTGCGCAGTTCCATGGCCCTGTTGAAGAGGTTTTGCTGTATTTCGTCCATCAGCCCGGTTACATGCGCTACCAGGTTGTCCATGCCGATTACTTCTTTGGTTTTGGTATCGCGGCGGGCCACTTCGGCGGCATTGTTCTGCAAATCGCGGGGGCCGATGGCAATGCGCACAGGAACCCCTTTCAGTTCCCACTCGGCAAACTTAAAGCCCGGTTTGTGGGTGTCGCGGTTGTCAAATTTTACGGACAATCCGGCCTTTTCAAGTTCTTTCTTGATGCCTGCGACCTTCTCGCTGATGGTGTTCAGTTCTTCTTCGGTTTTATACACCG
>CAYSIK010000011.1:0-327 GCA_964431045.1 uncultured Flavobacteriaceae bacterium
CATAGGGAACTGAGAAGGAAACGCATAATGAAGCCGAATCCATTCCAGACCATCAATATCACTAACGTGTTTAAGCAAATCGGCAAGTTTTCTCTCACCATACAAATCCAGGCCATAATATGTTGAATCCTGGGCAATCAACATTACCTCCTTGGCACCATTGCGGACCAAACCTTTTATTTCAGCTACCAGCTGTTCTATGGATTTGCTGACATGATTGCCCCGCATGAGCGGTATGGCACAAAAAGAGCAGGGTCTGTTACAACCTTCGCTAATTTTCACATAGGCATAATGCTTTGGAGTGGTTTGCAATCGTTCCCCTAGCAA
>CAYSIK010000011.1:337-1996 GCA_964431045.1 uncultured Flavobacteriaceae bacterium
TGTAAGCCGCTCTCCTATTAGTTCGTGGCGGTAATCTGCCCCCACACTTTTCAGAAGACCGGGCAGTTCGAGGGTTCCAAACCATGCATCTACCTCAGGAATTTCTGCTTTCAGTTCATCTTTGTAACGATGTGATAAACAACCGGTAACGATGAGTTTCTCCAGGTTACCATCGGCTTTTTCCTGTGCAAAACGCAAAATGGTATCGATACTTTCCTGTTTGGCATTTTCAATAAATCCACAGGTATTGATGATTACAATGTCAGCGTCGTTTTTATCTGATTCGTGACTGACATCAAATTCTCCGGCCTTAAGCTGTCCCATCATCACTTCTGAGTCGACCAGATTTTTGCTGCACCCCAGTGTGATTACGTTTACTTTTGGTTGCTTATGGCTTCTTGTTTTCATGATTGAAAAACGGATTGTACAAACACTTTTTTGTCAAAAAGCTTGAGATCTTCTGCTTTTTCACCGAGTCCAATATATTTCACAGGTATGTTAAATTGTTCACTCACCCCAATCACAACCCCGCCGCGTGCAGTTCCATCGAGCTTTGTTACAGCCAGTGCGTTCACCTGGGTGGCGGCTGTGAAATGCCTGGCCTGCTCATATGCATTCTGACCGGTTGTGGCATCAATAACCAATACAACCTCATGTGGAGCATCCTCCCTGAATTTTTGCACCACACGTTTCATTTTGGCAAGTTCATTCATCAGACTGACTTTATTATGCAAGCGCCCTGCTGTATCAATAATCACCACATCGGCTTCCTTTTCTACGCCATATTTTATTGCATCAAAAGCTACTGAAGACGGGTCTGTATTCATACCATGGCTGATAATTTCAGCACCGGTTCTATCTTTCCAAATGCCCAGCTGATCTACAGCAGCAGCCCTGAAAGTATCGCCGGCGCCCAATACCACTTTTTTCCCCTGTTCTGCATAATGCCAGGCCATTTTTCCTATGGTGGTAGTCTTTCCCACACCATTTACGCCCACTACAAGCACTATGTAAGGCTTGCTTGCTGAAGAAAGTGAGAAATCCCTCTGTACAGGCTCTTCAATATCGGGCATCAGCGAGGCTATAACTTCGGCAATTCGGTCATTCAGTTCCTGCTGTCCGAGATATTTCTCTTTTGAAACTTTTTCTGTTAGGGAATCAATGATTTTAACGGTTGTTTCTACACCAACATCCGAGGTTATGAGAATCTCTTCCAGTTCATCAAGAAAGGCCTCATCCACAGTTGATTTTCCGGCAAATGCCCTGCCTATACGGGTAAACAAATGATCTCGGGTTTGGCGCAGTGCCTCGCGGGTTTCCTGCTTCTCCTCTTCCGGATTTTTCTTTTTGCCAAAAATGTTAAAAATAGACATTACAAAATAAAAAGAGCCCCTTTTTCAGGAGCTCGAATTTAGGGAAATAATTTCTTTTAGGGTTTGCTGAAAAAATCTTTTACGGCGTCCTGCGGAACGATTTCTTCGCGAAATGTGTAATGGCCGCTTTTGGGTGATTTTACCGCCTTGATAACCTTAACGTAATCATTGCCGGCGCCTTCTTTTTTCACGCGCGCCTCCAGGAAATTCATGGGCGGATTGCCGATAAAGCCGGCCACAAACTTGTTGCGTGGCGCGTTATAGAGTTCGAGCGGCGGCGCGATCT
>CAYSIK010000011.1:2006-3544 GCA_964431045.1 uncultured Flavobacteriaceae bacterium
CATTGCCGGCGCCTTCTTTTTTCAGGGTTGCTACTACTTTCTTTGCCATTATTTAATCTCCTTATGAACGGTCATTTTTCTGAGGTAGGGATTGTATTTCTTCAATTCGATACGCTCAGCGGTATTTTTCTTATTTTTGGTTGTGATGTATCGGCTCATGCCGGCTACTCCTGAACCTTTATGTTCTGTGCATTCCAGAATTACCTGAATACGATTTCCTTTTTTTGCCATGGCTTAAATCTTTCCTTTCTTAAACAGGTTATTGATGCAGGCAGAAATGCCTTTTTTATCGATGGTCTTCATGGTGCTGGCTGCAACCTTCAGGGTAATCCACTCCCCTGTTTCGGGAATGAAGAACTTCTTGGTTTGCAGGTTGGGATAAAAACGACGCTTCGTTTTCTTGTTTGAATGCGAAACATTGTTTCCCTTGAGAGCCTTTTTACCGGTTAAATCACAAACGCGAGACATAGTTTTTGGGGCTGCAAAGATAGCAAAATATATTGATTCAAAAAAATGTTATTCCTTTTTTTCACCAAAAAGTACAAAAATGAAAGAAACAATAAAGACATCCACACCGGATTGTCTTTCCAGATAGCTTTCAAAAAACATAGAAACTCCCAATGCGGCAAGTACTGCAAGTCCTGCAAAATTGCCATTATGTCGATAATGACGAAATACAAGAAGCATGGAAATCAAGAATATCACCAATGGAATCAAACCCGTCTGAAGGGCCAGCTCCAGGAATTGATTGTGTGGCTGAATGCGATCTGTTATATGAAGATAAGATTGTTTTCTTTCAAATCCGGACTGCATGGCATTTTCCACGCCCGACAACCCAACACCGGACAACGGCTTATCCTTAATTGTCTCAGCCGCCACTTTCCAAGCTTCCCAGCGCCTGCCAAAGCTTTTATCACTGAGATTTTGGCTTTGTTTCACGGCCATTAAATCTTCTATCGTATTTACGACCCTGTTTCTCAGTGAGGGAACTGCCATCAACAAGCCAATCGGCAGCAGCAATAGCAGCCATTTTCTGGGACCATTCAACCATATCGGTAAGGATATTGCACCTGTAAGAAATGGTACACCCAGCCAGAATGCGAGAATTCCGGTGCGCGCCGAAAGTATATGAAGTGACAGTATATTAATAATTAAACTCGCAAACATGAGTCCTCGCTGCCACCCAATTCCAGAATTCTTCAAAAAAGATAACTGCAATATGGAAACCACTGCCAGTATGAGGCTAAATTCTATGTGATAGACAGAAGAAAACAAGGGTAAAGGTTTACTTTCCAGCACCATCTGATTGAGAAAACGGAAATGGGCGAAGTAATTGAGTACCGATGCACCGCCAATCCAGCTGTGAAAAACGCCTAAACAAAGTATGACCACAGCAATAAATCGCGGGGCAACTGCAGTTCTGACGCACCAGATTACCGGCAATAACAGCAATGGCAGCCTAAGCAGGGCTTTTCGCATGGATTCCGTGTCGTAGCCAAACCCAAATTGAATTGTCAATTGGCAAATACACCATAAAA
>CAYSIK010000011.1:3554-12430 GCA_964431045.1 uncultured Flavobacteriaceae bacterium
TGGTTCAGGAACTCCGCTTTGTCAAACAAAGAAAATGTGCAGCCGAAAAACAGAAACAGGGATATAGATGCCAGCGCCGGGGAAAAATGAAGGGCACAAAGCGATAAAGCCGCAGTCACAACTGCGGCTTTGATTCTGAATTCGCGTGAAATTTCCTTAATCAAAAAGTCCTGCAAATTTAGGGTGCAGCGTACTTTATTTTGACGGAGGCAATATTGCCACTTAAACCTATTTTATCGGCTACTGCAGGCGTCATAATCAATCCGGAGCCATCATATTGCCTGGGCGTATAGTTATCTACTACCTTACAGTATGCCATTCTTCCCGATTCCGGATTCAATACCACAATAATATTTCCTTTCGGTAAGGTAGGATGCATAACATGGGTGCGTGTATCCTCCATTTTACTTTTCACCACCTTTGCAACAGCAGTCTCCTCCTTTTCAGTCACAAAATCATTCATTACTGCCACCGTTTTTTCAGGCATTCCGGGATTAACATCCGTTGCAACCCTGGGGCCGGGAGGCGTTGGTTTCTTTGCTACTGTGTCTTTGGGTTTTGCGACAGCATTACCGGTATTGGTTTTTACGGGCTCCGAAACTTCCACGGGATTGGTGTGGGTTTCTACCGGTTTTTGATTGGCTGGGACCTTTAATTTCTGGCCAATTTTCAATTGATCGCTCGTCATGTTGTTTAACTTCTTCAAATTGTCAACTGAAGTACCATAACGGGCAGCAATCCTACCCAAATTTTCTCCTTTGGCAACCACATGATCCTGATAAGCCGACTTATACAAATCTTCCCTGGTTTTGGATTTAACCGGGATACGAATTGTCTCTCCCGCTTTTATAACAGTTTTATTATCATTGGCTTTCTGTATTTCTTCCACACTGCAGTTAAATTTTTTCGAAATTTTATAATAATTATCTCCTTTAACCACCTTGTATGTCGTGAAAGCAGCCTCCTGCTGGGCCGATGCACTGCCGACAGTTAACAAGGCTATAATTGCCAGTGTTTTCATTACTGCTCTGATCATAAGTACAAAGCTACCTGTACGTCTGTTTTACCCATTCAAATGGACGCTGCAAGCTATCCACCAACCCCAAATCCGTCTATTTTATCACACACTATTTCACGAGTCCATTCCTGAATGCGAACCCGATTAATCCTGCAGTGTTTTTTGCATTTGCCCGCTGCATCAGATTAACACGGTGATTATCTACCGTTCTTTTGGCCAGACATAGTTTATCAGCAATTTGCTCATTGGTATATTCCAGTGCTATAAGCTGAAGAATTTCCAACTCACGATTGGAAAAAACAGGTTTAACCTTTATGTTTTTACCATATTCACCTTCGCTATCCATAACTTCATTCACTACCGGATCTACCGTAGTCATCAACTGCTCAATTCTTTTTTTAACTTCTCTTACATCAAACGAAATGTTAAAGAAGGCCATATCTACTTTCTGTTGGCCAAACAATGAATCTGTAATTTGAGATAATTCTTCACAGCTATTATCTCTTGATACAGTAATCATTACAACAGGGCGGGTTCCTTCAATCAGGACTAAAAATACCGTGTTTGTGGCTTTTAAAACATTTATATCCTCAGACAGTATTGATGTTGGAAGGCCCATTAAATAATTTAACTACGAATTTAATCGCTATGTTCAAAAAAGCAAATAAATTCTAATTATTTAATCATATTTTCCCTCAGAAACACAAGATCCTTCTTCCAGCTTTATAAAACGGTGGCATAAATAGCGCGCTGCCTGGGGATTGTGGGTAATAAAAAGATATATTACGCCTGTCTCTTCCTGAAGATTCCTGAGCAAATCCAGGATTTGTTTTTGTACAAGCGGATCGAGGGCAGCGACAGCTTCATCCAGCACCAGCACCTGTGGGTTGCCTGCAAGCGCACGTGCAATACACAGGCGTTGTCTTTGTCCGCCACTCAACTGATGGGGATATCGGCTGAGCAGGCTTGAATCCAAACCCACCCGATTAAACAAATCGATCACCCTTTGTTCTGCCTCCTGATTAGGGATTCCATGCAACTTAAGCACCTCGAGCAGTGTTTCCCGATTGCTTATTTCCGTATTGAGCGATGAAAACGGGTCCTGAAAAACCATTTGAACTCCGGTTGGGGTTTTAGTCAACAATGATTCACCATTGAACTGCACAGTGCCGTCGTCGGCGGTTTCAAGTCCTGTAAGAATTTTCGCAAGTGTGGTTTTACCCGAACCCGAGAAGCCAAGAATGGCAAGCCCCTCACCTTTTTTGAGGGTAAATGAAATCTCATTAAGCGCCTTGAATTCTTTTCCGGCCTGTCGGTATGTCTTACTGATACCGGTGGCAGTAAATATATTCTCTTCAGGCGGAAGTTCATCTCTTTTGCCTTTGGGAAGCGCATCAGTGAGGGCTTTTACATAAGGATGCAAATTTTGTGTATCCAGTATTTCATTAGATTTTCCGGAAACCACAACCTGCCCATGCTTCATAACGGTAATGTGACCACAGTATTTCATGACCAGGGGCAAATCATGGCTCACCAGAATAAGGCTGCTTCCTATATTTTCACAGACCTTCACCAGGGTTTCCAGTACTTTTTCAGCAGTTTCCGGATCGAGGGCTGTTGTAGGTTCATCGGCCAGCACCACTTTGGGTTTGTGGATAGTGGCCATGGCAATCATTACCCGCTGCCTTTGCCCTCCGCTAATCTGGTGTGGATAGGCATTAAAAATTCGGTTGGGCTGCTCAATGCCTACATCCGCCAGCGCTTTCAGACAAATGTTCTTTGCTTTCACTTTTTCAGTTTGTTGATGAACCGACAGCGCTTCCATCAGTTGCCAGCCACATTTTCTCTGGGGATTCAGCGCACTCAGCGGCTCCTGAAAAACCATTCCTATGGACTTTCCCCTGAGTTTTCTCAACGTTTCCGAACCGACTGTAAGCAAAGATACTGAACCGTTATCACCAAGAAATGAAATACTGCCAGAGGCTTTAAGTTCCTTGGGCAACAACCCCATCACTGACAGCAAAAACAAGGATTTACCACTGCCACTCTCACCGATGATACCGTAGGTTTTACCTTTCTCAATGCACAAATCCGGTATGGATGACAATGTCTTGTCACCCCTGCAGATGGACAAAGATTGAATATGGAGTATCGGGTGGGCCAACACATTCAAAACAACAATAAACAGATAAAATTGCCACCGAAAATTACCCACAAAAGAACAGTCCCTTTTTCGGGACGTAAAAATCTCTATTTCAATGAAAACCGAATGGGCAAAGTCCTCCAAGCATTAACATACTTGCCCTCGTAAACCGCAGGAATCCAGGGTGGGCAGTTCTGTAACACCCGAATGGCTTCCTTGTCAAATTCAGGACAACCCGGACAAGGTTCAATAATTTCAATTCTGTCTATTTTGCCAGTTACATCCACAACAAACTTCACCAATACCCTGCCCTCTATTTCTTCCTTTCTGCAGCGTCGGGGATAATTGAAGTTCTTAACGATGTAATTTAAAAACGCTTCATCCCCGCCCGGAAATACAGCTAACCTATCCGGCAATTTGGTAGTATCAGAATTTTCCGCTGTTTTGGAAAACCCTAAACCTGCTGATATAAATAACAACCACGCAAACAACAGAGCTCTCTTTATTGGTTTTTTAGAAATCATAAATTATGAGGCCAAATACCAAATGAGTATGCTGATAAAATTTCAAGAAGTTTTGAATCTATTGCAGTGTCAGGCGAATGGGAAGTGTTCTCCAGGCGGTGAGAAACTTTCCATTGTTTTGGGCCGGAATCCAGGGTGGGCATTTCTGCAACACACGGATGGCTTCCTTGTCAAATTCCGGGCAACCGGGTATAGGCTGAACAACCGTAATTCTCGAAATTCTGCCATTGATATCTACCACAAACTTTAATTGCACATACCCTTCAATACCCTCATCACGACACCGCTCAGGATATTCAAAATTATCTACAATAAACTTTTTGAAGGCGGCATCTCCACCCGGAAACTTTGCTTCAATCTGCACTTTACCTGCAGGTTCAGTATTGCCTTCAAACGGGCTACCTCCCTCTGTTCCTGTAGATCCATCAAAGGGATCATCTGACCCTTGCTGCGTTTTGGTACTGGCATTGGTAATACTTGAAACAGGCGGAGTTTCGAATTCTTCTGTTGTATTTTCGTTAATTACAGGTGCCACATACGCTTGAGTAGCAATTGGCTCAGGCTCTTCCAGTTTGGGTGGTTCCTTGGGTTTTTCTTCCTCTTCCTCATCGGGAGGTTTCACATCCTCAAGGTTGGTAATTACAATTTTCAATTTACCGCCTTCTTCCTTATTGCCCAATTTTTCAATAATTAAGGGAATCGAAGCAGCCAGCAAAACAGCAGAGCAAGCAATGACTGTGGCAATAACCTTGGATTTGCGGTAAATACTCCTTACATAAAAAGCACCGTAATCCTTAAATCGGCCTTCAAAAACCATGGCAAGGCGGTCTTCCGATTCCGGCTGATCCCATGCGTTGAAAATGTCGTTTGCCATAACTCCTCCTTTATTTACCTTGTTTTTTAATCAAATCTTTCTCCAGCTGCGCCATTCCTTCATCAATAACGAAGTATTTGGCAATCTGGGTAATCATAAACTCGTCCATCACATCAATCATGTTTCGGTATGTGGCGCCCTCATCGTTTTTTACCAGCACAATTTGCTTGGATGCGGTTTGTACCTGAAGAACTTCTTCATCCAGCTTTCTTTTGGCGGCGGTGTCTTTATCGTTGAGTTTGTTCATCCTTTTTTGAATACCCTGCAGTTTGCTGAGCATATCGGCATTGTAATCAATCAACACTTTTCTCAGACCTGTACGGGTATAATCGATAGGAATCAGTTCTGTTGTGGGTTTCAGAGATCCTCTGTAATAATAAATTTTATCATTTGCGGTGAGCAGCAGCGTAATACCATCCTTCACCTCAGGCGCTTTCACGTCTTTGGTTTTTTCATCCAACTTCTCCGGAAAAATCATACGGAGCACTTTGGGCTTGCTGAATGTGGAGGTAAGTACGAAGAATGTGAGCAGCAGAAATGCCAAATCTACCATGGGTGTCATATCCACATGGGTGCTCGATTTTTTGGCTCTTTTTTTACCACCTTTACCGTGGCCACCACCACCGGATTCTTGTATTTGTGCCATGTTACTTTTCCTTTATTATTTCAATGATGGTTCTGCTTCAAGGCCTGTTATCATCTGGAATTGCTTCACCTTGGCATCTCTAAAAACCTGTATTACATTTTTTACAGCGTCGTATTTTGCATTGGATGCGGCTTTTACTGCAAACTGAATGTAATTGGATTTATCAAATTGAAGCTTTCGGTTTTTGGCTTCTTCCTCACGCATTTTGAAATCGGCATGTGCCTCCGTTCTTGCGTAGTATGCCCACCAGTACAATTCACTCTTTTTGCCGGTAGTGTCATAGGGCACACCGGTCTGGCTCACCTTGGTTCTTTCATTGGCTTCCAGCTCCAGAAATTGCGGTATAGAAGTAATTTTCAATCCGATGGCTCCCGAACCTGCAAATTTCTTCACGGTGAGAGAATCTACCTTCATACCATACTGATTGCATACCTTCTCAAAAACCTTTGACTTTACAGCGGCGTTGGTAATATCTATGTAAGCCCTACCCTGATTGTCTACTGTTATCATAAATACCTGTTTGGGTATTTCGGTTTTTGTAGTACTGGTGGGGGGATCAACCACCACCGGCTCCGGAGTTCTGAAACTGGAAGTGAGCATGAAAAAGGTTACCAGCAGAAACGCCAAATCCACCATGGGCGTCATGTCCAGTGTAGGATTTGAGCGGGGCATTTTCACCTTTGGCATGGTCCTGTTTTTATCTTTATACGTTTAACGAAATAAAAGTAAACAGCATTAAGCATGATTGGCGTTGAACTCGGAAACAATGCTGTATCCGGCTTCGTCCATGCTGTAGGTCATGCTGTCGATGCGGTTGGTGAAATAGTTATAGAAAATGATAGCCAGGGTAGACGCGATGATACCAAAGGCAGTATTTACAAGCGCTTCGGAGATACCGGTCGCAAGTGCTGCTGTATCGGGGGCACCGGTATTGGCCAGTGCCGCAAACGCACGAATCATACCAAATACGGTTCCAATCAGACCAATCAAAGTACCGATAGATGCGCAAGTAGAAATAATAACCAGGTTGCGGGACAGCATGGGAAGTTCGAGTCCTGTAGCTTCTTCCAGCTCCTTTTCAATTGCCGCTTTTTTCTCATCATTGCTAAGTTTAGCATCTTTGGTCACGGTCTGGTAACGCACCAAACCGCTACGAACCACATTGGCAAGAGAACCTTTTTGCTCATCGCAGGCAGCAATGGCAGCATCGAACTGGCTTTTACCCAGCATCTGGCGCACACTGCGGATGAATGCAGCTGCGTTACCTTTACCTGAAGCAGCCGTAAGGGTGATGAACCTTTCTACCACAACCAAAATTACAGTAATGTTAACCGCAATCAGCAAGGGTACGATAAATCCGCCACGGTGGATGATACCCAGAATATTCTTTGGGTGACCTTTTTCAATGTCGTTGTTTTCAAAATTGGAGGCATTACCCATTACAAACATGTAGATGAGCACCCCTACCAGAAGCGCAAAAACGATGGCACCACCGGCAAACCAGCCCATCATGGCTTTGTTACCTGTTGATTCTTGGGTCTCGTTACCTAATGATTTTTGTGTGTTATTCATATGGATTTTATTGTTTTTATGATAAAGGTGCAATATTAATCACACGGGGCGTTAATTGCAAATAACCTTATTGTTAAGATTTTCAGGTTCAAAACAATAAACGTATGGCACTGAACTGTATTATCAGTTTTTTGCCATTTTTCAGGCTTTACCCCTGTGCATTCTGCATTTATCGCTGCAATATCTCACCTCATTCCAGTTTTTCTCCCATTTTTTTCGCCATTCAAATGGCCTATTGCAGACCAGGCAGATTTTGGGCTCAATGCGTTTCTTTAAGGGTAATTTGGCCATTTAATGCAGAACGGTTACCGTACCTTTCATTTTGTACGTCTTATTATCCCAGCCATCAAATATGACATACCATGCATAAACTCCATCCGGGGCAATTTTCCCATTGATTCTGCCGTCCCATTGCTTCTTTTTATCATAGCTTTCCCAGATTTTTCCGCCCCATCGGTCATAAACACGCATGTGATAGTTTTTTACAAAAACCGGCACTGTTCCCCATACATCGTTAATTCTGTCTTCATTTTCGGTAAAGGCATTGGGGACCCATAACTCCGGAGGCTGATACAGATATATCCAGTTGCTTTGGCTGCTGTAAGGTTTTCTGTTAGTAGCGCGGGCAAATTCATGGGCTGTCACCCTATACCAATAGCCGCCCCAGTCGAAATCCAGATTTGCATCTCTGGCCTGACGATTTTTTGCATTGGAAACCACTGTGTTCCATGGATTTGATGCATACTGCCGTTCAACCGTCCAGTAATCTACGGCGCCGGCCCATGTCTGGTAATCCTGCCAGGACAGATCAAAATAGTATAGCGGCCTTCCTGTGGCGGTTCCTGAAAGCACCACATTGCAAGCCTCTCCACCCGGTTTGCTTATGTGACCGCATTTATCAACCACTACCACCGTGTAACAGTAAGATTCGTTATCGACATTAAAAGATGAATCACCTATTGCAGTATCCGTTGTGATTCGGAAAGGTGTCTTCCCCTTGCTTCCCCCCCGCGGGTACCTGTAAATTTCATATTCTTTAAAATCAGGCTCATTACTGGGTTCCCACTCGGCCCTGACGCTCTTGTCGAAATCTACCGTGGCAAATTTCATAGGAGTCGATGCAATTGGAGAATTCAATTCAGAAACGGTGCAATAAGGCAGTACTGCCTCTACCAGCACATCACAGATATTGTAGCCTTTCAACCGGTAACAATAATTATTGTTTGCAGGATCCTGGGTTGTGACATCCGTGTATTCGCCCGAATTGTAGTTGCGAATGGTATCCAAAATCACAACTGAATTGTTGGGATTGGTTCTTTCTAACAAAAAATACTTGAAAAATGCCGCAGGCTGTGCAGTGGCTTTCCAGGAAACCTTTATCCTGCCTGTAGCCCTGTCAAGACTTACACAAATGGCATCGGGCGGAATTACTTTAGGCGGCTCTGTTACCAAAAGTTTTATAGTAGCCCAGGTTGTATCGGCTTTGGGACAGCCCCGGTCAAAAACCATCACCCTGTAAACAACCGTATCTGTTGAAAAACTGTTGCAGGTGGTGTTCCATTTAAGCGAAAAAGTAGCGCTTCCTATTCCCTGCTGAAGGGTTATCAACGCCGTATCACTTCCTTTCATTCCTCCATTTTTCACCCTGAATGCCTTTAACAGCAGTGTATCGAAAGGATCCGGATCTGTGGCTTTGAGACTGAATTGAATGGGCTGTGTGGCAATAACCTGAATAAAAGTGTCTTTCATAGAAGGCTTTTTATTCAGGTTTTCAAAGTCAATTTTAAAAATTGCATTGTTGCAGTTGTTGCTGTTCATGGTGCGGCTGTAAGCCCCCGGTGTAGTTGGAAACAATCCATTGCGCCCACAGCCTGCACAAACCGACTGATAGATAATTCCTTTCTTGTCAAAGCGACTGGTGCCACCGTCTACATGTTCTTCTGCATCCCTGCCGGCAGCTGAAATCCCACCAAAGTAGGTTGCATAGGCCAAACCATTCATGTTCTTGCTAAATACTGCCACATAGAAATCACTGCCGTCCGTCACTTTTTGCGCTGCATCCGCTGAAACAGGCGTATTGCGGGTAGTGCCTGTATTTC
>CAYSIK010000011.1:12440-21355 GCA_964431045.1 uncultured Flavobacteriaceae bacterium
GTCAGGTAATCATTTGTGGAACCACCCCAGCCGGAAACAAAGATTCTTTCACAGCGGTCTACCAAAAAAGCGGAAGGGCTAATATTGGGCTGGTTGCTATTAGCACCGAAAGTCGTGCTGAGCGTAAGGTTGTTGAGTCCTGTATCATACCTAACAATAAACTGTCCTTTTGCCGGCTGATTATAGATGGCATTGATGATGGGAAATACGCCTTCTGTTTGACCAAAAAAGTAAGGATTTCCTGCATTGTCGGTCTGGGCAAAGTATGCCTGCTCGTAAAGGGCTGTGCCAATATGCGTAGCAGCCAATAATTTACCTGTGTATTTATTAAACCTGAAGGCAATTCCATCAGCGATTCCGCCCTGGTAGTTTTTTTTGAAAATTCCGGGAAATTTTGAGGGCAAATCCTGGCTACTGCTGCCACCGGAGGCATACAAATCGCCATATTTACCCAACGATACACCATAGAAGGCATCGTAGCCGCTGCTACCCGCCAGCTGAGACCATTTTAGCTGTGTAAGGTTATTGTTCAAAGCGAACAAAACAGCATCTTCCTTTCCTCCAAACCATGCGCTGTTGGATGATTTCGGAAAATCAATACTGTAGGTAAAACCGGCTATAAACACCTGGGTGTCATCGGTAATGATTTCGCCCCTGAATTCATCGGCATAATTGTATAACAGCGGATAATCATCGATTGGATCAACAGCGCGGTTTGCACCAACCGCATCCATTCCCGTTCCTCCCAAAAATGTAGAAGCCAGCAACTGGCTGCCATCGCTGCTAATTTTAGAAACAAAAAAATCATAGTCGCCACGTTGTGTTGTCTGATAGGCACCTGAGGTAACCGGGAATGTGCGACTTTTTGTACTGCCCATCACATAGAGATTGCCTAACCTGTCCACCACCATACTGTGGGGCTGCTCATTGTTTTCCCCGCCCAGGTAGGTGCAGTAAAGCAACGAGCTTCCGTTGGGTGAAAATTTCAGAATGGCTGCATCCCTAGCGCCTCCGTAACCCAAGCTTTCACTAAATCCACCGCCAAACCTCGTCTGATAGGCTCCCGGTGTTGTAGGCAGACCGGCATTAAACACAGTACCGCCTGCATACGCATTTCCCAATTCATCATAGGTGCCGGAACAACCAAAGTTATCGGCCCGTGAACCGCTAAAAGTGCTAAACACAAGAATAGGATCAATGATTGTTTTTGTTTTTCGTCTTCGGGTGGATTGGGTCTTTACATTTACACCAATGAAGCCGCCCTCACTAAGATACTCCGCCTGCAAATCAGTTTCGCCGTATTTATTTGATGCATATACCCTGGGAATTTGTTCTGTAAAAACACCCAGACGTGTTTGAATTTCCAGGTTATCAGATTGGACTTTCACCCAATCGGCACCTTCGTATCTCCAGCGAATTTGATCCATTTTACCGGGATCATCACAAATAATATTGTATTTGAGTTTACCCTGAAACTCCAAGATTTCGAGGTCAACACCGGCATATAAGTTTTTTACCAGCACAGCCGCATAGGCTTTTGCGGGTGAAGACTGCCTGTTTTTATTGCCATAGAAGTAATGGTACTTTTCCGGGTAAGGAATTCCTTGCCCTGAAGTTTTATGAAAACTGCCGTTTTTGAATTTTAGCAGCAACCTGTGTCCGCTAACCCATACTTCATCCGTACTGCGGGCATGCAATTTCTCTGATACTGACGGATCCCAATTGTTAATCCAAATGCCTGAATCCGAAATCCAGACATCTGCGCTGCTGAGAGAAGCCTTAAAATAAAATGTGGAGGGCCACTGGCCGGTATTTTCAATAAACTTAAGCTGGCTTTTCAGGGGGGTGGCCATCAATCCGAAAACGATGACACAGACGAACGCAAATATTTTTCTGCCAAACCCCATGTGTTTGTTACAAAATTCGGACTTTTGCAGCAGCGTCACAAATATAAAGACGTAAAAAGCATGCGTATCGTTTTCTTTGGCACCCCGGCTTTTGCAGCCTATTCCCTGAAAAAGCTGTTTCAAAGCGGAAAAAACATTGTTGCCGTAGTTACTGCCCCCGACAAGCCCGCAGGCCGTGGCATGCATTTGCAACAAAGCGAGGTTAAGAAAACAGCTTTAGAATTGGGCCTTACCGTTCTTCAGCCTGAAAAACTCAAATCCGATGAATTTGTGACACAAATGCGACAGCTAAATGCGGATCTGGGAATTGTGATTGCTTTCAGAATGCTGCCGGAAATAGTTTGGAGTATGCCCAAACTGGGTACTTTTAATCTTCACGCTTCTCTTTTGCCCAATTACAGGGGCGCTGCACCTATAAACCATGCCATTATACAGGGTGAAACAAAAACAGGTGTAACTACTTTCTTCCTAAAGCATGAGATTGACACCGGTGACATCTTATTTCAGGAATCGGTAGATATTGCTCCCAACGACAATGCAGGCACCTTGCATGACAAGCTAATGTATGTTGGTGCCGAACTGGTTTTAAAGACGGTTGATATGGTAGAATCCGGGCTGATAATTGGACAGCCACAGGTTTTAACTGGAAATGAGAAACCTGCCCCAAAGATTTTCCGCGATTTTTGCCGCTTATCTGAACACGATAGCGTTCAATATAATTACAACAAAACACGGGGGCTAAGCCCCTATCCAGCTGCATGGTTAGATACCCCGAACGGACCTGTCAAAGTATACGAGGCCAAACCTTACGAAGAAACCCCAATTCAAACTCATCCATATTTCTTTATCCATGATAACGCGCTGCTATATAGTTGCAACAATGGATTCCTTGAGTTACTAAAGATTCAACCTGCCGGGAAACCTGCGATGTCGGCCCGTGATTTTATCAATGGACAAAAAAATAAATAATTTTTTTTGATAATATTTGGTATTGTCATTTCTTTATCATAACTTGCATTTAACAACCTCTAAAAAAACAACGCCTATAGCAAGTAAGCCTTACTCCTTAAACCGTTTTATTAAGTCTAACATTAAACACAAAAGGAGGAAGCCATGCAAAAACCCATTATTTCAGACGGAGCGTTGTTAAAAGTTTATCTTGAGGGCAATGAATCAGCGTTGGAAACGCTGATTAAAAGACACAAATCACGCATTTTTACCAGCATTTACCTCTTAGTGAATGACCGTTACCTGGCAGAAGACATTTTTCAGGAAACATTCATTAAAGTCATTCATTGTTTAAAAACCGGCAAATACCGGGATGAAGACAAATTTTTGCCCTGGGCCCTGAGAATTGCCAGAAACCTCAGTATTGACAGCATACGCCAAAAAGGCCGCATGCCCGGCATTGTTACCGACAGCGAAGGGAACGACATTTTCTCTTACCTTGATATTAAGGAAGACAGCCGCGAACAGGTAGTCATTGAACGCGAGGAACATGCAACCCTACACCAGTTTATCAACCAATTGCCGGCCGAGCAGAAAGAAGTACTTGTATTGAGACATTATGCCGATCTTAGTTTCAAGGAAATTGCAGAAATGACCGGCAACAACATCAATACCTGCATTGGACGTATGCACTATGCCCTGATCAACCTCAGAAAAATGATGCAAAAATCTGTGGTTGATATAAAATAAATGTTTCCAGTTTTGCGTTATAGTGATACAATCAAGCCTATGACACAAAACATTACTCAAGAACATTTGATTTTACTTGCCTACGGAGAACTGAACGCAGAAGAGCGAAAATTGGCTGAAAGTGCAATGGCAGCTAACCCGGATTTACGGAGCTTCTATCAATCGGTATTGCAGTCTAAACAACTGTTGAATACCATACAGGAAGAGCCCAACCCCACCACACTTGCTATTATCAGCGAGCATTCGCACGACAGCCATACAGAGGCCGTGTAAAACAATTTTTCAACAGCAGACTTAAGTCTTTTTTAAAAAACCATTTTTTGGTTAGGTTTGCATTTTATTATGAGAGTACTTAGCCTGCTGTCTGTATCTTTTTTGTTTGCCCTCACTGCCTGCAATACTGCAAGAATTGTGAATCGTGGCATGGAGGGCGGTGCAACGTTTGGGATGTCATCCAAGAACCGCACCTTAAAGAGCTATGCTATCCCAAACGCTACGAATGTAAAAACCAACCAAACCAACTTTACCACTAACTCTTTTACAAACGAATTGCCAACTGAGAAGGCAAAAGAGGCTTCCAACGAACAAAAATCCGTTAGGCAGATTCCAACGGAAAAGCCGGTAAAAACAACAATACAGCGCACTGCCAAAAAAACAAAAGAGATAAAGCATGTCCTCCGTTATGCAAAATCAACTTTAGCAAACAATTCCGTCAAAGACAATCCTGATGAGGGCAGTCTGCGCTGGTTTGTTTACTTAATTTTGTGTTTTATCATCCCTCCATTCGCCTATTTCCTGGTCAAGCGAGAAAGCGACACCCTGTTCTGGGTATGCTTCATATGCTACCTGCTTGCCATTTCTTTCTTAGGTGGTTTTCGTTATGGAATTTTAGGCCTTTTAAGCATCGTAATCGCTTTACTTGCTCTCTTTCAAATTGATATCTAAACCCTTCAAACCTTGACTACTCAATATCTATCTGCTGTCCCAAAACTGGACCTTGCCGACTTTACGCACGGCAATGAATCTCAAAAAATGCAATTTGTCTCCGATCTGGGTAAAGCCTACGAAGACATTGGCTTTGTTGCCATCAGAAACCACGGGGTTGACAATGAATTGCTAAAGGAATTGTACAAACAGGTGCAGGCATTTTTTGCACTGCCAATTGAAACCAAACTACAATATGATGATTCTGAAGGTGGCGGTCAGCGGGGCTATACCGGTTTTGGAAAAGAGCATGCCAAAAATTCCAATGCCGGAGATTTGAAGGAATTCTGGCATTTTGGGCAGTGGGTTGAAGACGGAGATGCTCTCAAAGACTATTACCCCGCCAACAAGTATGTAAATGAAATGCCCGAGTTCAATACTGCGGGCAAAAATATTTTCAGAGCACTGGAAGCCACAGGTATTCAAATGCTGCGGGCAATTGCGCTGTTTCTCAACCAGCCGGAAAATTACTTTGATGATAAAGTTCACAATGGAAACAGTATCCTGCGGCCTATTCACTATCCGCCCATAAATGCAGAGCCCAACGGCTCCATCAGAGCCGGTGAACACGAAGATATTAACCTAATAACTTTACTGGTAGGTGCCAGTGCCGATGGCCTGGAGGTACTCAGCAGGCAGGGTGTTTATGTGGGAGTTACCGAAGTGGAAGATCACATTATCGTGAATGTTGGCGATATGTTGCAACGTTTAACCAATGACAGGTTGCGCAGCACAACCCACAGGGTGGTGAATCCCCCGCGTGAGCAATGGCACCTTCCCCGTTATTCCATTCCTTTTTTCATGCACCCCCGTCCGGAGGTTTCATTGGCCTGCCTTGAAAGCTGCATCAGCGAAGACAATCCGAAAAAGTATGAAGAATGCACTGCCATTGAATTTTTACATGAGCGCCTTCGTGAAATTGGTTTGATGAAATAAGCGGTTATTTCACCAGTATCTTTCTGATCCATCTTTTATCGTTGCTTATTATGGAAAGGGTGTAAACCCCTTGTGGTATTTGGTTAATCTCCATCCAGTCGGTACCCTTCATTGTCATTGTAAGTTTTCTGATTTCAGCACCTGTCATACTGCTGATTTTAACATGAATATCCTGCGTTTCTGTCAGACCTAAAAGTTTAAAGCGAATGGTGCCGTTGAGCGGGTGTTCCAGCAACTGGAGTTCAGGTTGTATTTCCCTGGACTGATAATAGGAATTACAGCCCACAAACAGATTGTTTTCGGGTACCTGCAGTTCAAGAATTAGCCTGTATGAATTCCAACCCTCAACCGGTTTCAAATCGGTAAATTGATAACACTTTGAGGAATTAAGAGATTGGATTACAGGAATGTGTCCGATGGTTTCAAATCGGCCGCCGTTTCCTCTCTGAATGGTATATCCCTTAATGGTTTGATCCTGCATGACTTCCCAGCGCAGATTGATTTTATCCGCCAGGGCATCGCATTCAAAATAATTGACCACTACTGGCAGGAGTATAATAAATGAAGAAGTTGTATCAAAACACGTATTTCTTTTGCTGGCCATGGTTAGGTTATAAACGCCGGGGGCTGAAATCCAGGGGCTTTGCTGTGTGGATGCAAAGCCTCCCGGGCCGGTCCAGCTCCAATTATAGCCGCCAGCAGTGCCGAAAACGGGCGAATTAAGCAAACTGTCGCTGAGGATTGTATTTCCACCAAATAGTCTGATTGTATATACTGTGCCTGTGCTTAAGGTATCGTAATATGTTGCGGTTGCTTTGGGTTTTATGGTATCTGCAAGGATTACAACACTGTCTTTGAGGGTAAAACAACCTCTCAAAGGCGCCGATTCCAGGTAGTATTTTCCGGGTTTATTGAATGTTATTACAGTGCTGTCTGCATTATAACCGGTTATTCTGCCATTGGGCGTTGTCCATTTATACCAGGCCAAACCGTAAGCCGAATCTGCATAAATACTGCCTGTTTTCAATGTGCAATTCAATGTATCTATACCCTTAATATCGCTGATAACACGGGGATAGCGCCAGAATGGATAAGGACCTGCAAAATCTTTGGGTGAAGATGTGGGAGCCAGCGATGACTGGCTGTAAAACATAAGCGTGCGATAAGGTATGGTACAGGGATCTATTCCATCAAAATACGCAGGATCTACGCCCAATGCCGTAAAATTGACAGACATCTCTATAAACTGATTGTTGGTATACATACTATCCCATGCATAGCCTCCTGCTGAAGCAGAACCCCACGGAGTAGACATGAAATTGAATAATGTATTTGAAGTACCCTGTGCTACCAATGCAGTGCCGCCATTTCTGGGCAGAATCTCTGCATAGCCAAAGCTTGTAGACAATGTCCCTTGTCCATAGAAATTCCCAAATCTAAAATTGACGGGAGATCGCCCGCTGCCATTTGAAAAACTATCAAAAGTAGATTTTCTTACCCAAATCTGGGGTCTCAATGTGAAAACCCCGCCCGTATAATCCATTAACACTGCCATATCACCAATGCCTACTACCTTTCCTGTTGTTCCCAGCCACCAAGCCGTTCTTCCGCCCTGTGATCCCAGATTTATCAATTTATTGGTAGTGGTATCCAGCCGCACATCCCGCACAAACAATTCTGCACTTATGTTCTTAGAACCTGTTGTGCCAAAAACAGCCACTCCGTAATAAAAGAACAAAGAGTCTTTAACTGTGGTGCCTTTTCGCCGCATATGGCTGAAAAATTCCAAAATATCGGTTTTAGCTCCCATACTCGAACTCCCAATAATCCAGGTACTTGGGTCATCGATGAGTTTTACCCCTCCCGGACCTGTAATTGAAGTTTTGTCCACATCGGCCTGGTCTCTAGCATATAAAGCATCCAGCAAAATCGTTCCACCGTTGCTGCGAGTGAGTTTGGGCACTGACATGGGTTTGGAGAAAACCAGATTTCGGCGTGCAGCAGACGAACTGCGCAACAGATTTCTGAAGTAAAATGCACCTGTGGTATCAATAATACCAAGTCCGGTGAGTGGCCTTCGCACTTTTGTGGATTTAAACCAGTCATCTGATGGTTTTCCTGCAGTCGATGCAGCTGCTCCATGCAACGCCGTGTCTGCCATAAGATCAGCATCAACACCAAACCCACCTTCAATACGACCCGGTCCCACCGCCTGCGATGTTACAGTTGTGATTAAAAATAACGAACACAAAATCAGTGTAATCTTTCTAAAAGCCCTCTTCTTTTTCATAGCCAATAATTTTGGGGCTACGAAATTGGCCTGCTGCTAAAAAAATAGTGCTGATTAAAATTATCGGGAAGATGCTTTACATCAGCTATTCAGGGGTAGAAAATACTATAGAAAAAGATTTTTCAGCTCAACCGCTTCTTCGGGCTTCATCTTTCCGGCCAGTATCAGTCTTACCTGCCTTCTGCGCAGTGCTCCCTCATATTTTTTCTGCTCCTCATCGGTTTCAGGTTTTAATTCAGGAACGGGAGATGGTTTGTTGCGGCTATCAAGCGCAACAAAGGTGTAATATGCCTCGTTGCACCTGATTTTCTCACCTTTTGGGATGTTTTGGGCAAATACTTCTATATACACTTCCATTGAAGTGTTGAAGGCCCGGGTTACCCAGGCCTGCAGGGTTACCACATCGCCCAAGCGGATACTTTCTTTAAATGAAACGCTATCAACCGAAGCCGTAACAACAATATTATTGCTATGCTTTTGGGCAGAAATAGCAGCGCATATATCCATCCAGTGAAGTAAGCGCCCACCCATCAAGTTGCCCAGCGTATTGGTGTCATTGGGCAGCACAATTTCATTCATGATGGTAAAAGACTCTTGGGGTGTTTTACCGGTTTTTTCTGTCATATTGGCAAAGTTAGGCAGATTATTTGGGTAAATAAAAAAGGGACACCGAGTGGCGTCCCTTTGAATGATTTTTGTAATGATTAAGCCTGCGCCTGAACAACAGACACTTTGCTGCGGCCTTCGCGTGTTTTGCGGAATTGAACTACACCATCAGCCAAAGCAAATAAGGTATGATCTTTTCCAATACCTACGTTCACATCGGGGTGATGTTTGGTGCCACGCTGACGAACAATGATGTTGCCTGCTTTAACTACCTGTCCGCCGAAAATCTTTACGCCCAGACGTTTGCTGTGCGACTCGCGACCGTTTTTACTACTACCTACACCTTTTTTATGTGCCATGATGATTAATTTTCTTCAGTTGTTGCGGCTTTTTCTGCCTTGGTTTTAATGCTGGTGATTTTGATGCGGGTCAAATCCTGACGGTGACCGTTTCTTACGGTGTAACCTTTGCGGCGCTTCTTTTTGAATACAACC
>CAYSIK010000011.1:21365-23880 GCA_964431045.1 uncultured Flavobacteriaceae bacterium
CTACAGTTGCAGATACAACCGCACCCTTGATGATGGGCTCACCTACTTTTGCTTTTCCTTTGTCGCTGATCATCAGCACCTTATCAAAAGTCAGTTTATCACCTTCATTGGCTGTGATGCGGTTAACTATCAGGTATTTGTTTTCTTCTACCCTGTACTGCCTTCCGGCTATTTCTACAATGGCGTACATATCTTCGTTTTTTGGTTTTTCCCTCGAAAAGGGCTGCAAAGATAAGAAATAGTTAAATCAAATGCAATACTGCCTAATTTATTTTAACCCGTGACTGCGGGTGCAGCACAAACAATAATTATGAAAAAGCACCGTTAAACACATTAATAATGTTTTCAAAAATAGTCATATGCCCATAAAAATACATATAACTAATCACAGAGTGTCAATAACTCAGTAAAACCAGCAGCCTACACAAAATCTATATTTGCCTTGTATTGTATGCAAAAACAATTGTTAACCGCATTATCAGGCCTCATCTTCTGGGGGCTTAATGCACAAACCTCACAAGGTTTTGACGACGGAACCACCGTTTCAACCGCATTTAAACCAAGGCTGCTCTCGGCCAATAAACTTCTCATAGACCCTATAGTTCCCAAATCCGGAAAATACCCTTTTGATATCAGTTATCTGCCTCAGGATTTTAAATGGAACACCCGAAAAATAGCACGAATCTTGCCACCTGCAAAGCATTTTGAGCCGGGCTTGGATACAGTTTACAATCCTAATTATGCACGTTTGGGGGGTGGAAATTACAGCCATAAACTCATGGAACTTTTTGTGGGAAGCCGGGCTGCAGACAAATGGGCTTACAATGCATCCTTTCAGCACCTGAGTGCAGATGCAGAAAAAACATATCAGGATTTCAGCACCAACCGTGCATATTTGGGTGGATCCCGATTCTACAAGCGCAGCAGCATGGATGTCAGGCTCAACTATACCCGCGACATGAATCGTTTTTTTGCCAAAGACACATTTTATGAAAAAGATGCCGCGCTCATTAAAAAAACCGGTCAAAACCTTGGTTTCAATGTACTTTACGACATGAAACGTGATGGCAAGAAACCGGGATTGGGTGTGGGTTTCATGTTTAATAACTTTTACAATAACCTGAATCAAAGCGAAACAGAATTTGCCGGGAAAATAGGCTGGGATGCCGGTGTAAAAAACATTGGCACATCCGGTTGGGTAGAACTGACAAGCCTGCAATTCAGACAGAATTTCAGCACCCGACAACAGTATTTCGTAGATGCTACGCCCCGTATTGTAATGAAAATCAAGGAAACAGACATTGACTTTACAGGTGGTTTAAATATGACCTGGGTTTTTCAGGATTCAGCCTCACCCCTCTTTTATCTGAACCCGGTAATTATGGCTGAAAAGAAGCTGGAAGGGCTTAAAATGAAAATGTACGGTGGTATTGACGGTGGTCTCAGAAAAAACTCCATTCGCAGGTTTTTTGAGATGGTTCCTTTTACCTATGACAGCATACAAATAACAAATTCGTATGATCAGCTCAGGGTGTATGCAGGATTAAAGGGCAGCATTACCAACAATTCGCAGTTCATGGTTGAATTCGGCAACAATACCACCTCCAAAATGCCCCTTATTGTAACCAACAATGACAGTATAAGAAGCCTGCAAATCGTTTATGACAATGTTAACAATTTATATTTCGCAGCAGATTTGCGATTTTCTGTAGGCGAGAAACTGCGGGTGGGGGCCAATTGCAAATTCAACAATTACACAACCAACGATCAATTACAGGCATGGCACTTGCCGTCACTCACCTATGCCCTATCAGGTCAATACTATGTAAATAAAAACCTTGTGGCGCAGGTAGGGTTGGATGGAATGAGCCGCAGATACAACACCATTCAGTATACCGGCCAGCAGCTTGAAATGAAAGGCTTCACCGACATTAATCTCAGGGTGGATTATAAAGTTAAAAATTTACTCAGAATATGGGTTCAGGGCAGCAACCTGCTAAACCAGAAATATCAGCAGTGGTATGGATACAACAATTTCGGGCTAACTGTGATGGGCGGTATCTCCGCCGGATTTTGATTTATGACAAATGCCCTGTAATTTTGTAGGTATGTCCGATTTGCTAAAATTAGAAACAGCCCTTACAGAATTACTTAGCACCCATGAATGCGTTGTCATTCCCAATTTAGGCGCTTTTTTGTTAAGGACTTTTCCTGCATCGGCGAATCCTTTTAGTGGTGAAATCAAGCCTTCCGGACAAACACTGTTTTTTAATCCCTCAATTACAACGGATGATGGCCTGCTTGTGACCCACTGGCGTTATATGAATGGTTGTGACTACACAACCGCACAGCAAGCCATTCAGGAGCTGGTCCTATCAATAACCGGGAAGCTTACATCAAGCCGCAGTCTGGCTTTAGGCAAACTTGGAAATTTCTTTCTGCACAGTGAAGGAAAACTGCTTTTTCTTCCTTCGTCACCGCTGAATCTCAGCAAGGAAGCCTTCGGTCTGGCGCC
>CAYSIK010000012.1:0-12016 GCA_964431045.1 uncultured Flavobacteriaceae bacterium
TGTCCGGTGTTGCGGTAGATGAGTAACAAATGTAATCCGCCTACAACCAGCGTAAATCTTACTTCTACTTTTATTTCGGGTTCAGCAGGAATCGGTAATGAATTTAAATGGTTCACAAATAATAACAACCCTCCAACAGGCACCGCAATTGCTACCCCTTCAGCTATTTCAACCAGCGGAACTTATTATGGATACAATTATACTACTGCGACCGGTTGTTATTCGACTTCTTCTATAACTGCTACACTAACTTTAAAGGATAATGCTGCTCCTGTTCCCTTGGTAAATAGTTTCACAGCCTGCTCGCCTGCCACCTTTAACCTAAGAAGTGCTGAGCCAACAGCACCTTCAGGCACAACCTGGCAGTGGCAAACCACATCAACATTCGGATCTGCCTATGGAACACCTACTACAGCGGCTGCAGGAACCTACTATTTATATGGCACAAACGGTACTTGCACCACAGCAGCAAGTGCAGCCGTCACAGTTACAATTAACACGTTGCCGACAGTTACCATAACTACTGCTTCAGAATCGGCTTGTGATCCATCAAAAGTTGACATTACCAATAATTACAGCACTAACGTTAATGAAATTTATCAGTGGTATACAGTAAGCAGCAGCCCTACACCTGCCACAATGGTTTCTGATCCTACCAACGTGGGAGGTGCTGCCGGTACTACTACCAATTACTATTTGTATGCAACCAATACATCTACATTTTGCCAATCAAGTACCCCGGGTAGTGTGGCTGTTACGATTAATTCATCACCCACTCTTACGATAACAACTCCTACACTTTCTTGTGAAGGCTCTTCGGTGAATATTGTGGGTAGTTCAAACCTTTCGGCTACCTATCAGTGGTATTCTGTAAATACATCAAGCAATTCGACCTCAACTTTGAACAGCGGAGGCACCTACAGTGGTACCACAAGCAATACACTTACCATTAATCCAACAACCGGATTAGGAGGTTATTTATTCTACTTTACAGCTGTTTCTACCACTGGCAGTTGCACCACCACTTCCGATATGGTACCTGTTCCGCTTTCTACGGTGGTGAGCTGCACCTCAAACCCTTCCAACTCACTGGTAAGTACGCTGCCTAACGGAACCTACTTTAGTTTTAATGTTGATGATTTTAATGCAACTATTCAGTGGCAGGTATCCACCAATAATGGAAGTACTTGGAGAAATATAGACGGTATTACCGGCAATAACGCAACTTTGTATTACGGATATGAGAATACAAGACTGGAATTATTAACAGTGCATGATAGCATGAATAATTTTAAATATCGTGCCATTGCAACCAATAGCCCTTGTTCCGGTGGATGTACAACTTCCATTGCCACCCTCAACACCCCCGTCAGCCTGCCGGTGAGCGGCGTGATGCTGCAGGCACACCGGGAGCAAAACAACCTGAAACTGCGCTGGGTAGCCTTCAGCGAGCAGGATGTGGCCTCATACGATGTGCAATACGCTTCCGATGCCGTTAACTTCCGCAATATTGACAAGGTAGTTGTGGCAAGCCCTTCATTTACAACCAAGGAATACAATGTGCTTACCAGGCCCATTCCCGGGTATTACCGTATTCAGGCCAATGGAAGAATATCCGGAGACAGGGCTTTTAGCAACACGGTATATTTCAATGACCGGGAGCTGATAAAAACCGGCCTGCACCCCAATCCTGCCGTTTCGGGCGAGGTGGCGGTAAACATGACCGGACTGGTTTCGGAAATGCCTGCTGAAGTGAGTATCTTTAGCGTAGAAGGCCGCCTGTTGCAGAAAACCACTATGGTGTTGAAAAACGGCAACAATAACCTTAAACTGAACGCCGCCGTGCAGGAAAGACCGCTGGTGCTGGTGCGTATCCATCAGCCCGAAATAGGGGAGATGCTGCACACCAAACTGATGATTGCCCGCTAAGAGACAATCGGCTTATATCTTATACAGGAATCCCAGCCCCAAAACCCACGAGTTTTGCCAGGCGTTTTCGCCGGGGCGGGAAAGATCCTTGTCAAATATGCTGATGAGGGTGTAGTTGAAATTGAGGTAGCGCGTGAGTTTGATGGTTACACCCAGGTCAATACGGCTGTCTAACGGACTGGGATTGCGTTTGTAATTGTAGGGAATAAAGCCCAGGTAGTTGGTGCGGATTAAAATCTGTTTGTTGAAATTGAATTCGCGGTTGAAACCCGTTTGTATCTGAAAGCCTTGTTCGCTGCGGATATACTGACCTTTGTTAACCCCTGCTATGGTACTTTGGTTTCGTTTTGCATACAAACTCTGATTGAGCATAAAGGTTTGTTTCAGTGAAAACAATGCAAGACGCGCATAGAAACGTTCTGATGGCTTAGCTTCAAAACCAATGGCAGACATAAGCGAACCTTGGCTCAGAAAACTGCTGACCAGGTTTTTTACTTCTCTGCCGCCGGCATCTTTTGTATAGGTGTAACCGGGCAGGAGCTGGGTTTGCAGGTTTAGGCCGCCAAATCCGCTGAGCCATTTTAGCCGTTCAAAAGACATGCCGTATTTGCTGTCCATAAACACGTTGTCCATGTTTTTGCGGGTGCTTCTGAACTTATTCCCAAAATTATCGGTCATGGTGCTGGAAATGGCACCGGCATTGATTTTGAGGATGTTGTCCCAGTTTTGGCGTTTGTATTTTAGGTTATAAAAAGCCCGTATATAGAAGTTGCCGCTGAGGTTGTTGGCAGCGCCACCGCTCCAGTTTGGGCTGGTGCCGGAGAGGGCTGTGGTGGCACCCAGTTCAGCGCCTTGCTTGATAATGCGGTTGGAATCCAATCGCTGTGTGGAATCGGTAGAAGAAAATCCCTTGGCATTTACCGATACAATTCCCAACAATATCAATAATGCATACCGCAATGGCAAGGCTTATTCTTTTTCTTTGCTGACAACCTCTTTGGTGCGGTTTATGGCCTTAACCATGATAAACAGTACTGCCGAAATGATGATAAAATTGAGCACAGCCGCAATCAGTTTGCCGTAGGTAAACGGACCTGCAGCCAGGGATTCGATTTTTTTAAATCCGCCGATAAAAGCGATGATAGGCATAATGATGTCGTTAACGACACTATCCACAATCTTTTGGAATGCGCCACCAATCAATACGGCCACGGCAAGATCGATGACGTTGCCCTTTTTAATGAATTCCTTAAATTCGGATATGAACCCCATACTTCAATGCTCCTGCAATTTACTGCAAGATTTATATTTCCTGCTTACGAGGCAGAACTGTTTTCGGTCAGCACTTTTTTCACCAGATCAGCGGCTTCTTTGAGTACAATCGCGCTGAATACCTTCAGTCCGCTTTCATCGATGATGCGCTTGGCTTCTTCGGCGTTGGTGCCCTGCAGCCTCACGATAATGGGAATTTTTACATCCCCGATCTTCTTGTAGGCTTCTACCACGCCATTGGCAACGCGGTCGCAACGTACAATGCCACCGAATATGTTAATGAGAATGGCTTTTACACCGGGATCGCTCATGATGATGCGGAATCCGGCTTCTACGGTTTCGGCATTGGCAGTTCCGCCTACGTCCAGGAAGTTTGCAGGCTCACCGCCACTGAGTTTGATGATATCCATGGTAGCCATGGCCAGTCCGGCGCCGTTTACCATACAGCCCACGTTACCATCCAGCTTTACAAAGTTCAGGTTGTATTTGCCGGCTTCCACTTCAGTGGGGTCTTCCTCGGCTATGTCGCGCAGGGCAGCATAATCGGGGTGGCGGTAGAGGGCATTATCATCGAGGTTTACCTTGGCATCCACAGCAATAATGCGGTCATCGCTGGTTTTGAGTACCGGGTTGATTTCGAACATGGCACTGTCGGTTTCATCATATGCTTTGTACAGCGCGGTAACGAAACTTACCATTTCCTTAAAGGCTTTTCCTTCCAGACCCAGTTTGAATGCGATTTTGCGGGCCTGAAATGCCTGAAATCCCACGGCGGGATCAATCCATTCCTTGTGTATTTTCTCTGGGTGCTGTTCGGCCACTTCTTCAATATCCATACCCCCTTCGGTAGTGTATATGATTACATTCCTTTTGGTTTGGCGGTCCAGCAGCACGCTCATGTAATATTCTTTGGGCTCTGAGGGACCGGGGTAAAATACGTCCTGTGCAACCAGTATTTTGTTTACTACTTTACCCGCTGCACCGGTCTGAATGGTAACCAAAGTTCCACCCAAAAGATTTTTGGCTATATCTGCTGCCTGTTCAGGCGATTTGGCTATTTGCACGCCGCGGTGTTCTGTGCCGGCAATTTTGCCCTTACCGCGACCACCCGCGTGGATTTGGGCTTTGATAACACACCAGTCGCTGTTGAATTCGCTTTTTACCTTGTGGGCGGCTTCCATAGCCTGCTCGGGGGTTTCTGCTACAAAACCACCCTGAATGGCTACACCATAACTTTTCAATATTTCCTTGGCCTGATACTCGTGAATATTCATGCTTGTTTTTACTGGGTGCAAAATTAACCATTTTGTGGCGTGTAACCCGATTTTTATGAGTAAGAATTTTGCCGTAGGTTTGAAGTGCAATGGACAATGCCTTTCTTATCAGGGCCGAACAGGTAAAAAAAAGCTATGGGAACCTCGAGGTTTTGAAAGGTATTAATCTGGATATCAAGCCATCTGAGATTGTATGTATAACCGGTGAAAGCGGTGCGGGAAAGAGCACGCTTTTGCATATTCTCGGTACACTGGATAAAGCCGACAGCGGAGAAATTTATTATAAGAATCAGCCGGTTTCAGGGCTGAATAAACAGCAGCTGGCCGGTTTCCGAAACCAAAATCTGGGATTTGTTTTTCAGTTTCACCAGCTGCTGCCCGAGTTTTCTGCCCTTGAAAATGCCTGTATGCCCGCCTGGATTGCAGGTTTGGGTAAAAAAGAAGCCGAAGAAAAGGCCAGGCCGCTCTTTGCGATGTTGGGGCTGGAAGGCCGCCTGCACCATAAACCCAATGCGCTGAGCGGCGGCGAGCAGCAGCGGGTATCGGTTGTGAGGGCCCTTATCAACAACCCCGGCGTGGTGCTTGCCGATGAGCCCAGTGGAAACCTCGACAGTAAAAACGCCAAGGCATTGCATGAATATTTTTTGAAACTAAGGGATGAACTGGGCCAGACCTTTGTGATTGTGACCCACAATCCGGAATTGGCGGCGCTTGCAGACCGCAATTTGCACATGGTGGATGGGGTGTTTCAGTAATGTATCGCTTTATGCCTGCTCTAAAGCCTTGTCGGGGAAGGTAATGCTCACAGAGGTGCCTTTTAAAGGTTCTGAATCTATCGTCATTTTGCCATCGATTACATCAATCATCTTAAAGATGAGCGAATATCCAATACCGTAGCTTTGAAATTCAGTTCCGTCTTTGTTGTTTACCTCCAGGGTCCGGTTTCTGATTTTTTCCAATACATCCGCTGGCATTCCATTTCCGGTATCGGTTACTGTAATGCAGTTGCCTTCGTCGGTTTTGCGATATGACACAGTAATTTTGCCTTGTTTGGTAAACCGGTTTGCATTGCTTACGATGTTGGTTAGTATAATATTCAAGGCATTGGAAGATGTGCAGGCTACCGTAGTTTCCGGTACGTCTATGATTAATTTATTTTGGTTTATTTGAATGCCAATTTTTATAAAATTCTTTAAATCTGTGAGCAACTGATGCATAGATATATTTTCTGTAATCCGCGAAAATGAGCTGCCTGAAGAGCGCTCATTCAAAATATTGGAACACAGTATTTCCAGTCTTTTTGTGGAATTGATAATTAATTCCATGTACATAATAATATCGGCTTTTTTAAGTTTATTTTGAAAATCATAAACTTTATCGCCTACCATATTTATGTATTTAATTGGCGCAAAAATGTCATGATTAATCACGCTTATATAAATGTTGTTGATTTTGTCAAGTTGCGTTAATTCGGCAACTTTTTCAACAAGACTTTCGTTTATTTCCCGAATCTCCAGTGTTTTTTCATTTATAATTTTCTGCAGTTCTATGTTCTTTTTTTCAATGTTGCGTGTTCTAATACTTGAAATGACAATAATGATTCCAATAATAAAAATAATAAAGCCAATAATATACGACCACTTTAAATACCAGGGTTTTTCTTTAATGATGGTGGTTTTAAATGTTATTGTTTCTTTTCCGAAATCATCCAGGTACAGAAACTCAAGAGAATGTTCTCCGTATTTTTCAAAAAAGATATTGAGTGAGTTTAGTTCAGTGTAGGGTATGTAATAAAGATGATTATTAAGTCGGTAGTAAAGGTTAAGGTTTTTAGGATTGTCCCAGTGTGCGGTTTGGATTTGAAATTTCACTTCGTTCATTTCACTGCCGATGGTTAATACATTATTCTTTGGTATAAGTGTTTTACCAAGGCAGCTGATTTTTTTTATTCGTATACCGAGTCCGGCGGTTCGGAAGGGGAAGTCGCGCAGTGGATGAAATTGTATAATGCCCATGAGACTTGGGGCTGAAAGGAGCGTGTCTGCAAAGTTGATATATGCCGGATATGCGCCCCCGTTCATTTCATCGTTGGGCAAGCCGTTTTTGGAGTCGAAATACTGCGGTTGTGGCAGAAATTCTCCACCGGCCAGCACCCTGTCAAAACTTATTTGGGATATTCTTAATAACCCGTCATTGGTTGATGCCCATATAAAGTTGTTATAATCCTTAAAAAGAAAATGAGTTCTCTTTAATACTTGAAAATAATCAGGTTTAAGCGGTTTAACAGTATAATTAACTGTATCAATCAGATGTAGTCCTTCACCATAAGAGGTAACGATAATTTGTGATTTATATCGGAAAAAAAAGCGGAAACAAGTTGGTTTTAAAATGCGATTTATAACCTTATTTTTTATTGGATCATAGACCAGAATTCCACCACAGTATGAAAGAAAAATTTTATTATTAATGACGGTACTTTGGTTAATCAGATCATAGCCTATACGCATTTTTAATTTCAAATAAATGCTGTCATTTTCCCTGTCGTATATAAAGATTCCTTTATTGTTAAAAATATATACTTTTTTGTTGTATAGAACGTAGCTTTGGTGCTGTAGGGATTCGGAAGGCTGTTTGGCGATTTTTTTTGGTTTTAGGGTTGAAATATCAAGTCTGTAATAAAAATCACGTGTATTGCCAAGGATGTTTGCTGAATCTAATTGGTGATAGGAGTAGGAAATATCATAATTTTTGAAAAAATTCCTAAAATACTCAGGCGTGTTTTTATATAGATGGGGATAATCAGTAATAACTTTGCCGTTCTTTTGGGGTATTTGCAGGTAATAGCGGTAAAAATCAATAGTGTTTTTCTTTACAGGATGCTGATAAACGGAGAACTGGGATTTACTGATTACTATAAGTCCGGAGGCAACTGTGCCCAAAAATAATTTGTTGATGGCGGGGCTGTACAATGCGGAATAAATAAAGGCATCCTCCGGAATGTTGTCTGCAACTTCCTGCCATTCATACTGGCCGGTTTTGTTGTTTTTTAAGAACACCCAGGCCCTGTTTTTATGCACCAGTACAGGTGATTCTCCAAATTTAAGTATCCATTGGTTTTTTACTATGGATGCCATATTGAACGGTGTTTGAACAGACTTGAGTGTTGCATCGTTGATGCAGCGCATCGTCCCGTTTAGGGGATTGAATATCCAGTATTTATCATCAACAAATAAATCTCTTCCATTTGCCGGAAAATTGGTTGTTACTGCCTTGAAAATACCGTTATTGACTTTATAAATAATTTGCTTTCTTCGAAGATAAATGGTGTTGTCAGGGCTGACAAAAACAGCGCTTGCATCAGCAAGGGAGTCTTTGAGCAATTGTTCATTTTTTATCCCGGTTAATTTTGATTTGCTGTATAAACTGGCTGAAAACGCCTCAATGTTTTTATTGGATAAATGGTGATAAAACGTGAATGTGTCTTTCTCAACTTTATAAATCTTTTCATCCACGCAGGTTATCAGCAGCTGATTGGAACGATCTTTAAATATAGATGAAATTCTTTCAGGTATTATGGCGGGGTAGGGTTCGATTGCCGATCCGTCAAAGGTGAATAAGCCATTAGGTGTAGCTATCCACAGCAACTTATTTTCATCTAATAGTAACCCGGAAATAATATTCTCCGATAACTGGTTGTTTTGCTTGTTGTATGTCCTAATATAATATTTTTGGACATTCTGGGCCTGTAAGAAACTGAATAACGACAGGACTGTCGTCAGAAGGAGAAGTTTTCTGAATTGTTGTTTGTTCATTTATAGAGCTGGACCAACTCTACAACATTGTTGACATTCAACTTGTGGAAAATACGTGCCTTGATGGTAGAAACGGTATTGCTTTTGATGCCCAGTTCTGTAGCAATGGTCAGGGTAGATTTGCCTTCCATCAGCATTTGCAGAATTTGGTTTTCGCGCTTTCCTTTGATAAGTGGCTTTTTAGCCAGACGTGGCATGGTAACACCGTTGATAAATTCGGAGAAGCGGCGCGTAATTTCCACTTCAGAAGCTTTCTTTTCACAATAATCAATTTTATAACGTGTAAGAATGCGCTGGAACATCACCTCAGGGTGCATGGAGAACAATAAGATGCGTGTTTCTGGGTTCCGCTCTATGATTTTTTCTACCAGGGATATGCTGGATCCTTCGGGGAAGGTTACGTCCAGGATAATGTGGGTGGGCTTTTCCTTCTCAATGGTGGGCAACAGCATGCTAAGCTGTGAACATTCAACAATGTTTTTAATGTTAAGATTCATGGTTAGAATCAACTTAATCCCACTGAAAATAATGGTATGGTCGTCAGCTATTAGAACCTTTACTTCGTTCACATCCCTTGGAGCTTCCGGTACACGTATGTTGTCTTTCATGTATATGATTATCTTATCGTCTTGCAAAATTATTGAATTTAATCATAAATATCAAGCGTAGAGGCCAATCCATAAAACATTCGGAGTGTTGGCCTGCTTTGGCAGAAAAAAATAGAAATTATTTTAATAATTATGAAAAAATACTAAATTTGATGAATTGACTTTACGGTAAATTGCAAAACCATGGACTACCAGTCTTCATTTGTACAACTCATCAAAAACACAGTGCCTGCCAATATTCATCTGGCCGAGGAGGTGAGCAGCGCACTGGGTATCAGCGCCGACAGTGCATACCGAAGGTTGCGCGGAGAAACCGATTTTACCCTGAATGAAACGATAAAACTTTGCAAGCATTTCAGCATACCCCTCGAATCGTTGAACAAGGAAATGGACGATGTGGTATCATTCAAAATCAACAACATTTTAGGCAATAACGACAGTTTTCATCAATACCTGAATTCGCTGGACCGGGACCTTACATGGCTTGCCAGGTTTGATAACAGCATGTTGTATTATGCGGCGGAAGACCTGCCTGTTTTTTATCATTTTTTCTTTCCGCGGCTCGCAAGGTTCAAAATGATTTACTGGACCAAAAGTATCCTCAATGTGCCGGCGTTTCAGGGACTCAAGGCCGAAGAGGTTGAACTTCCGCCGGACTGGTCTGAGAAGCTGGCCGATATTGCAAGGAAATATCAGCAAATTCCCACAACCGAAATTTGGAATGAAGACACCCTCAAAAGCACACTGCAGCAAATCCGGTTTTACTGGGAAGCGGGCTTTTTCAAAGAAGTAGCCACGCTGCAGGAGATTCTGGAGGATATGACTGGCGTTATTGAAATGGCTTCCCGGCAGGCAGAAACAGGCAAGAAATACAATCCTGTAAAAGGAACCTACACCGATACGGCTTTCTCTCTTTATATCAGCGATCTGATGATTGGCAATAACCATGTATTTATGTCATCCGGTGAGCGCAATTCCAGTTACATTGGCTATGGTTCATTTAATTATATGCGTACCTCCAATGCTGTGTTTAACAGGCAAATCAGCGGGTGGCTCGAAAATCTCATTGCCAAAAGCACCCTGGTAAGCAGGGTGGCTGAAAAGCAACGCAATCAGTTTTTTAAACAGGCACTGAAACAAATTGTGCAGTTGCGGGATGAAATAGCGGCAGGCTGATGAGCGTAAATGCCACAGACATTTTATTAAAACACTGGGGATACGCGGCTTTCAGGCCGGGGCAGGAAAGTATTGTGTCCCACATACTCACCGGGCAGGACACCATTTCCCTCTTGCCTACCGGCGGAGGCAAAAGCATTTGCTTTCAGGTGCCGGGTATGATGCACCAAGGGTTAACCCTGGTTATTTGTCCGCTTATTTCCCTCATCAAAGACCAGGTTGATGCTTTACAGCGACGCAACATACAAGCCGTGGGTATCCACAGCGGACTCACACACAAGGAAACGCGCCATATCATGGATAAAGCGCTGCGTGGCGAATACCGTTTTTTGTATATCTCGCCCGAAAGGCTGGCAACAGAAAATTTCAGGGAATACTTACCCAATCTGAACATAAAACTGCTGGTAGTGGATGAAGCCCATTGTATTTCTCAATGGGGCTATGATTTCCGGCCGGCCTACCTGCGCATTGCCGAGTGCAGGCAGTTTCTGCCTGATGTGCCGATTGCTGCTTTTACCGCCAGTGCTCCGCCTTATGTGGTAAAAGACATTGCCGACAAGCTGGGGCTGAATGAGCCCCGCATCACCATGGGCAATTTTGGTCGGCCCAACCTGCATTTTCATGTTGTGGAGCAGGAGGATAAATATGGATTTGTGCTGAAAATGCTGGCCAATACCCGCGGGAGCAGCCTGGTTTTTGCCAGAAACCGCAGAGAGACAGAAGAGCTCTCGGTCTTTTTGCAACAACACGGATTGTCCGCCGATTATTACCATGCGGGCCTGAAAGGTGAGGAGCGTGCACGCAAGCAGGATCTGTGGATGAAAAATCAGCTGCGTGTGATGTGTTGTACCAACGCATTTGGTATGGGTGTAGATAAGCCGGATGTTCGGTTCGTATTTCACCTCACGCCGCCTCCCAGTCCGGAAGATTATTATCAGGAGGCCGGCCGGGCCGGACGGGATGGCAAAGACAGCTGGTGTGTTATGCTGTATCGGCAGGCTGATTTTGAACAACTGAAAGTGCAGGTGGATGCGCGTTTCCCCAATGCGGAGGTGCTGGCCAGGGTTTACAAGGCCCTGATGGCATATCTCGACATTCCGGAAGGTGGTGGTATGCATCAGTGGTATGAACTGGACCCGGCTGAAGTAGCAGGCCGCTACCGTTTTCAGCTTTCAGAGTTTGTTCACGGACTGAAATCCCTCGAAATGCTGCAGTTTTTCAGTTTGTCTGAAGGCATTCACACCCCGTCGGCCATTCATATCAGCGCAGATTATGCATCGGTGTATGATTTTAAACTAAGAAATCCGGAATATGAACCCCTGATTGATATGCTGCTCCGCTCGCACGCAGGCATTCTGGATAATTATATGACGGTTTATGAATCGGTTCTCTGTAAACGGCTTCGCATGCAGGAAGCTGAACTCCGCAATAAGCTGAAATGGCTGCAAGCCAGGCAAATACTGGATTACAGGCCGGCTTCAGAAAAGCCAAGGGTGTTTTTATACGATCCCCGGCATTCACGCCCTGTTTTCAATGTTAAAAACCTCGAACCACTGAAAAAAGCGCGTCTTCAGGCCATAGAGCATATGCAGCAATACGTTGCCGGCCGCGACTGCAGGGCCATGTGGTGGATTTCTTACTTTACATCCCGAAATGCTCCCCCATGCGGTCATTGCGATTTGTGTTCACGCAGAAAAAAAACCGGCGTCTCCGATAACTGGACAGAAAAAATAAAACAGCTCACAACGGGGGGAATACAAGACATCGACAGCCTGCTGGCACAGCTGCCCGGTGAAGAAGCTGTAAAACAATTGCGATTTTTGATGGATGAGGGTATTATTGCAATAAATTCTGAAGGGAAACTGGTTTGGGTAAACCCATAAAATCCATCATATTTACCGTAACCAATGACCTGGTTACCGATCAGCGCATGCAGCGTATTGTC
>CAYSIK010000012.1:12026-23770 GCA_964431045.1 uncultured Flavobacteriaceae bacterium
TTTTACCTGGAGTATAATCTTAGATTGCTTGTGTGGCTTTGTTTTCAGCGGTTTGACTGTTTATGGGCGGTGGATTGTGATACAGCATGGCCGGCAAGATGGATTTCCATACTCCGAAGAAAACCATGGGTGTTTGATGCACACGAATTGTTTAGCCGTGTACCTGAAGTTATTAACCGAAAAGGGGTTCAGCGAATATGGCAAAGAACCGAAAAAATGGCTTTTTCCAAGGCAGGGCTGTGCATTACCGTTGGGCCTGCACTGGCATTGTGGTTTGAGAAGGAATATGGCAGAAAGGTAGAAGTGGTGCGCAATATGCCTCCTCTCAGTAATGCTGTTCCATACAAACCCCATGCAGATGCTTTTGTGCTGTACCAGGGGGCCCTGAATGAAGGCCGTGGACTGGAAAACTTAATCATGGCCATGCATAGGGTGGATTGCCGCTTGCTGCTGGCAGGAGAGGGTGATTTGAGTGTTCAACTCAGAAACATGGTGGCAAATGAAGGCTTGCAGGATAGAGTTGTTTTTCTGGGCAAACTGCCGCCGGCCGATTTGCCTGCCCTTACCGCATCGGCTTGGGTGGGCTATAACGTCAGTGAGCCGACAGGCTTGAGCTATCAGCTGTCACTGAACAACAAATTTTTTGATTATGTGCATGCCGGGTTGCCATCCCTTATTAATCCCTTTGAAGAATATGTAAAACTCAACAGTGAAATGGAAGTGGGTATCCTGACGGCACCGGACGTGGATGCTATTGCCCAAAATTTGCAATTATTACTAAATGACAGGGAGTTGCATTTGCGATTATCGCAAAATTGTTTGAAGGCAAGGGAAATTTGGAACTGGGAGAATGAAAAAGTGCAATTATTAACGATTTTTGAAACCGCATTTCAGCATGGGTAAATCCCTACATCTTATCGCATTCGACATGCCCTATCCGGCAGATTACGGAGGGGCAATTGATATTTACCACAAAATCAAATCGCTAAGTGAGCTGGGTGTGAACATACAATTGCATGTGTTTTTGTATGATGGCAAAACAGCGTCAAAGCACCTGGAAAGCCTTTGTGAGAATGTGTTTTACTATCAGCGCAGGCGTTTTAAAAATCCTTTCACGGGAGAAATTCCCTACATTGTGGCAACCCGCACGGATGAGGAATTGTTGAAAAACCTTTGCAGAGACAATGCCCCTATTTTGTTTGAAGGATTGCACAGCACGGCATTTCTGACGTCGAAAAAACTGGCAGGAAGATTTAAAATTGTCAGAACCCACAATGTTGAGCACGATTATTATCAGTCGCTGGAAGAGGCCGAGAGCAGTTTTTTTAAAAAGTACTTTTTCAGGATAGAGAGCGAGCGGCTGCGTCGTTATGAGGCAATTCTAAGGCACGCCAATCTGATCATGCCTATATCGCCAAAGGACACCCTATACTACGAATCGAAATTCGGTAAGGTTCAATACCTGCCGGCTTTTCATACCTCGGACCACGTGGAAATTGACAGTGGGAAAGGCCGGTTTGTTTTGTACCATGGTAATCTGGGTGTGGGTGAGAATAATAAGGCAGCACTTTTTCTTATTCATGAAGTTTTTCCGCTGCTTTCGGTACCGTGTGTCATCGCCGGAAACCATCCGTCAAGACAGCTTCAGGTTGCCGCCGAAAGTTTGCCTCACGTAACACTGCTTTCGGGTATCAGCAGCGATGAGATTTTGCAGAAAGTAAAGCAGGCTCAGGTGAATTTGCTTGTAACCTTTCAGACTACAGGCATTAAACTGAAATTGCTGAATGCGCTTCACAAGGGACGCTATTGCGTTGCCAATACTGCAATGGTGCATGAGACCGGGCTCGAATCGCTTTGTTCAGTCGCAGGCGATGCGGCAGGTTTGGCAGCTGCTGTAAAGGATTGCTGGGATAAGGATTTTTCTCAGGAAGCTATTCTCAAAAGACAGAAATTGCTTGAACAGCATTTTTCCAACAGCAAGGGAGCTGAACTGATAGCGTCTTATCTTTAATACGCATGCCTCCGGTGTGCAGAAGTAAAAGATTCCGGGGTGTTTTGACGTTGTATTTTTGGAAAGCGATATGAAATTAAGGCTTTTACTGCTCACATCTGTCATTGCAATGCGTCTGGCAGGTCAGGAAACCCAGGTAAATACTTACCCCAATATTTATTATCAGCGCGGGGTTGAGTTGTTTGATGAAAAGAAATACAACGCTGCAGTTACCCAGCTGGGGTTGTATTTGCAGAGCGATCAGGTGTTGACAAACCGGATTGAAGCTGAGTATTATCTCTCCGTAAGCAAGATGTTTGCCGGTCACAGCGATGGTGAGGCATCCGTGAAGCGATTTTTGCAAAACAATCCGGGATCTCACAAAACCCACATGGCCAATTTGGCTATGGGAGATTTCTACTATCTCAAGCAAAAATATTCTACGGCGTTATCGTATTACAAAAATTTAGACCATTCAGCCATTTCGAAGGACATTGCAGACCGATATTACTTCCGCAAAGGCTATTGTCAGGTTAGTACCAAAAAATATAAAGATGCAGCTGAAACGCTTGCTCCGCTAACCAAAAAGGAAAACGAATACAAAACGCTGGCACTGTATTATTACGCTTACTGTGCTTATTACAATGGGCAGTATGCCGATGCCCTGACTGCATTTCATTCAATAGAAGACGACGGTCCAAAGGCTGTTAAACTTTACATCGCGCAGATTTATTACCTGCAAAACCAGTATGAAAAAGCATTGCTGTCAGCCGATAAAATCAAAGGCGGTGTACCGGCGGGCAGGGTTAGTTTTCTGAAGGGCAAATGTTATTATCGTCTGGGCCGTTACCCTCAGGCTGCCGATGCTTACAATGCCAGTGGCATGACCCTGGACAGCCTCGACAGAAATGAGGTTTACGAGTTTGGATTTGCCAATTACAAAGCGGAACAATGCAGCCGGGCGGTAGACTGGTTTAAAAATATTGCATATTTGGGAGACAGTCTGGCTCAGTTTGCCAGTTACCATTTGGGGGATTGTTACCTGAAACTCAAAAGCAAGCGGGATGCCATGAATGCCTTTGCCGAGGCCTATCGCAATGGATTCGACAAAGATGTGGCTCAGGATGCACTGCTTAATCAGGCAAAAATTGCTACTGAGTTGAATGAGAGCAACGCCGCGTCTTTATTGCAGAAATACATTGCTTCCTACGGAAATTCTTCCAAAAGCAAGGAAGCCAAAAAACTGCTGGCCGGTTTACTTCTCAATACCGATAACTACCGCGATGCCGCCGCAGTGCTGGAAAGTATATCCGATCCCGATCCCCAGACAGAAGAAGCCTTTCAGCGTGTGAGTCTGGCGCGGGGAATGGAGTTGTTTAAGAACAGAAGCTGGGAAGAAGCCTCGGCGATGTTTGATAAATGTATGGCCAAAACCACCAACCGCAATTTATCAGGTCAGGCGGCCTTGTGGAAGGCCGAATCGCTTACCATGCAGGGCAAGTATGCACAGACTCCAGATTTGTACCAACGCTTTCTGGATGCCCCCGGTGCAGCCGATCTTGAGGTTTATCCCTTTGCGTTTTACGGTATGGGTTACAGCCGCTACAAGGAGGAAGCCTACGGTGATGCCATTCCGTATTTTGAAAAATTCATTAAAACCGCCAGCAAAGGGCGTTATGATGAAAAAATATACAACGATGCACAGTTGAGACTGGGGGATTGTAATTACGCACAGGCCGCCCGATTGGGTAAAGATGCAAATAGCCGCAAGCGGAAGCATATGGAGGATGCCATCATTGCATATGCATATGTAACCGGTAAAAAGGGTGCAGATGCGGATTATGCGCTGTATCAGACAGGCATGATATACGGTCTGCAGGGTCAATTGTTTGAATTGTCAGGCATGCGCGAGAAAAAAATTACCGCCATGAAGCGGCTTGTCGCAGATTTTCAGGGAAGTCGTTTCCTGCCCGATGCCTATTTTGAGCTGGGTTCAGAGTACTGGGCAGCAGGCAGTACCAAAGAGGCTGAACGCTACTTTTCATCGCTGGTGGACGATTTTAAAACCCATCCGCTTGTACTGCGCTGTCTGCTGAACCTGGGTCGTTTGTATAACAACAACGGTCAAAGCGACAAAGCCATTGAAATGTACACACGCCTTTTTGATCAGTTTCCCGGAACACCTGAAGCCAAAACTGCTTCTGAAAACGTAAAAAGAATCTACACCGATCAGGGTAAGGGCGGAGAATATGTAAAATGGACCAAAAGCAGGGGAGGTATGACAGTGTCGGAAACTGACAGCCTGATGTATTTTACCGCATTTAACCTTTACGAACGCGACAAATACAAAGAGGCCGTATCCGCATTTCAGGAATACCTTACCGAAATCAACAGGGGGTTCTTTAAAGTGGCCGCCAACTACTATAAGGCGGTTTGCCATGAAGAACTCAAGCAAAAAAATGAGGCATTGCCCCACTATAAAATTGCTGCTGAATCCAATGGGTTTGAATACCAGGAAGACGCCCTGCTGAGTGTGCTGGAAATATTGGGTAACAATGCTTCATGTAATGATGTGATGCCTTACCTCACAAAACTTGAACAAGTCACCCGTGACAAGGAGAAAAGGCACCAGGCCTGGAAAAATATGCTCAGGTGCTACGAGCAGCAGAACACAATGGCGGAAGGCAGGGCACTGGCTGCGAAAATTGGCACGGAACTCAGCAGTACCGATGATCTGAAAGCGGAAGCCCTGGTGTTTTTGGGCAAGGCTGATATCCAGGAAAGAAAATGGACGGATGCATTAGGCCGGTTTAAGGAGGCCTACACAAAATACAACAACAAGTATGCGGCAGAAGCCAAATACCGTGAGGCATGGGTGTACTTTGCAACCGACAGTATGGAACTTACAAAAGAGGCCTGCTATGGTGTTCTGGACCAGTTTAACAGCTACGATTACTGGGTGGGTAAGGCTATGTTGCTGCTGGGTGATGCATTCCTGAAAACAAAGGATGAATTCAATGCCAAGGCTACCTGGAACAGCGTGGCAGAGAATTTTGAAATCCCTGAGCTGGTTGCGGAAGCGCGCGAAAAACTGGCCAGACTGCGCGACAAAAAGGCAAGAGCCGGCGACGAATAAATTATTTTACGCCTAAAGGCCAATTTTCAATGAATTTAAAGTTCCGCAATCAGCGGCATTGTAACTAATTCCCAAGTTCTCCACACCCTAATTTTTCAGCTGCGGGTTTTGTAATTTCGAAAGTTCCCGTAATAGTTATTTTATGCCTACGTTTTCACATTTACATGTTCATACGCAATACTCATTGCTGGATGGGGCAGCCCCTATAAAAAGTCTGGTGAAAAAGGCCAAGGCCGATGGTATGCCCGCCATTGCCATCACCGATCACGGGAATATGTTCGGTGCGTTCGAATTTTATCAGGCGGTAACCAAAGAGGGCTTAATTCCTGTAATCGGTTGTGAGTTTTACCTGGTGGAAGACCGCTTTCAAAAGCAGTTTGGACAAGGCACCAAAGACAAACGTTACCATCAGCTCATACTGGCAAAGGACCAGCAGGGATATTCCAACCTTGCCAAACTTTGTTCGCTGGGTTATTTGGAGGGTATGTACAGCAAATATCCCCGTATCGATAAATCGTTGCTGAAGCAATACAAAGAAGGTCTTATAGCCACGAGCTGCTGCATTGGTGCGGAAGTACCACAGACTATTTTGTGGAAAGGCGAAGAAGCCGCTGAAAAGGTTTTTTGCGAATGGCTGGATATTTTTGGTGAAAACTACTACGTGGAATTGCAGCGCCACAACCTGAAAAACCTGGATGGAACGGGTGTTTCACAGGAGGATATTAACCAGACCCTGATTCGCTTTGCACGCAAATACAATGTGCCGATTATTGCCACCAACGACAGCCATTACACCGACAAGCGCGATGCCAATGCGCACGACATTTTGCTTTGCGTAAATACCGGATCGCTTCAAAGCACGCCCAAGGCTACCGAAGAGGAAGGCGGAAAAAACTTCCGTTTCGGTTTTCCCAACGATGAATTTTTCTTCAAGACTACCGAAGAAATGATGCAGCTATTCAGCGATGTGCCCGAAGCCATTGACAATACCAATTTGCTGCTGGATAGCATAACACCGCCAAAACTGGACAGGGACATCGTATTGCCGAATTATGCACTTCCTACTCCATTTACAGACCAGAACGATTATTTGCGGCATCTTTCCTTTGAAGGGGCCCGAAGGCGCTATGGCGAAATGATTCCATCGGAAATTACAGAGCGACTTGAGTTTGAGCTGAATACCATTACATCCTCGGGGTTTGCAGGCTACTTCTTGATTGTGCAGGATTTTACCAGTGCTGCCCGAGCCATGGATGTGTGGGTAGGGCCGGGGCGGGGTTCGGCTGCCGGCAGCCTTGTAGCCTATTGCCTGGGCATTACCAACGTGGATCCGGTGCGCTATGATTTGCTGTTTGAAAGATTCCTGAATCCGGAAAGGGTGAGCATGCCCGACGTCGATATTGATTTTGAAGACACAGGCCGGGATAAGGTTATTGAATATGTAGCCAAAAAATACGGAGAACGCCGCATAGCGCAGATTATTACGTATTCTACCATGGCGGCCAAATCGGCGATACGCGATGTGGGAAGGGTGCTGGATCTGCCTTTGCCCAAAACCGATTATCTGGCCAAGCTGGTACCGGGCAATGTAGACCTGGAACAATTGCTGCATCAACCGCCGGATACACTGGTCAAGGATGAAAAAAACAACCTGAGGCCGGAAGATGCCGATAATATCAGGCAATTGCAATCCATTTACAATGGGAACACACCGGAAGCACAGGTGTTGAAAGATGCCGAAAAGCTGGAGGGCTCTGTGCGCGGTACGGGCGTGCACGCCTGCGGTATCATTATTGCCTCGCAGGATATTGATGATGTGGTGCCGGTGGCCCGCAGCAAGGATTCGCCCTGGATGCAGGTGCAGTATGATGTAAACCAGATTGAAAAAGCAGGTTTGCTCAAAATGGACTTTCTGGGATTGAGTACGCTCACTATCATGAAAGACGCTGTGCGTCTGATTAAAGAAACGGCGGGTGTGGATATAGATATTGAGAAAATTCCGCTGAATGATACCAAGACATTCGAAATGTTTCAGCGGGGGGAAACCGGCGCTATCTTCCAGTTTGAAAGTCCCGGAATGCAGAAGTACATGCGCGATCTTAAACCCACGCAGTTTGGCGATTTGATTGCCATGAACGCATTGTACCGTCCGGGTCCGCTCAAGTACATTCCTGATTTTATTGACCGTAAACACGGGCGCAAACCGGTGGAATACGATCTTCCCGAAATGGAAGAGTATCTGAAAGAAACCTACGGAATTACGGTGTATCAGGAGCAGGTGATGCTGCTGAGCCAGAAACTTGCAGGATTCAGCAAAGGCAAGGCCGATGAGCTTCGTAAGGCTATGGGTAAGAAAAACAAGGCCATCATCGATCAGCTGAAAAGTGTGTTTATGGAAGGAGCGCTCTCAAAAGGCTATCCGCAGGATAAGCTGGAAAAAATTTACAGTGACTGGGAAGAATTTGCGGCGTATGCATTCAACAAATCGCACAGTACCTGCTACGCGGATATTGCCTATAAAACGGCTTACCTGAAAGCCAATTATCCGGCCCAGTTTATGGCCGCTGTGCTGAAAAGTAACATGGGCGATATTAAAAAGATTACCCAGTACATGGAAGAGTGCAACCGTATCGGGGTAAAAGTGCTGGGTCCTGATATCAATGAAAGCCGCACCCTGTTTGCCGTTACACCCCGCGGTGAAATTCGCTTCGGGCTGGGTGCATTGAAGAATGTGGGTGAGGGGGCTGTGGAGGAAATTCTGGCCGAACGCGATGCCAACGGGCCATTCAGCAGTTTATTTGATTTAACCAGCCGCGTAAACCAGCGTGCGCTGAACAAAAGAAGCCTGGAATCCATGGCCAAAGCCGGTGCTTTTGATTTTGATACACGTTACCACAGAGCGCAGTATTTCAAAAATGATGATGATGGTAAAAACGGTATTGAACTGGCCCTGAAATTTGGCATTTCCGTACAAAGCAATAAACTTTCCGGACAGGGCAGCCTGTTTGGTGGCGGCGAAGACAGCGCAGTTCCCCGTGAACCCAAATTGCCTGCTGTAGAGAAAATGCCCCTTCTGGAAGAATTGCGTGAGGAAGAAGATGTGGTGGGGATTTACCTGAGCAAACATCCGCTTGACAGCATCCGGTTTGAATACGATATGATTAAAACCTGTGATCTGAAAGAGCTGGCAGAAATGCAAAACAGCACCAGCAACAGCAATTTTGTGGTGATGGGTATTGTTACTGCCACCCGGGAAACCATAAGCCAAAAAGGAGAACCCTATGGACGCGTAACCCTAATGGACTATTCCGGCAGCCATGAATTTACCTTGTTTAACAAGGATTATCTCAAATTCAAGCATATGCTGGGCAAGGATTACATTTTGGTGATTAAAGGAAGCTTTGAATACAGCGAACGCAATCAAAAAACCTATGCCCGTTACCATGAAATCGTTTTATCCAGTGAAATTCAGAAAGACACACTGGTAAAAAGCGTTCAGATTGATATGGAGGTGAATGAAATGCTGAAAGGCAAAGCTACTGCGGTGGAAACGGTAATGATGCAATATCCCGGTAAATGCACGTTGTGGATTCACCTGATGGACAATGAAGAAAGCATGGGTGTGAAAATGATTGCCAGCAAGGGCTTTGAATTTTGTGCGGAAACCATACAGATTATGGAGGATATGGAAATCCGTTATAATAAAAAGATGGATGAACGCTGGATGCCCGTGAGTCCCCCGCCACCTACCAAACGCTATTATTAATATGTTTGTCAGCGGATTTACCATAGCGCGCAATGTGGTGAAAGCCGATTATCCCTTGCGGGAAGCGGTTTTTAGTGTGCTGGATCTGTGCGATGAATTTGTAATTGCCGTGGGCAACAGCGATGATGGTACCCTGGATTTTGTGAAATCATTTAACCATTCCAAAATCAAAATCATTGAAACCGTGTGGGATGATACCCTGCGGACCGGCGGACGTGTGCTGGCGGTGGAAACCGACAAAGCCAAAGCAGCCGTAAATCCCAAGGCAGACTGGCTGTTTTACATACAGGCCGATGAATGTGTGCATGAAAACGATCTTCCAAACATTCGCGAAGCGATGGAAAAGCACCTGAACAATCCGAGGGTGGAGGGTTTGCTGTTTGATTACCTGCATTTTTACGGCAGTTACGATTATGTAGGCGATTCCAGACGCTGGTACCGACACGAAATTCGTGTGATACGCAACCGGACTGATATTTTTAGCTACCGCGATGCGCAGGGATTCAGGAAATTGCCCAATGATAAATTAACCGTGGCCCGCTGTGGCGCTAATATGTATCATTACGGCTGGGTAAAACATCCGGATGCCCAGCAGCAAAAGCAGTTGCAGTTTCACCGCATGTGGCATGGCGATGAATACATGGAAAAGCATGTGGCCACGGCCAACTCCTTTGATTACAGCAGCATTGATTCATTGCAGAAATTCAACGGCACTCATCCTGAGGTTATGCATGAGCGCATTGCCCGCATGAACTGGCAGTTTGATTTTGATATTTCCCGCAAAAACATGGGTTTAAAGAGTCGCTTGTTGCATGGGCTTGAAAAGCTTACCGGTTGGAGGGTGGGGGAGTATAGGAATTACAGGTTATTTTAAAATAAATCACCTCAAGACATTAGGACCCTTGAAACTTGGGTAGACAGGTTACAAATTCCCCCTAAATATCTTTACCGCTATAGCCAGCAGAATTACTCCAAAGAATTTGCGGATGGTGAGCAGTCCGGCCTTGCTGATTTTCTTTTCCAGCCAGCCCGTGCTGCGCAGGGCAATATATATAAAGACCAAATTGGCTGCTATTCCAATGCCAATAATCCATCCGTTGTAAACCGCTTTTAAAGATAAAATGGTTGTCAGTGTTCCCGAGCCGGCGATGATGGGGAAGGCCACGGGTACTACACTCCCACTCGGTGCGTCCGGATCGGTTCTGAAAAAATCAATTCCCAGCACCATTTCCAGTCCCAGTATAAACATAACAATGGATCCGGCCAGGGCAAAAGAGGCTTTGTCCAATCCCAAAAACTGCAGGAAATATTCTCCTGCCAGTAAAAAACCAATCATAAGCACTGCACTGGCCAGGGTCACTTTCAGCGGACTAATCTGTATGGATTTAGAGCGCAGTCCGATAATCACAGGAATAGACCCCAGCATATCAATTACGGCAAATAAGGTAAAAGATACAGTAAGGATTTCGCTCATTTTCATGATGCAAAGGTAGTTATATTAAAACGGGTATGGCCCCGTTTAAGGATCTAACATAGGAATCTTACATTATCGCATATGCTTTACCTGGAAAGCATATATCAATATGAAAATTCCATAAAACAGAAAGCTTACAATAAATGTAGAGCCGCTGGCTATGTTCCATCCCGTAATGGCAAGTGATGCAAGAAGTGGCAGCATTTGCCCGGAAACATATGCATAAAAACCCGTTTTTTTCATTTTTCGCATTTCTACTGCCCCGAAAACACAGAGTCCTACACTGATGAGGGATATGATGGCAAACAAATTTTTATTTTCAAAAAGTATCCTAACGTTATCCATACTTTTCAAATAGATATTCACCATCATTTCATTGCCGGAGGTTTCTTCCGCTTTGTCAAGCATTTGTTGAAGTGGCTGCAGTTGCATTTCCAGCGTCAGTTGAGGATTTATGTATGAAACCGCGGTAATCAGTGAATAGACACATCCTATGAATGTCAGGATGGTCATTACATTGATGGTCTTTGTCATGGCTTTAGGCTCACTTTGTGGGTCGAGGGTAGGGTTTTCCATAATTGAGTTTTTCAAAAGTAGTAAAAAAAATGAAATTATAATTTTCGGTAAAAGATCAAGCAAACGGACTGTCCGGTTCTTTGCGAATAACATTGTATGCCAGCTTATCGGCCAGTGCAGGCCACCATTTGTTTATGAATACAGCCAACTTGCCCTGCAATGTCAACACCAGATACAACCTGCGTTTTTCCACACTGTTCCAGATAGCAGCAGCTACCTCGGCGGGTTGCATCAGTTTGCTTTCATCCAGGGGTGTTTCAGCCTGCGATTTACCATCTTTATTCAGTGCGGTTTTGCGTATGTTGCTGGCTGTATATCCCGGACAGGCTATCAGCACGTGCAGGTTTTTCTTCAGGTTTTCGTTTCGCAAACTTTCCAGAAAGCCGTGCATGGCAAATTTACTGGCACTATAGCCGGTTCGGCCCGGTAAGCCCTTGAAGCCTGCAATGGAAGACACACCCACTACAGAACCCTTGTTCTCAAGCAGTTTGGGCAGGGCATATTTGGTGCAGTACACCGTTCCCCAAAAATTGGTATTCATCAGCTGATGCAATACTTCGGGTTCGGTGTGCTCAAATACTGCACGCATGCTGATGCCTGCATTGTTGAACAGCACTTTAATATTGCCCGGTAAAGCTTCCGCTGCCTCGACAAATCTTTTACAATCTTCCTGTTGGCTTACATCACCCGCAACCACCACCACTTTAGCTCCGAGCGATTCACCGGCATGGGCTACTTTATGTAGGTTTTCGGCGTTGCGCCCCATGATGACCAGATCATAACCGCGTTTTGCACCTTCCAA
>CAYSIK010000013.1:0-10378 GCA_964431045.1 uncultured Flavobacteriaceae bacterium
TTTGGTTTGCTTAACCATGTTGCCATCAACAATCGCATCAAAAAAGGATGTCAGCTGCAGCTTATCCAGAATAAAGGGCGCATTTTTAGAACTGCTGCCCACTGCGGTTTTCAATCCGCCGGATCTGATATTTTCCAAAAAATCCACCACACCGGGCAAAATATCGGCAGCACTCAGGTTGGCAATAAGCTCAAGATAATGTTTGTTCTTTTCGGTAAGTAAAATAGCCTTTTCTTCAAGGGTCCGGGTCACCCCCGCCCAACCAAGTATAATATCCAGGCTCTCGGCCCTGCTCACACCTTTCAGCTGTTCGTTGTGTGTTTCCGTCAAATCAAAATTCACACCTTTGGCAATCCTACGCCACGACTGGTAATGATAAACGGCAGTATCTGTGAGGACACCATCAAGGTCAAAAATCACACCGTGAATCATGCCTTCTCAGCGTTGTTGTGGGTCAATTCTCTTTTAAGGTGGTATTTCAGCAAAGACATTCCCGGATTCTTGTCAATCACACCCAGGGTAAATCCTTTTTCTGCCGCTACCCTTTGCAGAATCTCAGTAAAATAATATGCCACTGAACCTACAAAATGAACCGGAACTTCATGAAAATTCGGGAAACAGCAAATATGGATTTCCGCAAAGCGGGAAAGACCTTCATACACCAATTCCTGCATGTAAGGATGATCCTTGTGTGGAACGATAAAACGCATAAAGGAAGCCAGAAATACGTTCGCTTTATTGGTATTGTAAACCTGGTGAAATATTTCTTCTTTCTGTAGTTTGTATTGCTCGTAAAAAGCCGTCTGCAACTCGGCAGGCAAACGTTTGTATAGATAATCCGCCACAATTTTCTTCCCAAAATAGGATCCACTGCCTTCATCTCCCAGGATGTAGCCCAGCGCGGGCACCTTTTCTGAAACCGCGTTACCGTCATAATAGCAGCTGTTACTGCCCGTCCCGATAATGCAGGTTATGGCAGGACGTCCGTCCCATGTTGCAAATGCAGAAGCATTCAGATCGTGGTTTACCTCACAATGTGCACCGGTAAAAAATTGCTGTAACGCGGTTAATATGATTTCGTTTCTTTCCGGACTCGAACAACCTGCACCGTAAAAATAGACCGCACTCGCTTTCAGTGCCGCATCACTCAGATCGGTGTTGGCCCTGAGATGGGTTAATATTTCTTCAGGCTGATGAAAAAACGGATTGAAACCCATAGTGTGGGTTTCACGCACCGCTCCTTCATGACTGCTAATCAGCCAATCGCATTTGGTAGAACCACTTTCAGCTACAATAATCATGTTATTCGTGTAACCGCAAACTTAGTGTAATTATTACACATAGCCAACTCCGGCTTGTGTAATATTGATGCAAAAAAAACCAAAGTTTGTATATTTGTGAGCCCTAAACATTGCTATGCCCCAACATGCCATTAACCCCAATGTCTCTGTAGATTGTGTAATTTTCGGTTTTAACAATCAGGAACTGGAAGTACTGTTGATTGAGCGTTCGGCCGGCAATACCGATAAAGTAGATGAGATAAAAGCACTGCCCGGAAACCTGATTTATGAAGATGAAACCCTGGATTGTGCGGCACAACGTGTATTAACGGAGCTTACCGGACTTGAAAATATTTTCCTGGAACAGGTATACACTTTCGGTGACCCGGACCGAATCAGCAAAAAACACGATCAGGACTGGCTGAGAAGTATCAGGGCGCACCCTGAAGCCCGCGTTATTACTGTGGCTTACACCTCACTCATCAACAAAGAAAGATTCAACCTCACCCCTGCGAGTTTTGCAAGGAACGCCGTTTGGATGAAGATAAAGGAAGTGCCCCAGCTGGGTTTTGACCACAACGATATTCTGGAAAAAGCACTGGATCACCTCAAACACAAAATTTACTTAGAGCCGCTGGGCTATGAGCTGCTGCCCGACCGGTTTACACTTGCTCAGTTGCAGAAACTCTATGAGGCTATACTGGATGATAAATTCGATAAAAGAAACTTCCGCAGGAAAATATTGCGAACCTCATTCATTGTACCGCTAAATGAAAAGCAGCAAGGGGTTGCCCACAAGCCGGCCGGACTCTACCGCTTCGACAAATCCCTGTTTCATCAGATGTAATGCCTCACAATAGTGTTTATTTGACACTATGAACCGAATTCCGTAGATTGCGGTCCCAACCTTATGGAAAAGAAACCCAAACTTACGGCAGCTCAAATTACCTGGATGAGCTTTGGATTCATGGGAATTCAATGCGGTTTTGGCCTGCAAAACGGCAATGCAAGCCGCATTCTTGAAGATTTTGGCGCCAAAGTGCACGAACTCAGCTGGTTTTGGCTGGTGGCACCGCTTACCGGTATGCTGGTGCAACCGTTGATTGGTTATTTCAGCGATAAAACCTGGACCCCGCTGGGCAGGCGAAAGCCTTACTTCTTGGCCGGAACACTGCTTTGCTGTATTGCCATAGTGATGCTGCCCAACAGTGCCGCCTGGTTTGCCGGAAAATCCGCCCTGCTTTTTGGTGCTGTTTTTCTTGCCTTGATGGATGCCAGTATCAACGTGGCTATGGAGCCGTTCCGCGCCTTGGTTGCAGACAACCTCAGTGATGAACAGCGTACCCTCGGTTTTAGCATACAAACGTTTTTAATAGGCATTGGGGCAGTGCTGGGCAGCTGGCTTCCCTGGATGATGACCAACCTGTTCGAAATCAGCAATAACGCCCCGAAAGGCATGGTAGCAGATAACGTGGTATATTCATTTTACATTGGCGCTGCGTTTTTCCTTGCCTGCATTTTAGTCACAGTGCTTTTCGCAAAAGAATATGACCCCGAAACCTATGCCCGTTATCACGGCGAAAGCAAGGAAGATGAAAAAGCCGGCCTGTCGGAAATTTTCAGGGATTTTGGCAGAATGCCCAAAGCCATGCTACAGCTGGGACTGGTGCAGTTTTTCAGTTGGTTTGGGTTGTTTTGTATGTGGGTTTACACCACCAGGGCCGTGGCAGACAATGCTTTCGGCTATGATGGAACCCAGAAAGATATTCTCGGCAAAGCAGGCGACTGGGTCGGTATATTATTTGGTATTTACAACGGTGTGAGTGCCATATACGCGCTGATTCTGCCAGCCATCGTGAGAAAAATCGGTCGCAAACAAACACACGCCTTCTCACTGGTTTGTGGTGGTATTGGCCTCATATCCATGTTCTTCATCACCAGCCCGAATATGCTTGTGTACAGCATGATTGGTGTTGGGATGGCCTGGGCCAGCATTCTTGCCATGCCATACGCCATACTGGCAGGCAGTATTCCGGCCGGGAAAATGGGTATCTATATGGGCATTTTCAATTTCTTCATTACCATACCACAGATTGTTAGCGCGTTGCTTGCAGGCCCGATGGTTTCATTTCTCTTCAACAATCAGGCCATCTATGCGCTGGTAACAGCGGGCTTAATGATGCTCCTGGCTGCCGTTTCCATGATTTATGTGAACGACGGAAAGCTGATTAAGGTAAAGTGATTAGGGGTTATTGGGCTGTTAGTTTATTGGTTTATAGGTTTATTGGGAATACAGAAAGCCATTGTTGGTCATCATGCAGCGCAGCGGAATGAGCCCTAAATAATTCCTACATTTTTTCATTTCTTCATTCACTAAACAAGCGGTGAACGAAAATCAGCAGAGGGCATAACCCTCAACCAATCACCAATTAAACTATTTACCCTTCTTGGGATAATGAACAACCGAAACACCCATGGGATCTACCGAAGGAACCTGCAAACCCCTGGTATCCGGGTTGAGTAGCACACTGCCTTTATCCCAAATGGCTTTTATGTCCGGGTAACGCCGGCTGTCAATGGGCTGCGCTTTGTCTGATTGGTTCACAAATACACCAATTACGTCTCTTTCACCCTCAAGAAAGAATGCATACAGGCCATTGACAGGAATGTACTGTGTACGTCGTCCCTTTTCAAACAATTCTGAATGGCGTTCTCGAATTCTGGCCAGCCCTCTTATGTAATCAAATATTTCACGATGTTCGGGGCTAAGCCCTTCGGCGGTAAAACCATTTTTTTCATCGCCCTTCCATCCACCCGGCGCATCCCTGCGAATCGCACCATGTGCCCCTGTATCGGTCATGAGCCACTCTGTGCCGTAAAACATACAAGGAATACCCCTGCACATGTACATCAGGCCCAGTGCCATTTTGGTTTTGGATATATTCTTTCCAAACGTGGCGTGCATGCGGTTTAAATCATGATTGTCGGCAAAGGTTACCAGCATTTCAGGACGGAGATACACATAATCCGAAGCCATCAGATAATACAACCGGCTGAGGCCTGTATTCCAGCCAAAAGGCTCATTCAGCGCCTGTTGCAATGCGAAACAAAACTGAAAGTCGGTAACGGCATCCGGTAACCCCCCGCGTGTAAAAAGCTTATTGGGTGCAAACAAGGACTGAGCCGCCAGGGTATGTTCCCAGGTTTCACCAAAAACAAACAAGCCGGGAAACGCTTTTTTCAGATCCAAATTAAGCCTTGTCAGGAAACCCGGTTGTGAATATGGATATGTATCCACCCTGACGGCAGAAGCCGATGTAGTTGTCACCCACCACAATGTATTTTGAATGAGATAACGCGCCACATGATGATTTTCCTGATTCAAATCCGGCATATGATGATCAAACCAGCCTTCCAGCATGGTTTTCACTTCGGAGGGCGCAGCGTAGGGATCACTCAAAGCCGCAACCCTGTAATTGGTCCGAAAAAAAGTATCGCGAATGTGAAACCAATCATCGGCTATCCGTTTTTTATACAATGCATGCTCATTACCCACATGATTGTATACCACATCCAGCACCCACTTGACACCTTGTTCACGGCTTTTTTCAGCCAGTTTAATATATTCTTCATTGCTGCCAAACCGAGGGTCAATGCGGTAATGATCGGTGCAGGCATACCCATGGTAGCTTTGCGAAGGCTGGTTATTCTCCAGCAGAGGTGTCATCCAAAGTGCATTGAAACCCAGATTTTTAATGTGGTCCAGGTGGTTTGAGACGCCTGCAATATCACCGCCATGCCTGCCGTGCAGGGCGCTTCTGTCGGCCTTTTCATGCATACCCTCAGCATTGTCATTGCTTTCCTTTCCATTGGCAAATCGATCGGGCATTAGCAGATACATGCGGTCTGCTGCACCCATCCCGGCCCCGGGAAGTGGTTTTTCCTTAACCGAATAGTAAAATTTGCATTTTCGTCCGTTCAGGGAAGTCTCGATGGTAAAATCGCCCTGCCCGGGTTTGATGGAAACGTAAATAATTCTGTAGCCGGGGTTAATGCCTACTGCCTCCGAATGCAGGCGAGGGCCGCCTATTACTTTCAACTTCGCCAGGTGCACGGAATCACCGTACAACAGCAATTGCAGCTTGTCCTGCCCCATATTTTTAAACCAGTGCGGGGGATCACAACGCCGAATGTGCTGGGCCAACAATGTATAACTGGAAAGCAAAAAAAGGAGGATTACAAAGACCCTATTCGCGTTAAAAAACTTCATCATTTGGTAAAATTACTTCAACAAAGAAAAAAAATTTATTTCAAAGTGTCCGAATTACACTTATTAATTTTTACTTTTGCTATTAGAACTAAACCATCAAACCAACATGATTAAAAACTACCTGACCATTCTTGCATTTTCGGCATCAGCGGGCCTCTATGCACAAGCGGATGTAACGCTTAAGGTCGACGATCGTAACAACAAAACCAAAACCGCTATCAAATTCAAGGGCCAGTTCAACAGCTGGGCCGATGTAACTGCCTACGATGACGGAACCAACGGTGACGCTACCGCCAATGACAATATCTGGTCTCTGAAAGTAGCCGGAGTTGCTGATGGTACTTACGAATGGGGTGCTACTGATCAGGATGGTGCCTGGCTGACTCCCGGTGTTCCAAACTACAAGTTTACCGTGGCTTCGGGTGCAGTTTCCGGACAGACCGAAATCGTTATTCCTAAAACCAAGCCTATGCACCCGGTTGTCTTCACCGTCCGCGATCTTGCTAAAAAAGAATCCGGTGTGAAACTGAAAGGCGCCATGTTTGGTTGGTCAAGCAAAGACATGTTCGATGACGGCACCAATGGCGATACTACCAAAGGTGACAATGTCTGGACCCTTAAAACCGACGTGGAAGAAGGCAGCTTCGAATGGGGTATCGAAAACCAGTGCGGCTGGAAACTTGTAGGTCCTAACCGCCAGTTTACCGTTGCTGTGGGTGGCGCTGTTTCTGGAAGTGTTTCTTACAGCATTCCTGCATTAACCACTCCTATCAATGTTACTTTCCGTGTTTATATGGGCGATGTAATTGTTAACTCTTCAGGTCTTTACATTGCAGGTAACTTTATGGATGCGGTATCAGGCAAGTCTCTCTGCAACTGGAGCAAAGACACCCTGCGCCTGACCGATGCCGACAACAATGATGTTTACGAACTCAAAGTGAGCATGTCTCCCGGCAACTACGCCTACAAATACTTCAACGGCCGTGGCGGCGACCCTGACGGAGAAAAAGGCGATTTCAAAACCGGCGGATGCGGATCAGACAACGGTCTGGGAGGTTTCAACCGCAATATTGATTTGAGCAGCGCTACTGCTGACGTGGTTGTAGATATTTACAAATACGACAGCTGCGTAGTGTACAAATTGCCTACTACCGGCATCAAAAAATCAAACAGTGTTTTCAAAGGCATTTATCCCAATCCTGCTACAGCATCTGCCAATGTTTCTTTCACTAACAAAAGCATGGCTCATGTGGTAGAACTGATGGATATTTCAGGCAAAGTAGTTGCCAAAAATAATTTCGCCGCAGGCGTAAATTATGGCACTATTATGAAGCCTGCTGCAGGAACTTACTTCGTGAAAGTAACTTCAGCAGACGGCACCACAGCCACTTCAACCCTCGTGTTTGAATAATTGATATTTTCCCTAAAAAAAGGCAACTTTTCTTTTGAAAGTTGCCTTTTTTTATGCTAAATTTGAGAACAAAGCCATGTCAAAATTTTTAACTATAGTTTCTGCGTTAATGTTGAGCTGTTCGGCTTATGCGCAAATGACATTAGACCCTGTTTTTGCATCACAAAATGATAGTGTTACCATCATTTATGACGCTACCAAAGGCAACGGGGCATTGAAAGATTTAGGTCCACCCGATGTTTATATTCACACCGGCGTAATTACCAGTCTTAGTACCGGAAACGCAGACTGGCGCTACGTAAAAGGCGTTTGGGGCACAGACGATTTGCCCCGAAAAATGTCCTACGCAGGCAATAACATTTATAAAATTAAAATTTACATTCCTACTTTTTACGGTGTTCCCGGTAGCGAAACCATCAAGAAAATTGCTGCGGTTTTCAGGGATAAATCGGGAAACAAAGTGGGCAGAAACGCCGATGGCACTGACATTTATGCCGATATTTTTCCTCCCGGCCTCAAAATCAGCTTTACCAAACCTTCAGAAATTCCGGGGATTTTTGAATCTTCAGACAATATCTTATTTGAAGCAAAAGCTTCCGAATCGGCCAAAATCACTTTCTTCGAAAATGGCATTCAGCTGGATACGCAAACTACTGCCACATTCACCAAAACACTCAGTGGCAGGCCTGCAGGTCGTTACACATACATTGCCCGAGCTCAGAAAGGCAGCCTCTCCGCCAGCGATACCCTTTACATCACCATCAATCCGGCAGTGGCTACCGAAGCCCTCCCTGCCGGCATGGTTGACGGTGCCAATTACATAAACGATACTACCCTGCTGTTTTCTTTGGCAGCACCCGGCAAAAAGTACGCTTATGTTATCGGTGATTTCAACAACTGGCAGCCATTGCCATCCTGTTTTATGAAGAAAACCCCCGATGGAAACCGCTGGTGGGTCCAGGTTTCGGGCCTTAAAAAAGGACAGCAGTACGGTTATCAGTACCTGGTGGAAGGGCTCTTTCGTGAAGCAGACCCACTGAGCGAACTGATACTCGACAACTGGAACGACGGCTCCATCAACAAAGCGGATTTCCCGGGGTTGCCTGCATATCCTGCGGGTAAAACCACCGGCCTGGTTTCGGTCATTCAACCCGGGAAAGCGGCCTTCGCCTGGAAACACGATACATTTACTGTAAGAAACGCAGGGCAGCTCAACATGTACGAATTGCACATACGTGACTTCATTGCTGCGCACTCCTACACTGTGTTAAAAGACACCATACCCTATCTGAAAAAACTGGGTGTGAATGCCATCAAACTCATGCCTGTCAACGAATTTGAGGGAAACTCCAGCTGGGGTTACAATGTTTCCTATCACATGGCGCTTGATAAATATTACGGAAATGCCAATCAGCTGAAAGCCTTTATCGATGAGTGCCACAAGCAAGGCATAGCAGTAATTCTGGATGTGGTATTTAACCATGTTTTCGGGCAGAGTTCTCTTTGTCACCTCTACTGGAACAGCGCCCTGAACCAGCCGGCCGATAACAATCCTTGGTTGAACCCGGTAGCCAAGCACGATTTCAATGTGGGATATGATTTTAATCATGAAAGTCCGTTTACCCAGCAATACATGGACAGAATCCTAAAATACTGGCTTCAGGAGTTTAAAGCCGATGGTTTCCGATATGATTTATCTAAAGGATTCACCCAAAAAAACACCCTGGGCAATACCGGCGCATGGGGACAATATGACGGCAGCAGAATCTACCTTCTGAAACGCATGCGCGACGCCATACGCAGCTATGACAATAATGCAGTTCTGATCCTGGAACACTTTGCCGACAACAGCGAAGAAACCGAATTATCCAATGAAGGTTTCCTTATTTGGGGCAATGGAAATACCGCTTACACAGAAGTGGCTATGGGTTACAACTATGACATTTCCTGGTTCAGCAATTATAAAAACCGCGGTTGGAACAATCCAAATCTTGTTTCCTATATGGAGAGCCACGACGAGGAACGCATGATGTATAAGAACATCAATTTTGGCAATGTCAATGGTGCGTATAACATCAAGCAGACCCCAACGGGACTGAAGCGCTGTGAAATGTCTGCAGTGCTGTTTTTCAGTGTGCCCGGCCCTAAAATGGTATGGCAGTTTGGCGAACTCGGCTATGATGTAGGCATCAATACCAATGGCCGTACAGGTGAAAAACCCATCCGTTGGAATTACCTCACTGAGCCCAACCGTCAAAGCTTGTATCAGGTTTATTCTACCATGATGAACCTTAGAAACAAATACCCGGTTTTCCATACCACTTACAATAATTTTGACCTGAGTGGCAGGGTGAAAAAGGCCTGGTTGCAGTATTTTGATCACTATGTTCACGTAATTGCTAATACAGATGTGGTTTCAGTTAGCACCACCTACGATTTTCATGATACCGGCAAGTGGTATGAAATTTTCTCCGGCGACAGCTTGCGGGTAACCAACAAAAACATGCCCATAACCCTCGCAGCAGGCGCTTACCGGCTCTTCACCAACAAACGAATGGAGTTGCAACGTAAGGCACAAATCCCCAGCAACACCAAAGGCGTTTCGTGTTCCGCCGGCATCCTTGCATTCCCCAATCCGGCTTCAGACATGCTGCATTTAGTAGCGGCTGAATCTATGCAGATTTCTGTTTGTGATGCACTGGGAAGAGTTCTGTTTACAGGAAAATCCAAATCAAACGGCTTAGCGGTTGACACCCGGGAATGGCCCAACGGAATCTATTTTGTTCAAGGTAAATCCCCGTCCGGAAACTGGACGGTTAAAACCCTCATTCAACATTAAATTTTGCACTATTGACATTGAAAACCCTGCCATTTTAGCAGGGTTTTTTTATGCCATATATACAAATTATGCGAAATGTGGCAATTGGCAGGTATAAATGTTAGCTTTGTGGTGTATTTCTATTTGGCTTGTATTTTGCCAATAGATAGTTAATTGTATAATGAGCGAAATTAAAAACAACAAACCCAAACCCGGTGGTTTCAGGTTTAACCCTTATTGGATTTACGGCATCATCTTCATCGTGATGCTCATTCTCACGTTCTTCCCACGCAGTTCAGGCAGAAGCACAAACTGGTCAGAAGTTCGGCAGATGATCATGCAGGGGGATATTGAAAAAATAACCATCGTAAACGAGCAGTTGGTTGAAATCTACCTTACCAAGGAAGCCCTCAAAAAAGAAGAGCACAAAGGCAATGCGAAGAAAGAAGACATGCTCGGTGCCAATCAGCCCAACTATTATTTTGAAATCGAAAAAGGATATTTCAACAACGAAATTAAAGACCTGAAGGAAGAGCTCAAGGAAAAGATCCACAAAGGGGTGCCCATGTCGGCCAAAGCCGACGTGAATGGACCAGACC
>CAYSIK010000013.1:10388-20828 GCA_964431045.1 uncultured Flavobacteriaceae bacterium
GAATCCCACAGCGATTTTGTGGGACAATTGTTTCAGTGGCTTTTCTTCATTGGAATTTTCCTCATCTTCTGGAGCATCCTCTTCCGTCGTGTGGGCGGCGGCGGTGGTGGCGGCGGATCCAATATATTCAGTATTGGCCGCGCCAGGGCTCAGCTTTTTGACAAAGACACCAAGGTTAACATCTCTTTCAAAGATGTTGCGGGGCTTGAGGAAGCCAAAGTAGAGGTTATGGAAGTGGTTGATTTCCTCAAAAACCCAAAAAAATATACCAACCTGGGAGGTAAAATACCCAAAGGCGTGCTGCTGGTGGGCCCTCCCGGCACCGGCAAAACCCTGCTGGCCAAAGCTGTGGCAGGCGAAGCCGGTGTGCCTTTCTTCTCACTTTCCGGTTCCGACTTCGTGGAAATGTTTGTGGGTGTGGGTGCCAGCCGTGTGCGCGACCTTTTCAAACAAGCCAAGGAAAAAGCGCCCTGTATCATCTTCATTGACGAAATTGACGCCGTTGGCCGGGCCCGTGGCAAAAACCTGGTACAAGGCAGCAACGACGAACGTGAAAATACCCTAAACCAGCTACTGGCTGAAATGGATGGCTTTGGAACAGACAGCGGGGTTATTATCATGGCCGCTACCAACCGTCCCGACATTCTGGACACTGCACTGCTGCGCCCGGGCCGTTTCGACAGACAAATATCCGTTGACAGACCCGATATCGCCGGCAGAGAACAAATCTTTAAAGTACACCTGAAACCCCTTACCAAACTGGCAGGTGATGTGGATGCCCACAAGCTGGCAGCGCAAACCCCCGGATTTGCCGGTGCTGAAATTGCCAATGTGTGTAATGAAGCCGCCCTGATTGCCGCACGTCACGGTAAAGACCATGTAGATATGCAGGATTTTCAGGATGCCATCGATCGCGTTATCGGCGGACTGGAAAAGAAAAATAAAATCATATCTCCCGAAGAAAAGCAGATAGTAGCTTACCACGAAGCCGGACATGCCATTGCAGGCTGGTTCCTCGAAAATGCCGATCCCCTGCTGAAAGTGAGCATTGTGCCCCGCGGGGTGGCCGCCCTCGGCTATGCGCAATATTTACCCAAGGAACAATACCTCTACCGCACTGAACAGTTGCTGGACAGCATGTGTATGACACTGGGCGGAAGGGCCGCAGAGGATATTTTCTTTGGAAAAATCAGTACCGGAGCACAGAATGACCTGGAACGCATTACCAAAATGGCTTATAGCATGGTAACTGTTTATGGTATGAGCGACAAAGTAGGCAACATCTCCTTCTATGACCCACAGGGTGAATATGGCTACCAAAAGCCCTACAGCGAAAAAACTTCCGAACTCATTGATGAAGAAGTGCGCAGCATCATTGCCGGCGCCTACACCCGCTGCAAAAACCTGCTAACCGAAAAGAAAGAAGAACTCAGGTCTGTGGCGGAAGAATTGCTCCAAAAGGAAATCCTGTTTCAGTCGGATCTTGAAAGACTGATAGGGAAACGCCCGTTTGATCAGAAACCTACCTTGACTGCAGAAATCACTGAACAGGCTCCCGAGACGGTAATACCCGAAACTACCGAACCGGAAACACCTGCTGAAGACAACCCCGATATTGAGCCCGAAGCATAAAAAATGGATAGGCAGGGCGGCCCTTGTTGCCGTCCTCATTGCGGCCTGCTTCCTCCGCAGTGTGATTGCTTATTTCTTAGTTGCTGCACTCATTAATTTTATTACAGCACCATTGATGGCTGCAATGGGCAAATATATCAGGTGGAAAAAGAAGCCCCTGCCCCGTTGGGTATATGCCCTTACCATCATTGTATTTCTGCTGGTTGCCATGCTGGGATTGATTCGAATGATTGTTCCCCCGATGATTGAGCAGGCCGACCGCATCAGTCACATATCCAATGAAGATGTTAAACGCAGTTTTGGGGCTCCCTTAGCCGATTTACAGCGCTATCTCGCTACCTGGGGAATAGATGGTCAATTGTTTAGCCCGGAGCATATTAAACAGGATTTTATGCATTGGGTTCAGTCTATTGATATTCGGAATGCAGTTACTGAAATTTTAAGCGGTGTAAGCACAGCCGGCGGATCGATTTTCTCGGTATTGTTTATTACATTTTTCTTTCTGAAGGAAAAGTTTTTGCTTTACCGTCTCATTCATACACTCACGCCGGATCATATTGAACCCCGCATGCAAAAGGTTCTGAGGGCCATACAAAAGCTGCTGGGTAAGTACTTCAGAAGCATTTTGCTTCAGATACTTGTATTTGGAAGCTACATTTTCATCGGACTCAGTATTGTGGGGGAATCCTACGCACTCACCATTGCCGTGTTCTGCGGATTGATGAACCTGATTAGTTATGTAGGACCCATACTGGGCTTGTCTTTTGCACTCTTATTCAGCATTGGCGGTCATATCGGGGCAGATTTTTACACAACTATTCTGCCGCATCTACTGGAAGTATCCACCGTTTTTGGTGTGGCAATCCTTTTGGATAACCTGGTATCCTACCCCCTGATCTTCTCCAATTCACTGAAGGTGCATCCCCTGGAACTCTTTTTTGTGGTGCTGGCGGGCTTTCAGCTGGCAGGACTGGGCGGCATGATTGTGGCAGCGCCGGTTTACACCATGCTCAGAATTATTGCCAAAGAGTTTTTGCAGGGATTTGATGTAATCCGCAGCATTACCCGCGGGGTATAGCAACCCTTTGTAAACGCAGGTAATAAGCCGTTCCCAGGGCTAGACACAAGCCACTCAAAATCAACAGCCAAACGAAATCCCCCATGCGGGTGTACAGGGTCAATTTACGGTTGCTGTCGATTTCAATTTCAGTGGAAATGGCCGTCTTTTCCCACCAGTTGGTAGCATTAACCATGTCTCCGTAGGGATTGATAAACCCTGAAATTCCGGTATTGGCGCTGCGCACCAGCCATCGGCGGTGTTCAATAGCCCGCAGCTGCGCGTAAGCCAGGTGCTGCTTATATCCGGGTGTGTTTCCCCACCAGGCATCGTTGGTAATTACGCACAACACATCGGCGCTGTCTTTCACAAAACGACCTGTGTAATCGCCATATATGCTCTCGTAGCAAATGATAGGCGCTACCTTTATATTTCCTGCATCAAATACCTTTGGCGCCGGACTTTTACCCAGACTTCCGGAAATGGAGTTCTCATCCAGCTGCACCGCCAGTTTGTCTATCCAAGGAAAATACTGCGCAAAAGGCATTTGCTCGGTGCCGGGCACCAACTGGCTCTTGTGGTAATACTGAAGGGGTTTGTCCCCAATCAGAACAGCACTGTTGTAGGCATTCCACCACAAGGATGGATCCTGTGTGGGCCGGGCCGTGCCGTTAGGACGCTCAGGACAGTTCTCATAGACCTGCTGCATGTCGGCACCACTAAGGACTTGCAATGAGGGAAATTCCTTTCTCAGTGCAGCCAGCGACTGCACATCGGGGTGCTGCTGCGGATGGTCCACATCAATGGAAGACGTGATACTGGTTTCCGGCCATACCAACAGGTATGTATTTTTGTCTACAGCCTTTTTACTGAGTTCTATCATTTCAGCAACCATATCGGACGAGGGCCTTGAAAATTTTTCGTTCCAGGGGTCATAACTGGGCTGGCAAACGGCTACTTTCACTGTAGCGTCCGGCTTCACGGTGCACTTCCACTTCCAGGCATTGAAAACAGAAGACGCCCATACAAAAACCAACAAACCGGTGGCCGCCAAACCATAATTCCGGCTGCGGTATTTCCATGTTTTCCAAATGAGCACATTCATGGCCAGCACAAAGGCCGAGCCTCCGAGCGTACCGGTTATATCATACCATTGCACCAGCCAGGGTGCCGAGGCCAACCCATTACCCAATGTGAGCCAGGGCCAGCTCAAATCCCAGCGGTGGTGGAGAAACTCGTAGGTAAGCCAAAAGACCACAAACAGGTATATTGCAGGGTCACCCAGTTTTTTACGGCTGTAGCGATACAAAACCCAGGGAAGGGTCATAAACAGTGTATTCAGCACCAGCATGGCTACCGCACCGGGCGCCGTGCTGTTCCACACCCACCATGTGGTGAAGAGATTCCAGAAAAACAATGCGCCATATAACCGTATCCACCACTTCATGCCACTGCGTTCCTGCCATTCTTCCTGCAATTGTAGCAAGGGCACAAAACCCACAAACAAAAGCACAAAAATGCCAATGGGCGGCCAGGCCAGCCACAGACAAATACCGGGAGCAAACAGGTAATACAGCCATTTCCACTTATTCATGCGAGGTGTCCTCCTCTGCATAATCTGTTCCCTGCAAAACCACCACAAATTCACCCTTGGGCGCATGCTTGGAAAAATGACTTATCAGCTCATCAACACTGCCATTTAGGGTTTCTTCAAACTTTTTGGTCAGCTCCCTGCTCACACTGATTTTACGCTCTGCGGCACCCAGTTCTTTTAGGGCCTGCAGGGTTTTCAGCAGTTTGTGAGGGCTTTCATAAAATACAACTGTACAGGGCTGGAAAAGCATTTCCTTTATCTTGGTCTGCCGGCCTTTTTTTTGGGGTAAAAACCCTTCAAATACAAACCTGTGGAGGGCAAATCCGCTTTTCAGCAATGCCGGAATAAAAGCGGTGGCACCGGGAATTGCTTCTACGGGTATGTCATTTTCTACACAGGCCCTGGCCAGTAAAAATCCGGGATCGGAGATACCGGGGGTGCCTGCATCCGAAATCTGGGCGAGCACCGCCCCTTTTTTCAACCGTTCAATAATCCCCGTGAGCCGCTGGTGCTCATTGTGCTGATGCAGAGACTCCAGGGGTGTTTGTATTCCGTAGTGGTTGAAAAGTACTTTGCTGTTGCGGGTATCCTCGGCCAGCACGGCGTCCACTGTTTTCAGTGTTTCCACCGCCCTGAATGTCATATCTGACAAATTGCCAACCGGCGTGGCTACCAGATAGAGTTTGCCGCTGCTCAAATCTTATTGATGTATAGCTTCTCGGTTTTCACCGGTTTTTGGGTATCCACACGCCTCAATTGGAATATATAGACCCCGGGTGCAAAACGAAAGGTAGAAACAATGTTTTCGTTGCGTTTCACGGGCATATCCTGAACCATCAGGCGGCCTGCGGCATCATACACATTCAATGTAAGTGTATTCAGCAATTCTTCATTGGTAACCTCCACCACCGCAGTTTGGTTGCTGTTGCGGGCAAAAATCTTTACTTCATTGTAAACAAACGTATCGAAGACGCGCATTTTCTGCACTACCTCAACCTTAATGGGCAGAGCCGTTCTGTAATCTTTTATGGCAGAGCGCATCACCTGTATCTGCTGGCGGGTGAACATGTTCTGACAAGTTTCGGAACTGTAGTCCATATAATTTTCAACCATATCAGGCAGGTCATCCTTTGCATCGGTGCAGGTATTTGCGCCAAAATTGCAGTTAAAGTTACTGCGTGATCCTTGGTTCGGGGTATCGAAGATATAATCGTCAACGGAACATCCGGAAGTGAAGAAAGGTGGATCTCCCCAAATATGCCTCAATCCAAAGAAGTGACCGAATTCATGGGTAGCTACCCGGCCTTTTTTACTGGTAGCGAGCGCTCCCGTGGCTCTTGGATTGTTTCGACCTACGATTTGATAATGAAGCACAACACCCTGATTGCTGTTGGCTACCCAGGAGGAATTAGGCCAATTGGGATGCCCATAGGGTGGATAAGCATAACCCAGCACAATACTTCCCTGGTTGGGAACTTGTAAATCACCCACCCAAACGTTAAGGTATTTAACTGGATTCCATGCGTTGTCACCGCCTTGAGCAGAAAATTTTATATTATCATTGTTTGTGCTAAAGTTCGTTACGGTAGTACTTTTACGCACAATGCCCGTGGTGGGATTTCCCGAGGGATCTGTTGTAGCCAGCACGAACTTAAACCGTGTGCTGCCAGCCCTGCTCTTAAAAATGCTTCGTGTATTGCCTGTATCCGGATTCAACCGGCTGTAATCCTGATTTAATACTTCCAACTGACTGAAAATAAGGCTATCCTGTATGTTTTCAAGCGCAGTATTGTATAGAATATGAAAAACAACCGGAATGGTGTATATGGTATCCAAAAAATAAGTGGTATCACTGATTTTGAGTTTTCTGGGAAGCACATTGGAACCCTTAACGCTTTGTATGTAGGCTTTATCATAAGCCGCCCTGAAGCCCGGGTATTGCTTTTCCAGGTTTTCCATCACCTGATCATAACCGCAACGCTCAATAACGGGTGTCTGCGCACCTGCAATACCAAAAGCACCTATAAAAATCAGAAAGTAAAGTTGTTTCATACCGTTATTTTCCTTTGAATTCGGGTTTTCTTTTTTCATTGAATGCCGTTACTCCCTCGCGGTAATCCTCACTTCTGCCGGCTATTTCCTGACAATACGCCTCGTATTGCAGCATGGTTTCCAGATCGGAATGTGTGGCTTTGTTCAGCATCTTTTTAATCATACCAATGGCAAGAGTAGGTGCATTTGCATAATAATCGGCTGCTTTGGCCACTTCATCATCCAGCAGATCTGCCGAAACCACCCTGTTAACGAGGCCCCATTCCAGTGCCTGCTGCGCGGTTACTTTCTGGGCCATTGTGCACATTTCAAATGCCCTTGCGGGAGAAATAGCCTTGGGTAAAAAATAACTGCTGCCACTGTCAGGAACCAAACCAACATTCACAAAAACCTCAATCAGCGAAACGTGCTCCGCTGCAATGATGAAATCACATGCCAGAGCCAAAGAGGCTCCCGCACCTGCGGCCACACCGTTTATCCTGCCGATTATGGGCTTAGGCATCTCGCGCATGGCACGGATGATAGGGTTATAGCGTTTATGCAAACTGTCACTCAGGCTGCGGTTTTTACTGCCTGCAATGGCTTTTAAATCCTGTCCGCTGCAAAATGCCTTACCTGCACCGGTGAGCACCAGCACGCGTACCTCATCGTCTTTGCCGGCCTGCTTCAGCGCATCCTGCAGCTGATAGCTCTGATCATCATTAAATGCATTAAAAACATCAGGTCTGTTCAGGGTAATGTGGGCCACATTGCCCTTTTTTTCATATAAAACTGCCGGAGATTCCATAGTAGGTTAGCAACAAGCGTGTCAATGCAAATGTAACAAATAATCCGAGGCAAAAACCGAGTAGCAATTCAAAATGGCTATGGGCAGACAATCCCTTACGGGCCACATATACCAGCACCACAAGGGAAACCGCCGAAATCAATGGTATTGCAGTCAAATGGGTACACAAAATCCATCCCAGCAGTCCGGCTACTCCGGCCATGTGTGCGGAGGCCTTGTAGCCCGCATAGTTAATGATAAACAGTAAGGTTAATACACACAAATTACACAGGGTCCATATCGCAGCATTCAGGGCATTTTCACGAAAAATCAACCCGGCTGAAATTGCAGAAAACAACACTCCCAAAGCATATAAACCATGGCGTTGTTCACGTTTGTAAATAAATATATCCGACACCCGTCCCAGCTGCATAAACAGAAACAAGGCAAGCAGGGGTAATACTACCATTCCGCATAAAAACAACAGCCATACAAATCCGGTAAGCGGATTTTGAGAATGCGTAATACCCAACCCCAAAACCGCCATACTGCCCGGGTAAAAAACATAGGATATGCCGCGGTATAAGGGTCGCATAGGTGGCAAAGATAGTGGGGGGCTGTTGGTTTATTGGTTTATTGGTTTATTGGTTTATTTGTTTGTCCCGTCCTGAAAAAGGTTCAACGATATTCAGGCATGGACAAACTATATACACAGTCAACTATACACTGTTAACTGCAAACTATACACTACCAAGTCTTCCTCACCATCGTAAGCCCGTCTCGCAAAGGCAGCAGCACCACCTCAACACCGGATGTTTGGATTACTTTCTGGTTGAAAGCATGCATCCTGCGGGTATCAGGGTCGTTAAGGCAATCTTCTTCGTTCAGCACGCGGCCACTCCAAAGGGTGTTGTCAAACAGCATAAGGCCACCCGGCTTCAGGATGGGAATACAGCAGTCCAGATATGCCGCATACTGCTGTTTATCGGCATCTACAAAAATCAGGTCTGGTTGCAGTTGCAGGGCGGGAATGACAGACAGCGCTTCGCCGGCATGAATATTAATCTGCCCCTTTTTAGGATGTTTTTCCACCCATTGTTTTGCCTTCCAGGCCATTTCGGGACTGGCTTCTATGCTGTGCAAAACCCCATTCGTGGCAAGTCCTTCCACAAGACAAAGCGCTGAATACCCTGTGAAAGTGCCAATCTCTAGAATGCATTCCGCCTTAATTAAAGAGGCCATCATAGCCAGAAAACGACCCTGCAGCTGCCCGCTCAGCATGCGCGGATTGGTGGTGTTTCTCCACGTATAGGCCGTGAGGTTTTGCAGCAATTCAGGCTCGGGACTGCTGTGTTTTTCACAATACTGATGCAGGTCATCCTGCCAGTCGGGGTGCATGGCACAAAGTTCGGGTTAATTGTAAAAAAAATATAACTTTCTTATAGCATGAAAATCAACAACATAAACCCAACACAAATAACTTTGATAGTTATATTTTAAACAAAAATGAAAAAATTTTGAGATTTCAAAAAAAAGTGTACTTTCGCGAGACAATAGGATTAAAAAATTATGTACTGGACATTAGAACTTGTAAGCTATCTGGATGATGCTCCATGGCCCGCTACCAAAGACGAGCTCATTGACTATGCCATTCGTTCCGGCGCACCTCTGGAGGTAATAGAAAACCTGCAGGAACTGGAAGATGACGGCGAACCCTACGAGAGCATCGAGGAAATCTGGAGCGATTATCCTACGGATGAAGATTACTTCTTCAACGAGGACGAGTTGTAAATTACGAAAAGAAAAACCTTCAAAGGCCGCCCAAAGCGGCCTTTTTTATTTGGCAAAAACGATGGTGTTCTTTCTGATGATTACCTCTCCGGTATTCAGTTTGAACCGAAAGGTAAGCGCTGCCGTATCGGGCATGCTTTTCCAGGAAGGCACAGTCCAGTTGGATTGAAATGAATACGTCCTGAGCTGCTGTTTATCAATAGGATCATTGGTAATCTTCATAATGTCTATGTAAGGATTGCCTTCCAGGCTTATACCTGCGGGTGTGCCCGGTAAATCTTTGTTGCAGGTTACTTTTACGCTGTCTGCAAGCACATATGAACGGACTCGTATAGCCAGGTCTTTTCTGTAACCAATACAACCTGTTTTTTTAACCGCGCTGCTTTCATTTCCGTTTTCCACCTCGTAGGTAAATTGGATAATCGGCTCCACCAGATTGGCAACAGAATCAGCAAAATACACCTGGTTGATACCACTTACAAACTGCGTGCTCACAGGTCCGTCGCAAATGCAACCTGTTGCAAACACAAGTATCGCAGCTGCAGAAATGATTCTCATGTAATGGGCTGAAAAGAAAGCGGCGCCATATGGCGCCGCTTGATATTTTTATTTTACAATTGTCATTTCATTCAGCAGATGACCCGCACCGCCCAGCTTATCCATGATAAACAGGGTGAAGCGGATATCCACGCTGATGGTGCGCTGCACCGCAGGCATAAATCCAAAATCGCTGGCAATGGCTTCCCAGTTGCCGTCGAAGGCTGTACCTATCAGTTCACCTTTTCCGTTAATCACCGGGCTTCCGCTGTTACCACCGGTAATATCATTGTCGGTAAGGAAACAGGTGTGCAGTTCTCCGTCTTTGTCGGCATACTGCCCGTAATCCTTACTGCGTATCAGGTCCAACAGTGTAGAAGGAGCGTCAAATTCAAAATCACCGGCCTTGTATTTCTCCAGGTAACCTTTTGCTGTGGTAAATTCTTTGTAAACCACACCATCTTTGGGGTCGTAATTCAATACAGTACCATAGGTCATGCGCATGGTTCCGTTGGCATCGGGGGCCATCACTTTGTCGGGGTTCATTTCGCTCAAACCGGCCAGGAACAAACGGTCGGCGCGGGCTTTTTTGGCATTGATTTCGTCGTAAACAGGTTTCAGGTCGCCGTTGAGCTTGCCATTATAACCACTAACAATAGCATAAATGGGGTCTTTCAATAGTTTGCCCACATTGGGTGCCTTGAGAAACTTGGCCAGTTTTGCCTTGTCGGTAAACATGCTGGTTTTCCAGAGATAGTCAGCCAGTTTATTGTAATCGCGCTTGTATTTGGTTACCAGTGAATTGAGGGCAATGGGCAAGTTGGCATGGTCCAGGTCTTCATAAAGATGGCGCAATACAGAAGCCATAACTTCTTTCTCTATGGGTGCATGAAATTCTTTGAACATTTCCTCGAGTCCACCGGCCATCCTTTCAGCTATCTTAGTGCCTTCAGGACCCATTTTGCCGTCTTTGGCATCGCGCACCAATGCAGATGATTGCAATGCAAACAT
>CAYSIK010000013.1:20838-23028 GCA_964431045.1 uncultured Flavobacteriaceae bacterium
GCGTTATCTCGCCATGGAACTACCCGCTCACGCTGGCTGTTGGCGATGCCATCCTGCAGATACACAGGGTACAATCCATACTGATTGAGCTTTTGGTATACTTCGTCATACAGTGCTGTTACTTCACCAAATACATCCTGTTTATTGTTGGCTTTCACCCAGGCTTCAAATTCACGCTCCAATTTTTTGCGTTTTTCAAACATTTCAGGCTTGCTGAGTTCGCCGGCCTCTCCATTGAACTTGTTCCAATAGTTGCCAAGCCCTGCCAGTTTATCGCTGTACATCAGGCGGATGGTAGGATCCTGCTTCATGTACTTCTCATACACATCCATGATATCGCGGCGCACCTGCACACGCATGGGACGTTCTTTGCCGCCCAGGTAGCGCACGCCTTCGCTGTAGGTATAGCGGGTAGTTCGGCCGGGGTAGCCCATAATCATGGCAAAATCGCCGGTTGACGTGCCTTTGAGGCTTATCGGGAAGAATTTTTTGGGTTCGTAGGGTTTGTTGTTTTTGTTCATGTCAGCAGGCTTGTTGTCAGCGCCCGAGTATATGCGGAACATGCTGAAATCACAAGTGTGACGGGGCCAGCGCCAGTTGTCGGTTTCACCGCCAAATTTGCCTACGTTTTCGGGCGGAGTTCCCACCAGGCGGATATCGCGGTAAACTTCATAGAACATGGCCAGGAAACGGTTTCCGCCCCAGAAGGCTACCACTTCAACCACATAATTGCCTTTGTCTTCGCCAAGGCTCGCTTCAAGTTCTTTTTTAGCATTGGAAACGGCTTCCGAAACGGCTTTCGTGCGATCGGATTCAGCCAAGTTTAAGGCAATGCCATTCAGCACCTTATCGGTTACGTCTTCCACTTTGCGGAGCAAACCGATATTGAAACTGGCAGGGCGCTCTTCCTCTTTGGATTTGGCCCAGAAGCCATTGCTGAGAATGTTGTCCTGTGGGGTACTCAGTTCCTGAATAGCGCCATAGCCGCAGTGGTGGTTGGTGAGAAACAAACCTTCGCGGCTGATAATTTCACCGGTACAGAACATACGGCCCTGCTTGCTCATCAGGCGCACTACAGCGTCTTTCAGAGAAGCATTGTTGATGCTGTAAATGTCTTCTGCGGTCAGTTTCAGGCCTTTTGCCTGCATGGGATCCTGCAGTTTTGCCACCATGGTCAGGGGCCACATGCCTTCATCGGCACGCAGACCCAAAATGCTGAAAATGGACAGCAGTAAAGAAAATATGGTCTTTTTCATAGGTTTTAAAAAGGAAATGCAAAGATGCGGATTTTTGGGCAAAGCATAGATTTGGAAATGTCAGGAATTTTTCGTATATTGGATACATTAACCAAAAATTCCGACCGATGAAAACCAACATGGGAAAAACCGACCGCCTGCTGCGCGTCATTGCTGCAGTTTTATTATCCGTACTGTACTTCACAGGAACCATTACCGGCTTGCCGGGTATGATACTGTTGCTCTTCGGGGGGGCTTTACTTGCCACCGCCTTTCTGGGATTTTGCGGTTTATATACGTTGCTGGGGATTAATACCTGTAAGGTGAAGAAGGAATAAAATCCATAACAACCCTTTTTTCCTGCATTACACAGGCGAAATCTCCTTCAACCCTTTCGCCGTCAGCACAAACCTAACCAGGGCCAGTTTATCAGGTGAAAACATGGTCAATGATTTTCCTGTCACATCCTGCGCTTTCACATAACGGTAGTGCACAAGCGTGCGCACAATGTCCAGGGCTACTTTGGGATGAAATTTGGTTTCTGCAACCACCGTTTCCATGCTCTCGGGGTGGAGCAGGCAGTTCATTACCTTCAGTTCGTCTTCCCGGATTTCCAGCATGGTTAATCCTGAAATTTCTCGGGGCGCATCTGGGGGAAAAACAACACTTCCTGAATGCTTTGCTGGTTTGTGAGCATCATGGTCAAACGGTCTATACCCACACCCAGTCCGCTGGTGGGCGGCATGGCATATTCCAGTGAACGGATGAAATCCAGGTCCATGCTCATGGCCTCATCATCGCCGCGCTCAGCCAGTTTCAGCTGTTCTTCAAAACGCTCTTTTTGGTCAATGGGATCGTTGAGTTCCGTATAGGCATTGGCGATTTCCTTACCATTTACATATAACTCGAAACGTTCTACCAGGCCGGGTTTGCTGCGGTGTTTTTTGGTCAGCGG
>CAYSIK010000014.1:0-22507 GCA_964431045.1 uncultured Flavobacteriaceae bacterium
ACAGCCACCGTAGATTTAGTTTCTTTGGTCTCCAAATCAATTTCGTTAAAAGAGCTAACAGCGAAGCTGTACTGGGCAGACAAACTTTTTGCAAGCAGAATTAGCCCTAATAAAAATAGTTTTTTCATAATGGATGGAGATTTGTTATTTTATTTATAACGGAAAAATTTAGTTTATTGTGTGTTTTGGTATAAATAGCCATAATTGCGTCTGCCGAGTCTAATCAACCGACATACGAATAATGTTGATGGCGCCGCTATTTTGGAACAAAACGAGGGTGTATAGACCCTGTTTGCAATGTTGAAGGTTTAGTGTGTAGTAGTTGTTTTGCTCACCAACCGGCGAAAATTCGCTAAAAACCGATTTTCCTTGGGCACAGTAAACAGAAGCAAACCTAATATCCTTGTTATTTAAGGAATGAACAACAAGTGTTTTATCCTGTAATGAATAGCGGATATTTTCTGCGGTGGGGCGCCCGTGAACGTAAGAGTTGTTGTTGTTATATTCAAACGCCCCAATTTCAGGATTTCCCTGTTGTGTCCGAATACTGTTATTGCAGGCATCTCTGTATTCGTATGCGGGCTGAAGAGCTCGCCCTTTCACTTTTTTCACAATGACCATCCCCTTATTTATGACCGGTGAAGTTGGGGTTAAACGATAATCAAACCCTGTTGTATTCACAAAGAGCAGGTCTGACAAAAAATCTGTAATGTAATTATGAGAACTATCCAGCAATCCCGGGGTTCCCAAAATCAACCCTCCTGTCTTTGCGCCGGCCAGAATATTATTTTTTACCCATAAAGTGTCGCACCCTGTGGCCGGAACCTGAACAAAGCTGCCTTTGTCTTTTTTATTAACAAAAGTATTGTAACACACAAAAAGATTGTGCGGTCCAGGATTGGAGCATCCTTCCATGCCATAGGCAACCATATTGGAGTTGATGGAATTTTGCCCTTGTTCAATAATATTTCCCATCACAATAGCCGTGCCCCCGTTGGGTATGTCAATGTTTCTGCTATCAACGCTGGAAATGTTGGCAATCCGATTGTACAAAATATACGTATGATTGGCCCTGCTTTTTAGCTCGTGTCCTTCAGCAATGGCGTCGTAGGTCCAGTTATATCTGAAAATAAACGAATCAATATGGTTGATGTAAATATTGTGCTGATAGCCGGGATTTTCGACGCTGCCACCATTGTAAAACTCGCATTGCTCTACAATGTATGTGCTGTTTGGGAGAGTGGTTAATCCACCACCCAGAATACCCATTTCATTGGCTTCAAACCGGCATCGCCTTATGGTTACATTGCTTCCTTCCTGGCGTATGCCCGCTCCATTATGGCTGAGACATTTGGCATTGCGAAATTCAATATTTTCTACCACACAATAATTTCCCTTGACCACAAAAATACCTTTTCCGTTTACGGCATCATTTGCTATTAAGGAGCCCGCAAACAGACGCGGACGTCCTCCCACACCCCTGATCAGCAGATTGTTTTTGGTCCACTGAACCTGTGCATCATTGATATAATCTGCCGCAACAATATTGATGGTGTCTCCATCGCCTACCAGAGGCGCAACCGTACTGCAAAACGTATAGGGTTCATTGGGGCCAACACGCCAGGATTTGGCTTTCACACCCAAACAAGGAATATATAGTAGAAGTATAATTCGGCCTATGCATTTCATATAACAATAATACACACAAACGATAGAATTCCACGAAACAATTATCCGCTCGCTTTATGGGTATATGTTTTTTAATTAAAAAGATACTATACTTTTGTTTCTGAAATGCCAACCCCCAAAATCATTCTTGTTCTTTTCGGTATCGTTTTTACCACTTCAGTATCTGCCCAAACGCCCAATGATACCGCACTCAATCCATACTGGATAGACATGATGAAAGCCCCCGGTGCCAACTACTACAAAGTAAAACGCGCCTTTGATTTATACTGGAAAGATTCTGTGCCCACACGCGGTCATGGTTATAAGGTTTTTAAACGCTGGGAATGGCGTGTAAAAGACAAAATGCTGCCCGATGGAACCATACAATGGAACTCAGGGCCGCTCAACGAGACCGGTTTCAATACCGGACAAGGCAACACCAAACATAGTTTAATTGGAATGGCCGCCCCCTGCCCTGCGAATGGAAGGTGGACCGCTGTAGGACCCCAGAAGCACCCCTATAACCAAAGCAGTCAGCCCACAGGAATAGGCCGAATTGGCGGATTTGCCTTTCACCCCAAAGATTCGAATACGGTATTTGCGCTGGCGCCCCAGGGCGGTGTCTGGAAAACCACCAACAATGGCGTCACCTGGACGCATTTGTTTGGCAAAAGCCCGGTGGTAAACTCAATAGGCGTAAGCTCCATGCTCCTCAGCTACAACAATCCCGATACGATGTACATCGGAACCGGCGACCGCGATGCGGGCGATGCTCCCGGCATGGGTGTGTTGTGGTCCACCAATGGTGGAATTACCTGGGCCGCGAGAAACAGTGGAATCAGCAACCTTACAGTTGGCAAAATGGTGATGCACCCCAAAAATTCCGCCATCATTATCATTGCCACCAATGGAGGGGTTTACAGAACCATCAACAGCGGTCTTACCTGGACATTCATTATGTCCGGCAATTACACGGATATTGTGATGCACCCCTACAATCCCGATTTTGTGTATGCCACTCGGAACGGACTTTTTTTCAGAAGCACCAACAACGGGCAGTCTTTTACCCAAATAACCTCAGGGTTGCCCACCGGCAGCAGCCGCGGGCAAATAGCCGTGAGCAAAGCAAACCGGGCCTATGTGTATTTTGTAACAACCCCGTCTGTCAACTTTCAGGGGCTTTACAGGAGCGCAGATTCCGGGCTTACCTTCACCACAAGAAGTACAACTCCCAATATTTTGGGTTACTACGATGGCACCAGCGGCACGTCCGACCTTACCAACGGACAAGGCTGGTATGACCTGGATATTGATGCCGATCCTAAAAATGCAGAGATTGTATACGTGGGAGGTGTAAACATATGGAAAAGTGTGAATGGCGGTACCAACTGGACCCAGGTAGGCCATTGGTTTGGTGGCTATGGAGCCGATGACATCCATGCCGATCAGCATGCCATAGATTTTAACACAACCGGAAACAAACTATACTCCGGCAATGACGGCGGTGTGTATTACACCCAAAATGCGGGCAGCCGCTGGATCAACATTAGCACAGGCATCCAAAACTCTCAGATATACCGGATTTCCCATGCCAAAACCGATGAGTTTGTAGGTGCACAGGGATATCAGGACAACGGCAGCAGCCAGACCACCAAAGACGAATTCTATACCTACTACGGAGGTGACGGGATGGATTGTCAGGTGGATCCCACCGATGCAAATTATGTCTACGGTGCTTATGTATATGGCCGCATTTACCGCGCAATAGATAAAAACAGCATTGCTACGGTAGGCGCCAACGGAACCGGCGGTATCAATGAAAACGGCAACTGGCTCACACCATTCATACTGCAGGAAGGACAGCCCGGAACCATGTTTGCCGGTTATGGCAATGTATGGAGAACCACCGCTGTAAAAACCGCATCACCCCCTACATGGACCTCTATTTCCACCGGCTTTGGCGGTGTGAGAATGTTGGAAAACTCTCCTGCCAGAAATAGCATGCTGTATGTGCTGCAAAACAATGGCAATATGCAGAGAACCGGCAGTGCAAATTCTACACCCGTTTCTTGGACAAGCCTGGGAACAGGCCCCGGTGGTGTGCGCTGGATAGAATCGCACCACAAAGATAGCAACCGTGTGTATTGTGTTAATGGATCAACCCTTTACAGAAGCACAAACAAAGGCGCCTCCTGGACAGCCATTGCCACACCCTCCGGAGCCGGAGCGCTGAACAACTGTTTGATCGATACCAGTTCAAAAACCGAATTGGTTTACATCGGATCGGAGCGCGGGGTTTATGTGTGGGATTCCCTGGGCAATCAGGTGGTTAATTTTAATAACGATTTTCCGGTATGGGCCGATGTAACCGATATGGACATCTGGTATTCTCCCAGGGGCAAGGACCAAAGTAAAATTGTGGTAAGTACTTACGGTCGCGGGGTTTGGCGTTCAAACCTGTATGATCCCGGTTTACTAAAGCCCAAAAGCCGCTTTTATGCTTTTGACTCAGTGCTAACCGTGGGTGGCAAAACCAAGCTGTATGAAAAAGTATCGGGCTCCGCAAGCTCCCTGGTCTGGAAAATCACCCCGTACAATTTTACCTATACCGACGGAACAGACAGTACCAGCTATGCGCCTTCTGTTCAGTTCAACAAAAAAGGACTTTATACCATCCGCCTGATTGCCTCCAATTGTCAGGGAACGGATACCTTCACCAAAAGCAGCTGGCTTAAGGTATTTGACAAGCCTTTGAACCCACAATGCTACAATACCACTACCTTTTCATCTTCCAACTATGCCATCGGGTTGTTGCGCTTCAGCTTATCTGACAACAACAACGAAACGGGCGGATATTTTGATGACGGCGAAAACATTGATTTCACCGGCAGAAAGGTTTTTAGGCTGAAACCGGCCACCAGCTATACCATAACGGCAAAAACAGGCCCATACAACGCTGAGTTTTTGAGACTGTTCATAGACTACAATGGTGATGGTAGGTTTCAGAATTTTAGGGGCGAAGTAACGGCTGCCACAACCAACACCGTAGGTACCAAAACCCTCACATTCACAACACCCACCACACCACTCAAGCGAAATACGGGGTTACGGTTTCGCCTGTTGTCTGACTTCAGTGCCATAGACACCAACGCCTGCCGAAACCTTTCCAATGGTCAGGGTGAAGACTACACTTTTGTTTTTGACCAGCCGTCACCCTATTTCAAAGCGGATAAGCTAACAGCCTGCGTAGGTGAATCGGTTACTTTTACCGACACTTCTGAAGGGCTGATTGACCGCTGGGACTGGGATTTCGGACCGGGCGCGTCGCCCAGAACCGCACAGGGACAAGGTCCGCATACGGTAAGCTACAGCTCTACGGGAACCAAGGCAGTGCGCCTGCGCATCAACGGTCTGGATTCTGTGCGTAAAAACGCCTACATCACCATAAACACGCCCCCCGATCCTGTTGTAATTCTGAAATCCGGCATCAATCCGGGTTGCGAAGGCAGAAGCGTAACGCTTGCCCTGAGAAACCGGAATGGCGTTGCATCTACGTTTCAGTGGCAAAAAAATGGTGTGGACATGGCCGGAAAAACAGATTCACTGTTGGCTCTCAACAACCTCACCCTGGCCGATTCCGGCAACTACACAGGCGTGCTGGTGAACGGCGGTTGCCGCGCTACATCCACATCTATAAAACTGGTTGTGTACGCAAAACCTGCGGGTTCCTACACAACCAACGCCACCAATCAATGCCTGAAAAACAACCAGTTTGTATTTACCAACGGCAGCACCATAACCCAAGGCAGCATGACCTACGCCTGGACTTTGGGTGATGGGGGAACAGCCACCACTGCAAATGTTACCAAAACCTACAGCACCGCCGGTAGCTATAATATAAAACTCATTGCTACCAGTAACCGGGGTTGCAAAGACAGTGCTGCAAGCGCTGTAACGGTATTTCCCCGCGCAAATATTCGTTTTGCAGTTAACGACAGCGACCAGTGCCTGAGCGGCAACAGCTTCGTGTTTACCAACAACAGCAGCATGACCGGCGGAACCCTCACCTACAACTGGCAGTTTGGGGATGGCGGCAGCAGCACAGCAACATCTCCAACCAAAAACTATACGGCAAGCGGTATTTACACGGTACTGCTTATTGGCACTACCGACAAAGGATGTACCGATACCGCCCGGAAACCCACCCGGGTTTATGCCATGCCCAAAGCGGATTTCTTGCTGATGTCAACCAATCCCCAGTGTCTGAGGGGGAATCAATTTAATTTGAACAACAAATCCATTAGTATTGATGGAAGTATGGCCTACAGATGGACATTCGGAGACGGAACAGGCTCCACCGCCACAAGTCCCGCGGTTTCCTATATGGCAGTCGGCAACTACACAACCAAGCTACTAACCACCTCCTCGTTTGGTTGTAAGGACAGTATCTCTCAAATATTCAGCGTAAAAGCAGACCCCAAATCCATGTTTACTGTAAACGACAGCGACCAGTGCCTTTCCGGAAACTTGTTTACGTTTAAAAACCTATCCGGAATATCAACCGGTGCCATTACATCGCGGATATGGAGCTATGGCGACGGAACCACATCAACGTTGCCCGCTCCCAACAAGACCTACGCAAACCGGGGTAGCTATACCATTTCCCTTATCAGCGTCAGCGACTGGGGTTGCCGTGATACTTTCCGGAAAAACGCTCGGGTTTACGGAGGCTCCAACATTTCATTTGTTGACAACAGCAGCGACCAGTGCCTGAAAGCCAACCGATATCTGTTCACAAACAACTCCACAACAACCGATGGAACGCTTTCCTATCTCTGGACTTTTGGCGACGGAAACAAGAGCACGCAAACATCCCCTGCACACAGCTATGGCTCAGCAGGACCGTATCTGGTAAAACTGGTGGGAACCACAAGTTTTGGGTGCAAAGACAGCAACACCAGCAATATCAATGTATGGCCGCAAGCAAAACCCGCTTTCAGTGTAAATGACACTGACCAGTGCCAGAAAAACAACGCTTTTGCCTTTGTAAACAAATCGGCCATACCCTCCGGAACGCTTGCGTATCTGTGGAACTTTGGCGATGGATCAACCATAGTAGCTACCAATCCGGTAAAAACCTATACAGCATATGGAATCTATACGGTTTCATTGTTTACGGTTTCCGACAAGGGTTGTCGCGATACAGTTAAAAAGCCCATCAGGGTCTATGCTATGCCTCGCGCGGGTTTCACGGTTAATCCAGGCCAGGCTTGCCTGCTCGGCAACCTGTTTGTTTCATCCAACACCGGCAGCATTCCCGAAGGCACCATGGCCATCAATTGGAGAAATGGAGACGGCAGTTTCTTAAATAACAGCAATGCCAACAGCCATAGCTACAGCAGCCCGACTACTTACAGAATCTGGCAGAAAGTCACCAGCAACTTTGGTTGTGTTGATTCAACATCTGCGGAGGTAATAGTTCATCCCATGCCTGTTTCCGCTTTCACCATGTCACCGGGTGATTTGTGTGAAGGTGAGCCGTCTTTTGCAAGCAACCAAAGCAGTATTCCGTATGGAACCTTACAGCACAACTGGAGTTTTGGAAACGGATATGTAAAAACCGGCGATACCGCATCTATCGCCTATTCCCTGCACGGAATCTACCCGATTCGGTTAATCACCACCAGCGATAAGGGGTGCAAAGACACCGCCGAATATAGCATGAAGGTAGCTTCTGTGCCGGTTGCAGATTTTACTGCATTGCCCAATCCCGCATGTGCTTTGCAAAGCACAGTAACATTCACCGGAAAAAGCACCAATGCCGATGGCAATAACCTGACACCGCAGTGGAACTTTGGGGATGGTGCAGCCTCAGGCCTGTCAAACCCTACCCATATTTACTCCGCAGCCGGAAACTATAAGGCTGTTTTAACCGTAAACAATGGAAAATGCAGGGATACGGCACAGGAGAATATAAATGTTGTTCCTGCAGTAAAAGCAGACTTTAGGGTTGATTATATCAACAAGGAAACCCGCAGTTTCCGGGCGCTGGATACCCTGATTCCCGGATATCGCTATTTTTGGTCTTATGGTGATGGAGCCCTGGGTTCAGGTTCCAATAGCCGGCACATGTACCGCGAAAATGGATCTTTTGATGTTAAACTTCAGGTGGAAAATAGCCTGGGGTGCACGGATTCAACCATCCAAACCATTGACATTTCAAGCCCCAACTACATTGACCAGAACAACGGAGCCAGTTTCTATGTGTATCCGAACCCCAATTCGGGCGTATTCACTTACAAGTTCAAAATCAAGGAAAAACAAACCGTAGAAGTGAATTTGTATGATATTGTTGGCCAGTTGCCGGTTTACACCACTTCATGGGACAATGCAGAGCCGGGCAATTACTTTGAGTCTGTGGATATGAAAAAACTTCAGCTTAGCAAGGGGGTGTATCCGCTGGTAATCAGAGCCAATGGACAACAATTTGTAGTAAAAGTGGTTTACGCAGGAGAATAAGCGGCCGTTTAAAATCCTCATTTTTTCCAGCGCTCCAGCCGCGGAATACCCCTTGTAGCGAGCCAGGCAACGAAACTGTTCATACCACTCATTCGCATTTGCTGAATGCAGAAGTCCTGCATTTTTTTGGCGGTATTTACTTCAGGAGGCGTTAAGAAACGTCCGTTCGCATAGCACATGGAACAATATTTAGGACTTTTTGATCCGTCTTTTTCCGTGCCACCTCCGTTTTTGTCTTTGGACATAGGATAACCGCAGCTTTGGCAGAACTTATGAGGTTTTTGCAATTTCATCCCTTTTGATTTTATATGTAAACAAAAATAATTGGCACTCCCGGACATGCCCATGATGAATTGTGCGCATTTCCATACTTTTTCTCATCGCATGGCAATAAAGAACAGTATATTCAACCAATATAAACCAATCCTTACCTTTGCAGTACATATGTCGAGCCTGCAACTATACAATACCTACACCCGCCGTACCGAGGCCTTTGTGCCTTTACACAAACATCATGTGGGCCTGTATGTGTGTGGACCTACCGTGTATGGCCCACCGCACATGGGCCATGTGCGCGGACCTGTAGTGTTTGATGTGCTGCGCCGTTACCTCGAATTTCTGGGTTATAAAGTCCGCCATGTGCGCAACATCACAGATGTAGGCCACCTGGTAGGCGATGGCGATGAAGGTGAAGACAAATTGAGCAAACAGGCCCGTCTGGAGCAGGTGGAGCCCATGGAAGTGGCACAATCCTATACCGTTGCCTACAACGAAATGTGCCGCATGATGAACGTATTGCCTCCCGGTATAGAGCCCCGCGCCAGCGGGCACATCATTGAGCAGATAGAGATGATTGAGGCTATAATAAATGCCGGACTGGCCTATGAGGTAAATGGCAGCGTGTATTTTGATGTGCTTGCCTATGCCAAGACACAGGAGTACGGAAAACTCAGCGGCCGCATTCTGGAGGATTTGGTAGCCGGCGCCGGCAATGAAGCCCGTGAACTGGAAGGACAGGACGAAAAAAGAAATTCCAACGATTTTGCGCTTTGGAAAAAAGCCGCTCCTGAACATATCATGCAGTGGAGCAGCCCCTGGGGAAAAGGATTTCCGGGATGGCACATTGAATGTTCCGCCATGAGCCGCAAATACCTGGGCGATGTGTTTGATATTCACGGCGGCGGTATGGATCTTCTTTTTCCGCACCACGAAAGTGAAATTGCCCAGAGTACAGCCTGCACAGGACACAACCCTGCCCGTTTCTGGGTGCACCACAACATGATTACCATCAATGGGCAAAAAATGGCCAAAAGCCTTAACAATGGCATTATGGCTGATGAACTGTTTTCAGGTAACCACCCTTTGCTGGCGCAGGCCTACAGCCCAATGACCATCCGTTTCTTCATTTTGCAGGCGCATTACCGCGGCACCCTGGACTTTGGCAATGAGGCTTTGCAGGCCGCAGAAAAGGGTTTGCAGCGCCTTATGAATGCTGCCGATCAGGCAAAAAAACTGCCAATATCGGAAAACACAGAATATAACATTACCGATATTTGGGCAGCCTGCGAGCGCAGTATGAACGACGACATGAACACCCCTCAGGTAATCGCTCAGCTATTTGAGGCCGTGCGGGTGTGCAATTCGGCAGCCGACGGGAAAATTAAACTGGATCAGGCCAATGTGGATGCATTAAATAACCTGTTTCAGACCTGGCTGCATTCCATACTGGGCATTCGTGCCGAAGAAAAAGGCAACGAGGCCACGCTGGATGGTGTGATGCAGATGCTACTTACCATGCGGGCCGAAGCCAAAGCGGCCAAGAACTATGCCCTGAGCGATGAAATCCGCAACAAGCTCGCCGCATTGGGTTTTAGTATCAAGGATAGCAAAGACGGCAGCAGCTGGAGTTTATAAATACTTGCCATGAAACTGAGTATAGACCTGCAATGCGCATCTCCACCCGAATGGGCGGATGAGGTAATGGCCAACTTTGATACCTTTTTGCAGGATCATGCCGATTGCGAACGTAAGGCCAATGGCATGATGATGAGCATGGTGGCCAAATACCCCGACAGGGTGGAAATCATACCCCTGCTGATTGAAACAGCCCTTGAGGAACTGGAGCATTTCCGCGATGTATACGAATTGATGCAGACCCGCGGACTCAAACTGGAAAACCCATTTGAAGAAGACCCCTACATCAAAGGGCTGATGGCGTTTGTAAGGTCAGGCAGAGACGAACGCTTTCTCGACAGGCTCTTGCTGGCCTCCCTTTTTGAAACCCGCGGTGCCGAAAGATTTAAACTCATCTGGGAAAGACTGCCCGAAGGCGAGCCCAAAAAGTTCTATCACCGACTGTGGGCCTGCGAAGCCAAGCATGCCCATGTTTTTGTGAAAATGGCCCTGAATTATTTTGATGAAAAGACGGTGTACGAAAGGCTGCAGGCATTTGCTGCCGAGGAGGCACGCATCGTCAGGAATATGCCCATAAGGGCCGCGCTGCATTAAAATTTTCACCATGCCCGGTCACTTTTCCTTTTTTACCCAAAACATCCAAAACAACGTGGCGGTTTTCGATGAAAACGAAACACGACATGCCATTCAGGCATTGCGGTACCAGCAGGGTGATGAAATTGCATTTACGGACGGTTTGGGCAATCGCTACAAGGGTACTATCTCACAAATAGAAAAAAGGGCTTTTCAAGTTTCCATAACCCAAAAGGAAACGCCGGCCTATCAACCCCAACTGCATATTGCTGTAGGAATAATCAAACACGCAGACCGCTTGGAGTGGCTGGTGGAAAAATGTACCGAACTGGGCGTGAAAAGCATATCGCTTATGCAAACCCGCAACTCCGAAAAATCAAGAATTAACCCGGAGCGGCTCCAAAAAGTTGCCGTTGCGGCCATCAAGCAGTGCCACGGATATCGTTTGCCGGAAATACATATGAAGAAATGGGAGGATGCACTGGCCGAAAACCATCCAGTCCGCCTGATTTGCCATTGCCATTCAGATATGCAAGAACTTAATACCACAGCGGAAGGGCTTACCGGTGATTGTCTGGTTTTACTGGGTCCCGAAGGCGATTTTACCCGTGAGGAAGTGCAGCAGGCTATAAACCGTGGTTTTCAGTTTTATTCACTTGGAAAGCTGGTACTGCGTACAGAAACCGCATGTATGGCTGTGGCGGCCCGATACAAGGGTTAGTCCGCACCGTCGGTTTTGGCGCGTGCCACAGCTTTGCTACCGATGTTTTTACCCATCTGCATTCCTACCTCAATATCGCTGCGGTAGTGTATGGCACCGTACAGGCGGCTTTTGCTTGCCTCATCGGCCATAGACATATAATCGCTGGCGCGGGAAGGATTAACATGGCCCAGTATCGTAGCGGCTGCTCCGCTAAACGTGCTGTGTCCGCTGGTGTAGGCAGGGAAATTGGGCAGGCCGGTCAGTGTTTTAATTTTTGGATTTACCTGAGACGGCCTTGGGTTGAAGTAATAATACTTTGCATCCCAGCAGCAAATGGCGGCATCAAACATGGCCATATTCAGCAAGGCAAGGTTACGGGCCCAGCGCACTTCGCTGAAACGCATATTCACAAAATCTTCGCATGCGATCGCGTTCCAGTGTCCGGGAGGTGTGTAGGTTCCGGCACCATCACCCCAAAAATGCACAATGCGCATGTGGTCACGGGTGGCATTTTGGCTGTACCAAAGCACCTCATCCAGTTCTTTTGCAAATTCAGGTGAATTTGTGGAAGGCGGCGCCGGAGGGCGGTTGTTAATTACTTCGGTAGTATCCAACAGAAATCCGAGAGTTTTGCCAAAAAGAGGCAGCATGGGCGGCCTTTTAGGACTTTCCTGACTTATCCAGGGTGTTTCGCCACGGGCAATGGCATCGCTTTCCAGTTTGGCCCAGTCTGCGGGTGTTCCAATGGCTTTTCCTGCCCTGTCGGTGCGTGCGCGCCCTACAAACTTGGCGGCAACGGCTTTACCGAGTTTTACACCGGCTTCCACCTCACTGCGCACATTGGCGCCTGCCAGAATGCGCATATCTATGCACTCATTCAGTTTTTCCTGCAGGTAATCCTGTTCTCCCGGGAAAAGCAGGCTCATCATACCAAATGCGGCACCGGCCACAACGGCCTCTTCACTCGGATAAGCGTAATCTTTCACCACCGGAACCAGTTCTTTGATGGTGTTGTCTATGGCTGCCGGGCGGGATCTGCGGTAAAATCCTTTGTAATGATAAGCGGCTACCAGCGCATCATACTGCGCAGCAGAAACATATGCATAGGCGCGGGCTGCGTAGGGAGGATTGGCAAACGGAAAATAGGGATACGCCAGCGGATTGGCGCTACTGGGAATGGGATAGCTTCCGTCGGCGTTCTGATATGGCGGCAGGTTGTATTTGGCCACCAGTTCGCGCAGGATTTCATTCCAGCGGAGAACGGTACCGGCGCTCCAATATTTGAGGGCTGCTTCATCAGCGGTGCTCATGTTGGCCTGACGGCTTTTGATTTCGAGCAGCTGAAGTTTGTAATCGGGAGATGTAACGGCAATGGGCACATCACAGGCAAACTCGGTTGCGGACGTCAGCAGAACAGGCTTCCATTTTCCGGCAGCGGTGTCCAGTTTATCTGGGTTCAATGCACCAAATTCAAGGTTGCGCCGGGTGATTTCCTTGTTACAGGAAACAAGGGCAACCAAACCCAGTAAACCGGCTATTCTGATGGATAATTTCATTTTTTGTCTCCTTTCTTGAAGGCAGTTTGGTAAACCACGCCTGCCATAATCATTCGTGCTTTGCCCATGTTGCGCCCCGACAAGGTTTGCATGCCTGTGGCTATTATGCTTAATCCATTTAGCACAGGAACCGGATATTTAATGTTGATGCCGGCTCGGAAAGCTTCCATGTTGTTACTAAGGAAGGGCATGTCATTTTTACGCATATCGAAACCACCCAAGGTGTTCATGCGGTCCGCAATCAGTTCAAAATATTTGTCGGCACCATCTCTCCAGCCCAGGCGTATGTTATACGAAAAAACATTGGGCATGGCCACCTGATTGCTGTATATCATTTCTGTGGTATAATAGGCGTTTCTGTCAATGGCAACATTTCCACGGCCGGTGTAAATGGCCGAAGCTGTACCATACCAGTGTTCTTTCTGCACATCTGCCAGCAGGCGCACAGAAGCGGTTTTGCTGCGCATGCCAATACTGATCGGAAGATAATCTGCAACATAGTTACTGAGTGGTGCAGAAACACCCCCCACCGCCACCAGCGAGCTGTTGAAACCCTTGATATCTTTGGCCCACAATTCTTTTTTAAGGAAAAGGTTCAAATCCTGAATTCCTTTTTGTCCGATGAGGGTTCCTGCAGTCACGCGGTTATCTATCCAAGCAGCCGAAACAATCACATTCCAGCCTCTGGCAACGCCATAGTTGGCCATGGCCATCACCGAATTGGATTTAAAAGACCCAATATTGGCGTTATCGCGGTAGAAAGTGCCTTCCCAGTAATGGTCCCAGGAGGTGTTTCCATAAACAAACCCGCCACAGAGGTTGTTTTTTTCCATAAAAAGAGCGTCTGATTCTGTTTGGGCCAGTGCTGCTGAGCCGGTCAAAAAGAATGCAGAAACCAGAAATATTTTGTTCATGAAGCTAATCGTTGGGGCAATCTTAGAAAACGACGCCCTATACAAGCAAAATTACCATATTATTAAATTATTATCAAATAATCCTTAATGTAAAGAATTTGTTACCAATTTTGAAGTTGAATTATTGAGCCCCATACCCACACTGCAAAGGTGGTTAACTAACAACCGTTTTCTGAACAGCTTGCCGGAAAGATTCTGTGGCACCTATCTTTGCAACGTAATGCGCCTCGACACCCTTGCTCCCCTTATTGACAACCTGCAAAGCGGCAATTATCGCAAAGCGGTAATTACCACCCATCATAAGCCGGATGGAGATGCTATGGGTAGCAGCCTGGGATTGTATGCGTTTTTAAAACACCACGTTGAAGAGGTTCAGGTAATTACCCCTACTGACTACGCCGATTTTTTACACTGGCTGCCCGGCAACGAAACGGTAATGATTTACGAAGAAAAAGAAGCCGAATGCAAAGCCATTACCGAAGCGGCGGATGTTATTTTTTGCCTGGACTTTAACCGCCTTTCCCGAATCAATGAATACGGCGAAATTGTGCGCAACGCTCCCGGTGCAAAGGTGATGATAGACCACCACCTGGAGCCGGAGCACTTTCAGCAATATGCCCTGTGGGACCCCAAAAGCAGCAGTACTGCCGAACTGGTTTTTCACCTGATTAAGCATTATTTCGGTCTGGAAAACATTTCCAGGGATTGCGCCACATGCCTCTATACCGGATTAATGACAGATACCGGCAATTTTCAATATAGCAACACCAATAGCCTTACCCACCTGATTGCGGCGGATTTACTGGATCAAGGTGCGGACCATGTGGGTATTCACGAACGCATTTACGATGTATTTACCCCCAGCCGTACCCAACTTTTTGGCTATTGTATGCTGCACAAACTGGAGGTTCTCCCCGAACTTCGCACTGCATTGATATATCTTACCAAAGAAGAACTGGAGCGGTTCGATGTAAAAACCGGGGATACAGAAGGGCTGGTTAACCTGGGGCTGGGGCTCAAGGGCATTGTGTTAAGCGTGTTGATTATTGACCGCACCAAAATGGTGAAAATGAGTTTCCGTAGCAAAGGCGACTTTGCGGTGAATGAATATGCATCCAAATATTTTAATGGCGGCGGACACCGCAATGCATCCGGCGGAGCCAGCGATGAACCGCTGGAACGCGTGGTACAAAAATTCCGCGATACGATAAAAGACTATAAAGAAGCGTTACTGGCAATATGAATTTTCTTAAAAAACACTGGCTTACCTTAACCCTTTTGGTGCTGATTTTGGCATCACTGGCTTTTTTTCTGCGCAAACCCCTTGGCATCTGGCTGGGCGGATGGGAGAAAACAGATCGCGGTGGTTATTTCAGGGTGGTGGAAGGTAAAAAATGGGACAAAATGCCAGGGGCCGGCTTTCACATTGTGTTTCAGTATGTGCTTACAGGCCCTGATGGCGATACACTGGTGAACCTTGCCAAACCCGGCGTTGAGCAACATATGTTGTACCCCGTTGAACCCCGCAATGAGCTCGAAGACGCCATGCAGAACGGGGCACCGGGGTCGGTGGTGGAGGTGCTGATTCCAACCGATTCGCTTAAACAGCGCATCAGCGGAAATCTGCAGATCATGAATTTACCCTCGGGAGAAAATGCAAAATTTAGCATTCGTATTATCAAGGTTTTGAACGACGCACAGTATGCCGGGTATCAAAATCAGCGGTTTATGGATCGCCTGCAAAAGGAAAATAAGGCAATTGATGATTTTGCATTAAAAGTAAAAAAGCCATGGATACTCGATTCTACCCGTTTTATCAAGTATTTCATTGATAACAAGACCGAATCACCCAGATTTACCGAAGGTCGCTTCGTGAGTTTTCATGCCGAAGTGGCTACGTTAGAGGGTCAATTGATTATCAATTCAGCGCCTACAGGAAAAAAATACCTGATGGAAATAGGCAAAAACACTTACAACCTTGCGGCATTTGATCAGGTTTTGCAATACATGGCCGAAGGAGAAACCGGTGTCTTTCTGGTAACCAGCGATTACGGCTATGGTGATCAGGGATACATGAACCTGGTGAAGCCCTACACCCCGCTGATGATTAAAATAACGGACCTAACCCTGTCAAAACCATGAGTAAAAACCTCATCATTACCGGCGGTGCCGGATTTATAGGCAGCCATGTGGTGCGCCTTTTTGTGAACCGCTACCCCGAATACAATATCATCAACCTGGATGCACTGACCTATGCCGGCAACCTGGAGAACCTGAAGGATATATCAGATAAGCCCAACTATCGCTTTGAAAAGGCAGACATTCGCGATGGAGAAGCTATACAGGCGCTTTTTGAAAAGTACAAACCTTTCGGTGTTGTGCACCTGGCTGCGGAAAGCCATGTGGACCGCAGCATCAGCAACCCCATCGATTTTGTGATGACCAATGTGGTGGGAACCGTGAACCTGCTGAATGCTTTCAAACAGCACGGCGATATGCAAAACGGGCGTTTTTACCATGTGAGCACAGATGAAGTATATGGAACCCTGGGCGATGAGGGAAAATTTACAGAATCCACACCGTACAGTCCCAACAGCCCCTACAGCGCCAGCAAGGCCGGCAGCGACCACTTTGTGCGCGCCTATCACGAAACGTACAAGTTGCCCGTGGTAATTAGCAATTGCAGCAACAATTACGGCAGCCATCATTTTCCTGAAAAGCTTATTCCTTTGATGATTAACAACATCCGCCACAACAAGCCTCTTCCCGTATATGGAAAGGGTGAAAACGTGCGCGACTGGCTGTATGTGGAAGACCATGCCCGTGCCATAGATGTAATTTTTCACAAAGGTCGTAACGGCGAAACCTACAACATCGGCGGCAACAACGAATGGAAAAACATTGACCTTGTTAAAACGCTCTGTGGTATCATGGACCGAAAACTGGGGCGGGCTGCGGGAGAAAGCGAAACGCTGATAACCTATGTTACCGACCGTGCCGGACATGATTTTCGCTATGCGATAGATGCATCAAAACTGATGAATGAACTCGGCTGGGCTCCCAGCGTGGCATTTGCGGAGGGTTTTGAAAAAACCGTAGACTGGTACCTCGCCAACCAGGAATGGCTGGATCATGTGACCAGCGGGGAATACCAGCAGTATTATAAGCAGCACTATAATAACTAGTTAACAGTGTATAGTTGACAGTGTATAGTTAAGAGTTAAAAGTCAGGAGTTGTAGGTTGGTGGGTTTGTCAATGGGTCTGAAATAGTCAACCTTTTTCAGGACGGGACATGACCCCAAACCAATAAACAATTAAACGAATAAACCAATTACCCCTAATTTTGTAAAATGAGCTGGTTAAAATATGCCATAGAAAAGAGCGCTTTTGGTGTTTGTGAGACATTGGGTGAAAAACTCGGCATCTCCACCGGAAGAATACGGCTGTATTTTATTTATACATCATGCTTAACCCTCGGCTCACCGGTTATTTTTTACCTGATTGCTGCATTTTGGCTGAATATCCGGAAGTATCAGCACGAGGGCCGAACACGGGTATGGGATATTTGATTTAGAAATTTGAACTAACCGTAAACCGCACACCACTGAAGGCGGGTTCCAGACGGCATATGCCTCCCGAGCAGTTCACACCCTGTTGCTGTTTTAAGTATCCAAACGTGTAAACACTGTTTCCTTTGGTATAGCCCATATAAATCATGGGATAGTGCAGCACCTTGTCGGCAATAACCATGTTGTCGTACCGGTGCGGGTCTATATTTACCATATCGCCTGCACCTACATACCAAAACGGGTTTAGGTAAAATTCAGCCACCAGATTGGCAAAAGAGCCCTGGTCTTTTTCCGTATGCAAATACTGCGATTCCAGCCTCAAGCTGCGATGCTTGGGAAGTTTGAGTGTAAGTTCACCGAAAGGAGTCAGGGTAAACACATCGTCATATCCGTTTTCCTGCTCATAGCGTGCCTGGTTGTATCGCACGCTTTGCATGCCCAGTTTCAGCTTGGTGTTTTTGTTCAGTGTCTGAATAATCTCGCCGTAGTATTCCCTGAAAAGAACGATTTCCTGGTTGTTTTTGCCATTATTCTTTAGGGATTTAACATAGCTGCCATTTAGGGTGATTTGGGTTCCCTTGCGGGGTTTGATATCCAGTTCGCCCTGAATGCCATTTTCTCCCAGTTCCTGAGCCGGTGCGTTGTAGCGGGCCAGCAAGCGGTAGGTGTTTTGGCGGGTTAACGAAGGCAGATAAGACATCAGGCCATTGAGCAGTTGTTCGTTGGGCGTAATCCTCAGCGGGAATTTGTCTACGTGGCGGGCCTGCAGGTTCAGCCCGATACTGGCCCGGTGCTTACCCCATTTCATGCCGCTTTTTCCCCAGCTCAGTGAGGTATAGTAAACTTTTCCGTCGGATAAAAACAGCTTGTTGCCCATATCGCGGATGGCCTCGGGTGTTTTGTAATTTACTTCCGCATTCCAGGTAAGGTTGCCCAGGTTGTAGGTAAAATAACCGTTGAAACCATATACATTGTACTTTGGAATAAACCGTTTATCCAGATCGTAGGTGTTGATTTCTGCTACCAGTCCGTCTATGGTTCCCCTGTCGAGTGTTCGGTTCAGGGCGCTGCTGCCCACTTGCAGGGTACCCAGTTTTCCATCTTTTCCAAGGTTGAAGTTTCCTTCCAGGTTGGCCCCTGCAATAACCTGTTTGCTGAATCCAAAACGGTTATCCAGGTATCCTTTCTGGTTGCCTCCAAATCCTTTCAGTTTCCAGTTTTCATTGAATGCATATTCCAGTTTTACCCCCTGAATGGCGTAATCAATGCCTATTTGTCTTTGTTCATAGGCACGAAACAAAATGCCGGAACCCAGCTGGTCATAAAAAGAACCTGCCGTGATGGTCAGTTTGTCAATTTGCTTGGAAGCCTGCCAGAATCCTATTCCATGGTTGGTGTATGACCCCTGGGGGTTGAGAAGCGGAGAGTTGTTCAGAGCGTCGTATCTAACCGTGAAGCTGTAACCCTTGATGCGGTAATTCATAAACAGCCAGGCATCCACACTGGCACTATTTTCCTGGTATACCTTGGTACTGGCGCCAATGTTGTCATCGCGCAGGTATTTTTGATAATTCAGCAAAAGATTACCGCTGAACTGTCCTTTTTCATCGTTGCCCTGAGACCATAACAGAGATGGGACACAAGTAAGCAGGCCGTACAAAACTCTTTTCAAAGCACTGCAAGTTTAAGACAAATCAGCCGAATATCGGCGCACAATAGCAAGCAAGCTACCCATCTATTCACTAAATTTGCAACTCCGTGACCGAAACTGCTGTTCAAACCGCCGAAAGAAAACTGTACATTGAAAGCTATGGGTGTGCCATGAATTTCAGCGACAGCGAAATCATTGCCTCCATTATGGGCGAACATGGTTTTGCCACCACCCAGGACGAGTTTGATGCCGATGTGATTTTCCTAAACACCTGTGCTATACGCGATAATGCGGAACAACGCATACGCGAAAGGCTCAAGCACCTGCGTTCCAACAAAAAGCAAAACCGCGACCTGATTATTGGTGTGCTGGGTTGCATGGCAGAAAGGCTAAAAGACAAACTGCTGGAAGAAGAAAAACTGGTAGACGTGGTGGCTGGACCCGATAGCTACAGAGAGCTTCCCAAACTCGTGGCCGAAGTTGACGAAGGTGGAAGAGCCATAAACGTGCTGCTGAGCCGTGAAGAAACCTATGGGGATTTAAACCCTGTAAGGCTTAACAGCAATGGCGTTACGGCGTTTATCAGTATTATGCGCGGCTGCGACAACATGTGCAGTTTTTGCGTTGTGCCCTTTACCCGGGGCCGTGAAAGAAGCCGTGATCCGGAAAGCATCCTGCGCGAAGCCCGCGAACTGGCAGCTGCCGGCTACAAGGAAATTACCCTGCTGGGACAGAACGTAGACAGCTATTTGTGGTTTGGCGGAGGCCCCAAAAAAGAATTTAAAAACCTCACCGAGGAAGAAAAAGCGAGTTCGGTGGATTTTGCCGACTTGCTGGAAATGACAGCCCTAGCCGTGCCTGAATTGCGTATACGCTACAGCACCAGCCATCCCAGGGATATTACCGAGAAAGTGGTGCACACCATGGCCAAATACAAGAATGTATGCAACTACATTCATTTGCCTGCCCAAAGCGGCAATTCAAGGGTGCTGGAGGTGATGAACCGCAATTACAGCAGGGAATGGTACATGGACAAAGTAAGCATGATTCGCGCTATCCTTCCGGATTGTGGCATAAGCTGCGACATCATTGCCGGATTTTGCACCGAAACCGAAGAAGAACACCAAGACACCCTTAGCCTCATGGAGTGGGCACGTTTTGATTTCAGCTATATGTACAAATACAGCGAAAGACCCGGAACCCCGGCTGCCAAAAAGCTGGTGGATGACGTGCCCGAAGACGTGAAAGGTCGTCGCCTACAGGAAATTATTGCGTTACAAAACGAGGTTTCCAAAGCCAAAAACCAGGAATATATTGGCAAAGTAGTGGAAGTATTGGTGGAGGCTGAAAGCAAGCGCAGCAAAGAGGAGTGGATGGGCAGAAATGACCAGAATGTGGTGACGGTTTTTCCCAAAGCCAATTATAAAAAAGGCGATCTGGTAAAAGTGTTGGTAGAAAGCGCCAGCACAACCACACTGCGGGGCAAGGCTGTTAACTAATTGACAGTTAATAGCGTAGAGTGTATAGTTGGGCTGACCCCGGCGGGGTCACATATCATTAACCCGATGCGATAGCATAGGGTGCGCCCTACCGATACTTTTCATCAATTTTCGCCTTCTCCGCCGCGTGGTCCTTCCACATTTCCTTCAGTTTAACGGCACCACTGTCCAGGGCAATTTTGGCTTTTTTCAGCAGGGGTTCGTCCAGGGTGCTTAGGTCTTTTACAAACTGATTCCAGGCTGCTTCCTGTCCCTGTTCATGCAGGCAGCGGTCAATATCCGGTCGTATGGCGTGAATACTTTTTTGCAGCGCATACGCTGAACGGGCTCTGTCCTCCTGAATTTCAGCGTATTCTTTTTCGTTGAAGCGGGTTTTCATATCCATTTCGGCACTGCGCACAATGCAGTCGCAAATGGCTGTTTCCCGCGGCGCATCTTTTTTCCCGCAGTATTTGTCTGTTAAATATTCAATACCGGCCACATTTTGTTTAAACGGCCAGATTTTGAAATAATAAAGGGCAAAAATGCCTGCTGCTATCAGTACAAGATTCCAAAAAAGACGAACCATGAAGCGAAGATAGCGAACGCATCACCAAATTATTACAACAAAAGCAAAGCAGATATGGAATTTATATCATGCATGCTTTACTTTGCGGTGTTAATTCCAACCCTACTATGTCAACAACCCAGTGGCTTGATTTTGAAAAAGATATTGCTGAACTCCATGAACAGCTGGCCAAGGCAAAGGAAACCCATGAAAAGGGCAAACTGAACATGACCGACATGATTCAGACCCTGGAATCCAAAATAAAAGAGGCGCAAAAAACCATATACAGCAACCTCAGTGGCTGGCAAAAAGTACAAATCAGCCGCCACCCGGAGCGTCCATACACCCTGGATTATATCGAACACATTGTCACCGATTTTATCGAGTTGCACGGCGACCGCCAGGTGAAGGATGACAAGGCCATTGTGGGCGGTTTTGGTCAGATTGACGGAGAAACCTACATGATTATTGGTCAGCAGAAGGGCCGCAACACCAAACAGCGCCAGTACCGCAACTTCGGTATGCCCAATCCCGAAGGGTACCGCAAGGCCCTGCGACTGATGAAGCTGGCAGAGAAGTTCAATAAACCTGTTATTACCTTTATTGATACCCCCGGTGCCAGTCCAGGACTGGAAGCTGAGGAACGCGGACAGGGCGAAGCCATCGCCAAAAACCTGTTTGAGATGGCCACCCTGAGTGTGCCTATTGTATGCATTGTGATTGGGGAAGGCGCCAGTGGCGGTGCTTTGGGCATTGGTGTGGGTGACAAGGTGCTGATGATGCAGTACACCTGGTACAGCGTGATATCACCCGAAAGTTGCTCCAGCATATTGTGGCGCACCTGGGACAAAAAAGAACTGGCGGCAGATGCATTAAAGTTGAGTGCCGAGGACATGTTGAAAAACAAGCTGGTTGACGGCATCATACAAGAGCCCCTGGGCGGCGCCCACCACGATCCGGAGACGGCCTACAAAAATGTAAAAGCCGCCATCGTCAAGGAGATGAAAGCCCTGAAAGTCCTGAAGACAGATGATCTGGTAAAACAGCGCATTGAAAAGTTCAGCGCCATGGGCGTGGTGGAAGAAGAGGAATGAATTTAGTTGACAGTCAACAGTTTGTCCATGCCTGAATAACGTTGACCGTTTTTTAGGTATACTGTTTATTCAGTTTATATTAAGAATGTGATATTTCAACTTTTTCCCCTTGTTGGTCTTTGCGCCCGGCTCGCGTAGGGTGAGACCAACAAGCTGCGGTCCGTCAAAGCGGAGATATACCGATTGTGTGCGGGAAACCCAGTTGTTATGCTGAGCTTGTCGAAGCATGACTAACGGTTCTGTAAACCTTTTTCAGGACGGGACATCCCATTAAACCATTTTACAACAAACAATTAAAC
>CAYSIK010000015.1:0-1833 GCA_964431045.1 uncultured Flavobacteriaceae bacterium
CGGCCATGATGCTGTCGTATGGTATTGGCCGTTTTGGTTGTCAGTTTTCCGGTGACGGGGACTGGGGCATTGCCAATACCAACCCAAAACCATTTTCTTGGCTTCCAGACTGGTCCTGGGCCTACACGTACCCGCACAATGTGCTTGGAGGGCAAACAGGTGGCTTTACGCCGGATGGAATGGTCCCCATTGCCGATTGCAAGGGCGATTATTGCTATGAGCTGGCGGTGCCGGTATACCCAACACCGCTCTATGAGGCATTGTTGGGTTTATTGTTGTTTTTCGTTTTGTGGAAAGTGCTGAGGCACAGAACAGAGGCACCCGGTAAGTTGTTTGCCTGGTATATGGTGTTTGCAGGCGCAGAACGTTTTTTGGTAGAAACCATACGCGAACATGGAGATAGTCTGTACAGGCTGGGTTCACTTGTTTTTTCACAGGCCCAGCTGATATCAATGCTGTTGATGCTGTTAGGAACCGCCTGGCTATTGAGAAAACAAACCGCTGCCACAATAAAAACGGAATAAATTTGTTTTTAATAAACCCAATATGAATTCATACTTCAGATTTTTTGTTTTTTTAATATTTCTCGGATCTGCCAGAATTTCAGCCCAGGACACCGCCAGAAGAAATTGGATTGTAATTGATGGTGACACTATAGACAACAAAACCATGGATCCGGTGCTGGTGAGTACCACCATGAATGCTGAAGGGTTAAAGGCCTATCAGCGCTTGAAAAAGCGTGTGAAAAGGGTAATGCCCTATGCAAAAATGGCCGCTTACAAAATGCGGGTTATGGAAGATAATTTAGCCCAAAAAAAATCCAAAAAGGAGCGTAAAAGGTATATCAGGGAATGTGAAGAAAGCCTGAAAGAAATGTACATGAACCAGTTAAAGGATTTGAGCATTGATGATGGGAAAATCCTGATGAAACTGATATACCGCGAAACGGGCAAAACCACCTGGGAAATCATGAAAAATTACCGTGGGGGAGCAGAGGCCTTTTTCTGGCAGGCATTCGGAGCCGTGTATGGTCATGACATGAAAGTGGAATATGATCCGGTTGTGGATTTTCAGATTGAAAATATCATCCGAATTGAAAAGCTGGAGTGATTTTATTTGTTCCGAAGGATAATCCAAAGCACGGCCGGTGCTCCCATAATGGCGCAAACGGCATTGGTAGGCAGAATCATGTTGTTCAACGCATGATGTGAAACCCAGTCAGCCAGAAGGCATAAAACAATTCCGCACAGAAGAGTGGGAAACCACAAAACACCATGGTTGTTGCTTTTCATGATGCCACGGGCAAAATGTGGGGCAATCATTCCCACAAAACCAATCGGGCCGCAAAAACCGGTTATTGCGCCTGCTGTTAATCCGGAAAGGATCACAACTGCCAATCGAAATCTGGGTATATCAATACCTGCTGAAGTTGCATAGGTATCACCGGGCAGATAGGCATCCATTTTAAAGCGAAGGAACCAAAGGAGAATCGCGGAAACCAACACAATTGCCGCAATCATTGGAATTTCTTCCTGCTGCACGCGGTCGAAACTGCCCAGGCCCCACATTACGAAGCTTTTTACCTGTTCCGCCTGTGCCAGCCCCTGCAGGATTTCAGTGCCTGCGCCCAGCAGATAACCCAGCAAAACGCCCGATATGAGCAATGTAAAGGCATTGCCATGTCTTCTTTGTATGAACAGTTGCAAAAGCAAAACGGCAATACTGCCTGTCATCCCTATTGCTGCAATTCCGCTGCTTTTCAGCCATCCGCCGGCGAGGCCTGCAGGGAAAGCCATCAGAAAAACCGCAACGGAAAATGATGCGCCCGGCGTC
>CAYSIK010000015.1:1843-21932 GCA_964431045.1 uncultured Flavobacteriaceae bacterium
GGGCCGGCCAGCGGATTTCTGAATAATGTCTGCATCGCCAGGCCGCTTACTGAAAGTCCTATGCCGGTGAGCGCAGCCGCCAAAACCCTTGGAAGTCTGAATGAAACAAATACATCATCACCCATCTTAACTTCCCCTGCCGATAAATCGAGCCAAAGCAGCATTGCACAAAGCAAACAGAGCAATAGGAGGATGCTACTATGTTTTTTCATTTCACCGCTTCAAAGAAAATGAATTCCTGTTCTTCGGCTATCAAGCCGGGATGAAAAATATTTACAAGGTCGCGCAGCGCCAGATCCGGCCGCACCACTGCATAATCCCACCATGCATTTCCGCCATCCTTGTTTTGGGTTTTCGTGCTATTGTATACTCCACCGGTCCGGATTGCGGTAAAGCCGGACAGCCGTTTATCGTTTGATGTGATGCAGTCAAGGTTTCTGCACGCCCCCGGATTAATCCAGAAGTCGGCGTCTTTTGCTCTTTGGTAAACCTTTTCAATATCCAGTGAAATTTTTCCTGCCCCCTCCTCGTTTTTCCAGTAATAATTCGCGCCGGCGTCCCTAAACAGCGCCGCCATGTAGCTTCCACCGGAGGGAACGTCCCAGTTACCGCTGTAGGGGGCGTTGCAGAAAACGGTTGGCTCTTCGTGGCTTGCCGCACCAATTTCATTTACCAGACTCAGGTAGTGTTCCTGCACCATGTTGAAGTAAGATTCAGCATCGGCGGGTTTTCCCGTAAGCCATCCTATCACCTTTAGCCATTCGGCTCTTGCCAGCGGATGGTTTTCCAGATAGTTTTGAAGAAAAATTACCGGGATGCCCTGTTTCGCAATCGCATTCCAGTCTTCCTTTCCTTTAGGGTCAATAAAGTAGGTTAAAACCAAATCAGGTTTGCTTTTGAGTAGTTTTTCCCTGTCCAATGAAACCCCTTTTATGGCTTCCGGAATTTGGTTGCCGGCAAACCATTTTTTGCATTTGGGCCCTGTGTGAAATAAAATGTTATCTGTGCAGCATATACTGGTTTCGGTTCCCAGCACTTCCATCATGCCGGAAAAAACGGCAGTCATGCACGCAATCCGGTTTCTGTTCTTTAGGCCAATACAACCTTCATGTTCTGCATCCTTGCCCCAGCAAACAACCTGCGACCATTGCGAAGTGTCGGCGGGGTTTTTAAAAGCAATAAAGGAATCCCTGCCATGGGTTCCGAGCAGAAACATCCTGCTGTAATCGGGTTGTTGCCACTGCACACCGGGCGGTAGCGAGCCGGACTTGTTTTTTTGGCATGCGAAAAACTGCGTGAGCAGTAAAATTGAAAATGTTATGCGAAACAGCAACCTCACGGGTTGCAAAGAAACGAACCTTCGCCCGAATTTGTTTGATAGCGGATTACACAGGGTGTACGGATGATTTCCGTACGATCCCCAATTGCAGTTTTAACCTGATGGAATTTTCTTCCCGACATGTCGAAGAACTCCCAGCTGCCTGCTTCCCGGGTTATTAAATACGTTTTGCTATTTTCGATTTGCAACCGGTAGGGTTTCTGCACTGCAATATTTGCTACCGCTGTATTTGGAGAGCAAATAATGGCCGATGCCCAGTTTGCGGTCATGGTGTCCATCAGTGCGGGATTGTCAACATCGTGCACATTGCCACTGATGATACGGTTTCTCAGGGCCAATCCGCTATAGCCCAGCGCTTTCAGTCTGCGGCTGATAATGGTGCTGCCGTATAGCATGGGCCAGTTATCCGAAATGCCCAGTCCGAGTCCGTAAAAAGGACGGTTGATACCCGCGGGAACGACAGGGTCTCCCAGCTGGTGGTAGTTGAATACGGCGGGTTTAGCGGTTTCAAGGACGGCGGTATCTGCCACGGCACCGAAATAATTCAGAACGCCGCGCACGGAGGTGTTGTGTCCGTTGAGGTGCAGGGTTCCTTCTACACTTCCAAGGGCGGGTCTTTTGTAGTTGATTCCCTGATAAACAACGCTGTTGACAGAATCACATGATGCAGGCCTGAACTTGTTGTCATTTACAAAGGCTACATTTAGGCTGGTGATGGCACCGGCACTGAATCCACCGATGAAAAAGTTGAGAATATCAGCACTGTCGGATTTGTTGCGTCCTTTTAGGTACCTTACGGCACCTTTGATGTCCTGCATAGCCCTGTAGGCGGCGCGTTCAGGTTCTGCCTTGTCCAATGCCCAGGGATACTGGTCGGGAATCACCGGCCGGAAAAATCCAAGTCTGTAAGAGGCTGTTGCAGCTACATATCCGCGCTGTGCAAAGGCTTTGGCCTGGTTGGTCACATCTTTGTAGTTGCCACCACTAAAACCGCCCCCGTGAATGAATAAAATCATAGGCCGAAGGGTGTTGTTGTCGCCCACCGGTTTGTAAATATCAATGAACAGTGTGTCTGTTCCGTTGCCGTATGACTTTGCCACTCCGTAAACTGTTCGCAGTTCCTGACGTATGGTGTATTTCTTTTGGGTGTAATCGCAGGGCTGAGCCATACCTGCTGTCGCAGCGCAAAAGGCGGAAAGAGCCAGTAAAAGACGATTCATAAAACGAAGATAGCAAAAAAGTGGACACATCCGAAAATAGTGTATTCAGCTTTTGTTGCAAGCCCATATATTTGTGGAACGTGTTGAATAGCTTGTTTAAATACCGCTACCTGCTGCTGTTTGGCTTTTTTGGCCTTTGGATGTTGTTTTTTGACAGCAACAATGCGTTTTACCGTTTTTCAATTGCTTCAGAAGTTTCAGATCTGGAGGATTCAAAAGTCCTGTATGAGAAACAAATTGCGGATTTGAGAAGACAACGCACGGAACTTTTCGGCAATCAGGTAAATCTTGAAAAATTTGCCAGAGAAAAATACATGATGAAGAAGGATAATGAAGATCTTTTTATCATTGTCAACGACACTTTGCCCGAGGAATAACGGATGCGTAAAATCTTTGTTTATAAAACCCCAAATTTTGTGCATTTCTATTCAGCTAAGTTAAATACGTTTGCACCCAACATCAGAAAGAATACACTTTTATGAAGTTTATAGCACCCAGCAACGAACTCCTTCAGCATTTGCTGACCGTAAATGGCGCCATTATATCCAAGCCCATCATACCCATTTTGGAGAATTTTCTCTTTGATATCAAAGGAAATACACTCACCATATTCAGTACGGATCTGGACACCAGCATGACAACCAGCATGCAGGTAGAATCCAAGGAAGACGTTCGTGTGGCGGTTCCCAGCAAAATGGTGATCGACATTCTCCGTTCGCTGCCCGATCAGCCTGTGACCTTCAGCATTGAAGAGCCCAGCTACGGCATTGAAGTGGTTAATAACAACGGACGATACAAAATGGCGGGTCTTAACGGTTCTGATTTTCCGGCATTGCCCGAAAAATCAGGTGAAGGAAGCTTTACCGTTCCGGCAAATATTTTGCTTCGTGCCATCAGCAAAACCTTATTTGCCACAGGCAATGATGAGCTGCGCCTGAATCTGACAGGCCTGTTTGTGGAAATGAAAGAAGACAGTGTAAACTTCGTTGCCACCGATGCCAACAAGCTTGTGCGTTTTACCCGCAAAGACCTGAAAACAGGTTCTGACCAGAATTTCATCATTCCCAAGAAACCCCTGAACCTGCTAAAAACAGCCCTCCCCAATGACGAAACCCCCGTAATTGTGGATTATAACCGCAGCAATGTGTTCTTTACCTTCGGTTCAACACAGCTGATTGCACGTCTGCTTGACGAGAAATATCCCGATTATAACGCTGTTATTCCTACCGAAAACCCCAATTCGCTTACCATTTCACGCAGCGATTTTCTCAGTTCCATCAACCGTATCAGCATCTTTGCAAGCAAAACCACGCACCAGATTCGCCTGAAAATTACCGGCAGTGAACTGCAAATCAGTGCTGAAGATTTGGAAATGGCCAATGAGGCGCAGGAGAAAATCAATTGTGAGTATGACGGTGAAGACATGGAAATCGGCTTCAATGCCCGCTTCCTGAAAGATATGCTCGCAACCATAGACGGTGAGCAGGTAGTGCTGAAACTATCAGCGCCTAACCGTGCAGGTTTGCTGGTGCCTACGGAAAATGAGAAGGATGAAGATATCACCATGCTCATTATGCCGATGATGCTCAATAACTATTAAGCATTCCTGCGCCCCTTGCGGGTGTGGGCTTTAAGAATCCTTTCGTTTTCTGTGCGCGCAGTATTTGTTTTACGCGTTCCCCATATTTTTTCACGGTGTTCTTTTGGAATGCCCTCGGTGCTGCAAACCGGTAGCGGATAATTTTCTCCCGGCACAAATCCAAATTCTGCCTGTTCAAGGGCATTTGCCTCCCAGGGTTTATGTCGCAGGTGGACAGGCAAATGTGCAAGCTCCGGGCACCATTTTGCAATGAAAAGTCCCTCGGGGTCGTGGTCCAGGCTTTGTTTCACAGGATTGTACATGCGAACGGTATTGATGCCCGTAGTCCCGGCCTGCATCTGAAACTGGGGATAGTGAATGCCGGGTTCGTAATCCAGAAAGAGTTGGGCAATGTGGGCTTTGCCTTTGCGCCAGTCTGCTCCAAGGTGGTGGCATAAAAACGAAACCAGCATGGCCCGCATCCTGAAGTTGATCCATCCGGTTTCAGTCAGACAGCGCATGTTGGCATCCACCATCGGGAAGCCGGTTTTGCCCTTTTTCCATGCTTCAATGGCTTTTTCATCGTTATTCCAGGTTAGTGAATCGAAGCCACGGTTGATGTTTTCTGTTTCATAGCGGCATTCCTGCTCAAATTTTTGAATAAAATGGCAATGCCAGCGAAGCCGTTCGCGAAAGGAGGCAAATGCCCGCTTGTGGATTTTGGCATTTTCGGATGTGTACGCTACCTGATAAGCCTGCCGCACGCTCATGTTGCCCCATGCCAGGTAAGGCGATAACCGGCTGCAGGAAAGTCGGCTCTCAGCAGGTTTCGAAATATCGCGATTGTAGTTATGGCCCCGGTTTTCAATGAAACTTTGCAGGTATTGCCACGCATGGATTTCACCGCCCGGCTGCATGTTTTTATTCCATTTGGCCGGAAGGCCCGCAGTTTCCGGCATATTCGCAAAAGGCAATTCCACATGGACGGCCAGCGTGGGCGAGAATGCATTGTTAATCTGTGGGGCGTGCATGTGTCCAAACCATTGTTTGTCCCACCCATCCCGGTTTTGGATGCCCCGAAGGATGCCGTCGCGCTGAAATTCCTGCCATGCAATATTGTGTTCTCTTAACAGCCGGCCAACGGCCTTATCGCGGTCCCAGGTTTGCTGAACACCGCTTTCGCGGTAGCTGAAAACATGGTTTACATTGAATTTACCGATGATGTATTCAAAAACAGTTATCGCTTCCTCGCAGGCTGTATGCACCTTTATGCCTGCTTTTTGAAGTCTTTTGTTCATGTCTTGCAGCGACTGCAGCTGAAATCGGATATGGCGCTCACTGCAATCGGGGCGGGCCATCAGGGAAGGTTCAAACAGGTAGAGAATCAGATAGGGAAGCCCGTCGGCTTCTGCCGCTGCCAATGGTGCGTGGTCGGAAGTACGCAGGTCGCGTTTCAGCCAGACAACATTGATGGAAGTTTTCATGCATCCAGGCTTTTTAGGAAATTTTCAGCGGAATCAAAGTGCTGCTTTCTTTTTTCTGTGTCCATGTTGTCCAGGGTTTTTAGCAGCATTCCGATGCGCGGGTTTTGGCTAAAGAAATCGCGTTGTTTGTGCATAAACGACCAAAACAGGCCATCCCAGATTTTCTCCCACCGCCCGTCGCCTTTGTAGTCAGACATTTTGAGCAGGTAATTGCTCCCGCTGATATAAGGTTTGGAGCACATTCTCCCACCATCTGCAAACTGGGTCATTCCATATACATTGGGCACCATTACCCAGTCGTAGGCGTCGATGTACATTTCCATAAACCATCGGTATACTTCATCGGGGTCAAATTCGCAAAGAAGCATGAAATTACCCAGTACCATAAGGCGCTCTATGTGATGGTTGTAGCCGGTTTTTAGCAGTTTTTGTATGCAGTCGTCTACGGGTAAAATTCCTGTCGTGCCGGTGTAGAAAGAAGATGGTATTTTTCGGGTGAAGCCCCAGAAATTCCGGTTGCGCTGCTCCGTGCCATGGTTGAGGTAAAAGAGACGTATGAATTCGCGCCAGCCGTTGATTTGGCGAATAAAGCCTTCCAGGGAAGCCAGTGGAATGGGGTTTTTGTCTGCGTACTCTATGGCTGCATCTATAATTTGCTGTGGTGTGAGCAGCCCGGTATTGAGCATGGGGGTTAGCACGGAATGGTTCAGCCAGTGCTGTTTTTGAACCAATGCATCTTCATAGGGTCCAAAATCTTGAAAGCGGTGGGAAAGAAAATCCTGCAGCCATTTTTCTGCATCGGCATGGTTTACAGGATAGATCAATGCATTTGATATGCTACCCGGATTGTTTGGAAAATGCTGTTCCGTATGGTTTGTGGCCTCACGGGTAAATTCATTTTCTTCCGGAAACCATAGCTGGGGTGGGGTTTGGCCTTTGGGGTAACGTTTGCGGTTGTCGGTGTCGAAGGTCCATTGTCCGCCCACAGGCTTGTTATTATCCATGAGGATGTTGCGCTGTTTGCGCTGTGCAACATAGAAATCGGTTTGCACGATGCTGCCGTCTTTGCGCACGGGCAAGGGTGTTTCTGCATCGTTTAAAAATGAAGGTGAATTCAGATAATTAACCGGAATTCTGCTGTTTTTCAAACGTTTTGAAAGCCAGTTATCACAAGGGTCATAGCAGGTTATACTGCTGATTCCGTTTTGAGAAGTTCCTGCAAGAAATTGTCTAATGTCAGAAATAGGAGAGGAACTTTCTATGTATTCTGATGTAATACCCTGGTTCGACAGCCATTGCTCATAATGCTTCATGGATGCCCTATGCAGGGCGATTTTTTGTTTGTGGAATGGGTATTGTTTGAAAAATAAAAATTCTTCTATGATAAATACCTTGGCCGCCGTTTTTAAAGGGTTAATTTCCTTGAAAAGCTGATGCGGGAAGACAATGAATATATCCACGTTTGAATAACAAATGGTTCGGTGAAGGGTTTTCAATTTTAAATTACATACATTTGTATGTAACCTTTTTTAAATCAAATGGAAAACAATCAGAATGTGGTTATTTCAAATCAATCGGAGATTAAAGACAACCAAAAAGTCATGATTAAAAATCAGGGTGCCATTCAGGGAAATCAGAAAATTATAATTGCCAACCAGAAAACATTGAAGAAGAACCAGGATGCGATTATTGCCAATCAGAAAATCATCATAGCCAATCAGAGAAGCCTTTTGAAAAACCAAAGAACGCTGGATGTGATTGTGAAAAATCAGCAGGAGATACTGAAACTGTTGAAGAAGAAATAAGAATGTGAGAAGCGGTTTCTCGTTTACGGTAAAAGGCAAAAAAATACCTGTTGGATATTTTTTGTTTCTCGCTGTGGTCTGGATTGGTTGGGCATTTTACATGTTTTCGACCCAAAGTTTCCGGCTGTATTCAAAATATCTATATGAAGTCATTACCATGGTCTTTGGCTCCTTCATTGCCGGCTCAAGCCCAGAGGGCAGCGCAGCCATAGCATATCCGATTTTCACTTTGTTTTTAAAGGTAGATCCTGCCGTAGCCCGGAATTTTGCCTTTGCCATTCAAAGCATAGGCATGACCTCCGCCAGCTTACTCATTCTCGGTATGGCCATTAAGGTGGAGTGGAATTATATACGCTACGTAACCATAGGTGGCTTTCTGGGGCTTGTTTTGGGCAATTACTGGGTAGTGCCTTTGATTTCTCCATCACTGGCCAAACTTTTCTTTGTATCGCTATGGCTTGGTTTTGGTGTGGTTCTTTGGCGGGAAAACCGAAAAAACAGGGTGGTTCATGAATCCATTCCGTCTTTTAACCGCTCAGACATCACAAGGCTCTTGTTTTTTGGCTTGATTGGGGGCATTATTTCCTCGGTATTCGGAACAGGAATTAATATTTTTACGTTTTGTCTGATGACCATTTATTACGGTATTGATGAGAAAGTGGCCATCCCTTCGTCAGTGATTATTATGACGGTGGAAACCATCGCCGGATTTTTTCTTCACGCAGCGGTAATCGGCGATTTTCAAAACCGCGCTTTTGAAATGTGGCTTGTGTGTATACCCGTGGTGGTTGTGTTCGCCCCCCTGGGAGCTTATGTTATCAGCAAGGTTTCACGTAAAAGTGTGGCAACTTTTTTATACTGTATCCTTATTGCTCAGTTTTTTGGGGCCATGTGGGTTATCCGGCCCGACCGCAATCAGATTTTAATATCATGTATTGCACTGCTAATCGGAGCGGGTACTTTTCTTTATTTATCAGGACTGAGAAAAAAACAGTTTGAATAATTTCGGAAATTGGCACATTTTTGGTTTGTTGGTTTCGTTATTAACGTATGAAAATCTTTAACCTTCGTATTTGCATTGTATCCGCTGCTTTGCTGTTATTTATCCATGCTTCATTTGCCCAGGCACTGAGTGCAGAAGAAAAGAAGTTGTATGACCTGGTGATGAAGTACAGAGCGGAAAAGGGATTGCCTGTAATTCCTGTTTCGAAATCTCTGACTTTTGTGGCTCAGACCCACGCAAAAGATTTACAGGACAATCATCCTGCACAGGGGCGCTGCAACATGCACAGCTGGTCTTCCAAAGGAAGATGGACTCCCTGCTGCTACACCGATGATCATGCAAAAGCATCGTGTATGTGGTCAAAACCCGCTGAACTTACCTCTTACAAAGGAAATGGCTATGAAATATCATATATGAGCTCTGATGATGTTACTGCGGAAGGCGCCCTTGCAGGATGGCAGAAAAGCTATGGCCATAATCAGGTAATGATAAACGCAGGCATATGGAATAGCCCCTGGAAAGCGATAGGAATTGGGATTTATAAGAATTATGCTGTAATTTGGTTTGGGAATGAACCGGATTCAATGATGTAAGTTTTACAGTAATTGAATTCTCACTGTTCCTGAAATTAAAGCGTCAAACTGCCTTTTTTAGCTCAGTTTTTATTGGCTGATGCCTTAACCGCCATAATAAATCTTTATCCTTCAAACACCTTGCTTCCCACCCGCACCATGGTACTGCCACACCCCACCGCAATGGGGAAATCGCCGCTCATTCCAATGCTCAGTTCGTTGAAGTTTTGATTGTGCTTCATTACTCCTTTTTTTAATTCCTGAAACAAATCTGCAACAGCCGTAAACTCTTGTTTAATCTGCGCTGTATCTGTGGTGTTGCTGGCCATTGCCATAAGGCCGCATACGCGAATGTTCTGCATGTGCTGAAATTCTTCAGTGGCAAGCAAAATCCTTACTTCTGAGGGTTCCAGCCCAAACTTGGTTTCCTCCTCTGCCACGAATACTTGTAGCAAAACATCCTGCACCTTATTGATTTTTGCAGCCTGTTTATTGATTTCCCGCAATAATTTCAGGCTGTCTGCACTGTGTATGAGTTTTACAAAAGGCACCACATATTTCACTTTGTTGGTTTGCAAATGCCCGATCAAATGCCACTCAATATCTTTAGGTAAAGCCTCAAAACGTTCCAGCAAGGCCTGCACGCGATTTTCCGCAAAAGCCCTCTGGCCTACTGCGTAAACTGCCTCAATTTCGCTGATGCTGCGGTATTTGCTTACCACAATCAACCGGGTATTTGTGCCTAGTTTGTTTTTTATCTCCTGTAACCGAGTGGCTGTCGCGTTCATTTGCGTAATTTTGTGGTATCTGTGATACTGCGCAAAATTACCATAGCCTGTCTGTTTCTGGTTGCTGCCTGTGCAAAAAAAGCACCCCTTGCCAAAGAAAAAATGGCCGATGTGATGACAGATGTAATGCTGATGGAATCTGCCAATGCCATAAATTACAACCATGGTCTGCTTCCTGATAGCCTTTGGGAAAAGGATTACGCCGTAGTTTTTTCCAAACACGGTATTTCCCGGGAAGATTTTAAAAATGCTGTTTCCTTTTATCAGGAGCATCCGGATCAGTTTTCTGTAATAATGGAAAAGGTGATTACGCGTTTGCAAAAAATGCAACTCAAACGTCAAACCGAGCACCCTTGATTTATCCTGCGGAATTTGAGACCACGATTGGCTTTGATCGCGTTCGCGAAGCCCTGAAATTGCGTTGTCGTTTTGCAAGTTCCGCGTTGCGTATCTCTGCCCTGGATATGCTGACCGATGTTTTAGCCATAAGGCAGCAATTTGACTGTGCCGATCAGTGGCGGTTGTTTACGGAGAAACATCCTGCGGCAATTCCCTTCGAGGGAAGCGAGGATCTTATGCAGGGGCTTTCAGTGCTTTCTGTGGAGAATGCATTTTTTTCAGAAGATGATCTTTTTGCCCTGAGCAAAACCCTGCAGAATTATTTGCGAACCTCCGCGGTGTTGAGAAAATTCAGTTCGGATTATCCGCTTTTGTTCGCGCTACTGGGAGAAGAAGAAGGACTGCAGGCAGTTGTGCGCAGTATTGATGCCGTGCTGAGTGAAAAAGGACAGCTCAAATCCGGAGCCTCCGTGACTTATGCAAAGTTGACCACGGATATAGAGCGCATTGAAAAGGAAGTACGTAACCAGGTAAAACAAACATTTAAACAGTGGCGGGATTCAGGCTACACAGCGGATGCAGAGCTTACTGTGCGTGAAGAACGCATCGTGATTCCGATTAAGGCAGAGCATAAGCGCCGGGTAAATGGTTTTGTGAAAGACATAAGTGCCACAGGCCAGGTGCTCTTTGTGGAGCCGGTTGAGAGCCTGGAACTGAATAACCGCCTGAAAGAATTGTATGCCGAGCGCCGCCGAGCGCGTGAACGGATATTGCTAAAAACAACCGATGCCATAAGGCCGTATCAGAATTCCTTGCAGTCGGTGATGCAATCGCTGTTGGAAATGGATCTGCTGGCAGCGAAGCTGGCTTATGCGGCGTCTGTTGGTGCGCAGCGGCCTATACTCAGCCCCGATGCAGTTCTATCGCTGAAAAAGGCAGTCAATCCCTTGCTCAAAACTTCTCGGGTGGTGCCGCTGGATTTACAGCTGACCCGTGAAAACCGCTTTCTGGTGATTTCAGGTCCCAATGCCGGCGGAAAAAGTGTAGCCCTTAAAACGGCCTTTCTGCTTCAGTATATGGTGCAGCACGGTTTATTCATACCCGCATCACCCGACAGTGAATGCGGCGTGTTTTTAGGAATGATGATGGATTGCGGAGACGGACAGAGTATGGATGCGGGTCTTAGCACGTTTAGTGCACACCTGGCCCATCTTAAGGCCATGACCGATGCTGCGAAGCCAGGAATGTTGCTGGGGGTGGATGAAATTGGAGATGGTACAGATCCAAGATTTGGCGGTCCCATTGCCCGTGTGATTCTGGATCAGTTGCTTAAAAAAGGCGCCAGTGCCATCGTTACCACACATTTTAGCAGTGTAAAGGAGTGGGCCGGACAAACAGCTGGCGTGCAAAACGCAGGCATGGCTTACGATCTCCAGCACCTTCAGCCTCTGTATCGCATGATTCCCGGTAAGCCGGGAAGTTCTTTTGCCTTGCAGCTGCTGAAGAAAACCGGATTTTCGGATCAAATTATACATGAAATTGAAGGTTTGGGCGGAGAAGAAAGCCGCAAAACAGAACATTTGCTGGTAGAACTGGAACAACAGCAGGCAAAACTGCAACAGTTACTGACCGAAAATGAGCAGAAGGAAAAGCATTTGCAATTGCTGCTGGAAGAATACCATTCCCTCAAGCAAAAAATTGAAGGCAGGCGCCGCGAAATGCTTGAGCAGGCCAAAATAAAGGCAGGCAGGATGCTGGATGAAGCGAATAAACAAATTGAGATGACCATTCGGGTCATTCGGGAGCACAAGGCCGATAAAGTTAAGACCCAGGAAGTGCGTGGTAAGCTGAATCAGTTTAAGGAGAAAATAAAAACGGAAATTGCACCGGAAGAAAAACCAGTTAAATCTATTGTGCCGGTGAAATGGTTGCCCGGTATGCCGGTGAAAAGCCTTCAAAATGGAGCATTGGGCGAGGTGCTGGAGGTGAAAAAAGACAAGTTGAAAGTGGCACTGGGGCTGGTGCAGGTGTGGCTGCCCCTCAACGAAGTAGAGCCTGCCGAAAAACAAAAGTCCGGTAAGCAAACCACTACAAAAGGGTTTAATTGGGTGGAGCGCAGCTCAACCTTCAATCCCAGGCTGGATTTGCGCGGTGAAAGAGAAGACGATGCGCTTAAAAAAGTAGCTGTGTGGCTGGATGAGGCTTATGCCCTCGGGCAGTTCAATCTCAAGATTATTCATGGCAGGGGAGATGGTATTTTGCGAAAATCGCTAAGGCAATACCTAAAGACATTGAATTTTGTGCGCAGTTATCACAGCGAACAGGAAGAGCAGGGTGGTGACGGCTGCACAGTAATTACCCTGATGTGATTTAGCGGTTCGGAATTCCCAATCTGACCTTATATTTGCCATGCTATGGCAACAATAATCGATGGACGGGTGGTTTCGGCGAGTATCCGCGAGTCACTTTCGCGTGAGGTACAAACCCTTGTCTCGCAGGGACTCAGGCCACCTCATTTAGTGGCAATTCTGGTAGGCAACGACGGAGGCAGCCAAACCTATGTGGGCGCAAAAGAGAAGGCATGTCATGAAGTAGGATTTATGGGAACGGTCATTCGCTACCCGGAAACCGTGACCGAGGAAGAGCTTTTGGCGAAAGTGAATGAAATTAACCACAACGACCAGATTGACGGCTTGATTGTGCAGTTGCCTTTACCCAAACATATCAACGAAAACCGCGTAACCCTTGCCATAGCTCCGCAAAAAGATGTGGATGGTTTCCATGATGTAAACATGGGACGCCTAACAAAAGGTGCCGACGGTATAAAGCCCGCAACCCCATATGGTATTACCCTTATGCTCAAACATTATGGTATTCCCACAGAAGGCAAACATGTGGTGGTTATCGGACGCAGCAATATCGTGGGCAGGCCCATGAGTATTTTGCTCTCCAATCCCGGAGAAACCGGAAATGCAACGGTGACTGTTTGTCACAGCCGTACACCCAATCTTACATGGTTCACCCAAAATGCAGATATCATTGTTGCGGCGCTGGGTAAGCCGGGTTTTCTCACCGGTGATATGGTCAAAGAAGGCTGTGTGGTAATTGATGTGGGTACCACCCGCGTGGACGATCCTACCAAAAAAGCAGGCTGGCGCCTTTGCGGGGATGTTGATTTTGCATCCGTGGAACCCAAGGCCTCTGCCATTACGCCTGTGCCCGGAGGTGTGGGTCCTATGACTATTGCCGGTTTGCTTGTCAATACACTAAAAGCCAGGAAAGCAGGTCTTGCAGCCCAAACAGCCTGATAATACAACTTCGCTGCCCGTAATGGAGCAGTTTTATACCATTCAGGGGGAAGGACATTATGCCGGAACAGCCGCATATTTCATTCGACTTGGTGGGTGTGATGTGGGTTGTGTATGGTGCGATGTGAAAGAATCCTGGGATGCTGAAGCGCATCCAAAAATATCCATCGAAACCCTGGCGGAAACTGCCGCAGCCTCCGGTGCACCTTGTTGCGTGATTACCGGCGGAGAGCCTGCCATGTATGATCTCAATGTGCTAACTGCTGCACTTCACGAAAAAGGTCTTCGCGTTCACATTGAAACATCTGCGGCCCACCCGCTGCACGGAGAATTTGACTGGATTTGTATTTCTCCCAAAAAGTTTAAGTTTCCGCTTGAAACTGAAATGAAGAAGGCGCATGAACTTAAAATCATTGTTTTTAATAAAAGTGATTTTGAATGGGCCGAAAAATGGGCGCAGGAGGTTGGTCCCGATTGCCTTTGTCTGCTGCAGCCCGAGTGGGATAAGAGGGATGAGATAATGCCTTTGATTGTGGATTATGTAAAGTCAAATCCGCGCTGGAAAATTTCCTTACAGACCCACAAATATTTAGGTATTCCCTGACGTTTTCCATTTTACAGGCCAAGTCTGTTCATTGTGTGAAAATTGGAATACGAAAATTTTAAAGCTGCCTTAATTTTGTAATATGCGTTTTTGGGGATGGATTCGGGTGTCTGTTTTTTATCTGGTGCTGACAGCATTCACGTCGCCGGGTCCCGGTCCTATACCTTCCAAGTATTATGATTTGTCACGCTACACAAGGTTTTCAGACAGTACCGAAAAAAAAATAAACGCCTTTTTTCAGTATCATCATAAAAAGGGGATTTTTAACGGTACCTACTTTTTCTTTCGCAATGACAGTATTATTCAGGGGGCGCTGGGGTATGCAAATTTTGGCAAACCTGACACCCTGATTAACGATGATTTGTTTCAATTGGCTTCGGTCAGCAAAACCATTACAGGTATATCCATTATGATGCTGCAGCAGGATGGGCTGTTGTTGATAGATGACAGCGTGCACTGGTATATCCCGGAACTCACGCGCAGAAACCTGACCATTCGCAATTTGCTTTGCCATATGAGCGGCCTGCCCGATTACTTTTACTTTTCATCACACCTGTGGCCCAATCATTCGATACACATGAAGAATTCGGATGTGGTTATTCAATTGAATCAGCAGCCGGAAAGGAATTTTGGCGAACCGGGCACATATTATTCCTATTGCAATACCAATTATGCATTGCTGGCATACATTGTGGAACGCTTGTCTGGCATGGATTTCAGGCAATACGCACGAAAAAATATATTTGAGCCCAGCGGAATGAAGTACACCCATATCTGCAATCATGACTCCGTTCCCTTATTCAACTATCCTGTTCAGGGATATGATAAAAAACGTGTATTCTCCGATATGCCGCATAATGGAACTACCGGTGACAAAGGAGTGTATTCCAATGGGGTGGAAATGTTCTTTTTGGACCGAGCCTTGAGGGGTAATTATTTGTTAAATTCAAGCAGTAAGGAGCTGATGTGGACACCACAGGTGCAGGTTTCAGCCGACGGCGCAGGTTATGCACTGGGCTGGCGGGTTAAGGTTATTGATGGACAAAAGTGGGTGTTTCACAATGGATGGTGGAAAGGTTTTCGGACATATTTCTGGCGCTGTCTGGATGAGGATAAGTGCTTTGTGGTTCTCACCAATCATGTATACGGGCCATTCATGCGCACGGTAGATATGGTGGGGTTGTTGAATTGATTAATTAGGTGGCCCGCCGTTTGGGGTAATCCGGCGCAGCTCCCATCGGTTGGTCTTTGTGGAGTAAAACGCAGTGAGACAAGCCGGACCTTGAACTATTTACTCAAAAAAATCTATCAAAGATGCCATGTAGGTGTCATCCCAGCCTGTTGTTATGTCATCCCATGCCTCTTCGGGGATATTAAGGTGTCTTACTTCAACACTACATCCTTTTTTATGCGGATGCAATTTGATGGTTACTTCACTCGGTAATTCCAAGTCTCCAAAATCCCAGTGCTGAACGATTTTTTGGTTGGGTTCAAAGGCGATGTTCGTGCCTGTAATACCTCCGTCAAACAGGCTGAAAGTTGTTCCCGGTTCGGTTTGCATTTGGATGTTTTCTCCTGCCCAAAGCGATAAACTGGGCGCATAGGTAAGGGCTGTGTACACCTCTTCAGGTGGCGCTGATATGATGTAGTATTTTTTAAAACAGTAGATAATACTTTAGAAGGATATTATTGGTATACTGGACAAGATAATATTGTTTTAAATCAGGCATTATCGTATTATTTCTATAAGGTGGCTTTTGCTGCCGTATTCATTGATAAAAACAAGGTAATACATACCAGTATGTCGGTCAATATTTAGGATATTTTCTCCATTTTGTATGTTCCAGGATACGATTTTGTTGCCTGAAATATCATACAGTATTGCAGTTAATTGTCCTTTGGAATAAACATTAAGATAATTTCCGTATAGCGGATTGGGCCCTATATTTATAGACGGATAAATATTGCTTGTGTTGCTGTTAATGGACAATTTTGCGTGGATTACACCCACCGCATCCAGGTCAAAACCACCCGATGAAAACCGGGTTGGCCAGGGATCATTGATTTTATTTCCTTTTGAATCGAGGGAGGCAAAAGTAGGTAGCAGGCTACCGGTTACATCTTTTATTCTAATGTGGGTGATGGACGTGATATCTATTCCAGTCGAATCTTTTAATTCCTCCAGATCGAAGGGTGTGCCGAACCCCACCCGGTATTTCCCGGCAAGATTATCGATCTTTTCGGGAAATGTGTATCCGAAAGCGCCGGTTTGTATACCTGTATCCGTAAGGCTTATGGCCGGAAAGCGAACGAAATTATTGCCGTCGCTGCTTACTTCCACGAAAGCCAGCTCCAGGAATGTATCCAGAAAACTATTTTCAAAAACGGCAAAATCCCAGCCGGGGCCATTGGTTACAGGCGATTCAAAGGTGAGTGTGGCAGTGCCTCCGTCACCCAGGCTTACGATACCGTTTTGCAGAGCCTGACCTGTTGCAGCCTGCGCTGTTCCTGCATCGGCAAATCCACTGTCGGGTTGGGATATATCGCGGTAACCCCTCACAATTTCGCAGCTTTTAGCCCAGGCAATAAAGCAGGTGCTGTCATGCTTTAGCGCAGTACTTCCGGGTTTGCCGGCCGCCGGCGCGAACTGGGCATTGGTATTGATTATAAAAAACAATAATGGAAGAAAAGCAGTAAGAATTCTCACGTGTCAGCGTTATTTTGAAGTCCCTCGATATCGGCAATGTCCTGAGCTCTTCCTGTCATTATTTTAGATTCAATCAAATGATTTTTATGTATAAAGGGGATGCTTAATTTGTCTATATCCACCATTGTTTTAACAGCCCATGCATTGTGCCATTCAACACCCGAGATATAGGTTAAAAAGTCAATCCTTGCCGGTTCTTCGCCAATATGAAACGCAAGACGGGTTTCAAAATCCAAAGATTCAAGATGTTGGATATCAGTATACTCAATATCCATTCTATTAAAGACTTTTAATAATTTAGATTTATTTAGGTTATCAGGTTTTAGCCACAAATCCACATCGCCGGTACTGCGACGATAGCCATAAAAATTTACAGCAAAACCGCCAACGATAAGAAATTCTACATTTTCTTCCAGTAGCAAATTCAGCACTTCAATATGTTCATCCTGAAAAATATTCATTAAATACGATTCTTTTTGGAGATGTTTTATTTTTATTTTGCTGAATTTCTTTACAATAAACCCTCTCAATATCTCTGCGCAACTGCAATAAACGTTCAATCGGTGTCAAGTGCCGAAACTCGTCTTTTGTCAGTTTAGCCTGGTTCTCAAAGTCACTGAATATGATTCTTTTTTTTGTCAATCAAACAAAGTTAAACTATTTCTACGGTGTTTAATCTGTGTATTTAACCTCTCAACCTGTTTTCTACTTCCGTCACCATGGCATTGCAGGCACTGCGTCCTTCCTGTATCAGCTTTTCGGCTTTGGCCGTGATATCGGCGGCCCAGGCTTTGTCATCCAGCCCCTGTGCGTTGATCAGTACGTTCATCCAGGCGCCCTGCATAGCGGTAAGCAAACATGCTGCCCCCACACCGGCGTCACTCAGTGAATTGGGATTGCCTTTGTTTACCATTTCCTGTATGAGTGGAATAGCAGCCACAGCGGTTTCTAAGGTTCTGAATGGTACTTCAGTCGCATATTTACTGGCCTGTTGAATAGCTGCTTTTCTGGCTGACTTCTGTTCTTCTGTGTCCTTGGGTAAGCCAAAGGCGGTCATGATGGTATTGAAAGCACGGGTGTCTTCATCAACCAGTGCCAGCATTTTGTCTTTAAGCTGCTGACCCTTCTCTGCCCACGGACTAAATTCAGCCGTTTTGTCTTCCCAGCCCCTTTTGGATGCCGATAAGTTTGCAACCATGGTGCCGAGCGCTACGCCGAATGCACCTACTGCCGCAGCCACCGAACCTCCGCCGGGTGCCGGACTGTCTGCCGCGGTTTCATTGGCGAATGCTTTAACCGTCATAGAAATTAGCTTTTCATTCATTGCATCTTTCAGCAGGTATTCAATAATTTTCTTGTTGGGATCAAAAGGACCCAGTTCATCCAGTCCCATGCTTTTTACGGCAGACCATATCAGCTCATCTTCGCTTACCCCGGTACTGAGACCTTGTTTTTCCAGAAAATACTTACCGGCTTCCAGCATGGGTGCCAGGGGTATAAGACCAACAAGTTCACTGCCGGTAACCCTTGCGCCCCGTTCGTCTGCACTTTTTCTGCACTCTTCAAATACAAGGTGCAAAGGTGTTTCACGGTAATTCGTAAGGTTAATGCTGATCTGGGCCATGCGGTATTCTTCGATGTACCAGCCAATGGCCTTTACATGCTTTAGTTTTCCCGGAACCCTTATAGGTTGGCCGTTTTCATCCGTTTTTATTTTTCCGTTATAGGGATTGCCTTCCCGAACCACACGTCCTGCTTCGCGTACGTCAAAGGCTATGCGGTTAGCAATGCGTGTGCTCTTGGTGTTCAGGTTTACATTGTAGGCAATGAGAAAATCACGGGCACCGATAACGGTGCCACCGGTGTTGGGATTAAATGAAGCAGGGCCAAAATCGGGTTTCCATTCAGGCAGTTTTATTTTATCAAAAAATCCCTCGTATTCGCCTGCCCGTATAATGCTCAAATTGCTGCGTTTTTTATCGGGCTGCGCATATTCATATAAATAGGCGGGAATCTGGAGTTCCTCGCCCACACGCTTTGCCAGTTTAACAGCCCAGGCGGCGGTTTCCTCCATGGAAATGCCTTGAATGGGAATCAGCGGACAAACATCGGTGGCGCCCATACGGGGGTGCTCGCCCTTGTGTTTACTCATGTCTATGAGTTGTGCGGCTTTGCGAATGCCCCTGAAAGCAGCTTCAATGACATGCTCAGGCTCACCTACAAACGTAACTACTGTGCGGTTTGTGGCCTTGCCCGGATCTACGTCCAGCAAACGAATCCCTTCCACGGATTCAATTTCATCGGTAATCTGTTTGATGATGCCAGCATCTCGGCCTTCGCTGAAATTAGGTACACATTCAATGAGCTGTTTTTGCATGCTGCAAAGGTATTAAGGTTTGTTCATTTGTAAGGATAAATCCCCTGTAGCCGAATTTTCAGTAAGTAATCTGCCTGACAAAAGAATTTCCCTGATGCTGAAATAGGCAGACATCTGCAGGCTGCGGTATTTTCTCCATGCCTGTGGACGGGCAATATTCAGTGCTTCAGCAGCATACTTATAGTCATTGCCTTCCAGAAATATCCCCAGAATTTCTTTATCCCGTTTCAGGTTCCATCCTGATATAAAAAAATCCCAAATAGACAAAGCCTGAAGCAGAAAAAAATCATCTTCCCGGTCATCGGTTTTGATGAAAAAACGGCTTTTAGATTTTTCCTTTTGAAGCAACTGACGAATCAGGGATATCTCTCTGCCGCCTATTATGGAGTTGCGATTTTCATCCTTCATAACCGGAAATATGCCCTTACAAATACTCCAGTGCATAATAGGCCCCAGACCGGCCTGCATGAGTTCCTCTTCAAGGAAAACAGTAGCAGACACGGCATCTGCAGAATTGTAAAACAAGCCGCTTACTTCATTGCCATAAGCCAGCCCAAAGGGAAGGAGGGTGCGTTTTTTTATTCTTTTGTTTACTGATATTATACTGTTTAGAAGTATGCTGCCTGCTTTTCCGGTTGTTTTTTCGGGTTTTGCAATTCTTCCCAATACAATATAACTGATATTTGATGACACATTACAAAATTACATAAAAATAGCAAATATATATAAAATAATCAAAATATAGCAATAAAAGATATTTTAAAGTTGAATTGTAGCGTTTACGTGTGTTGTATGTATACAACTGCAGCCCAAATCCTTTAATTTTGCAACCCTCGTTTTATGACGCTGATTAAGTCTATTTCCGGCATTCGTGGCACCATTGGTGGTATACCCGAACAAAACCTTACCCCCATTGATGTTGTAAAATTTGCTTCAGCCTTTGGTTCTTGGATTCTTGGCAAAG
>CAYSIK010000016.1:0-21459 GCA_964431045.1 uncultured Flavobacteriaceae bacterium
CCTGATTCCCGGAGCCGAATGTATATACAAAGGTAAAACCATAGCCATACGGTTTTTTCAGTTTGATGTATCGGTCGATCTTGAGAAGAACATAAAGGGAGCGATTGACAACATTGAATATGAGATGGCCAATGCACTGCGGCAGTGCGTTACCGAAAAGGCAAAAAAAATCATAGTGGCAGATGGCAGCGGTGAAATGCTTGATGCACGCGTGGGGTCATTCGCAAAGGAATTAAACCGGTATTACAGTGTTGAACCACTTAACCTGAATATTGCAGACCCCGAATCGGCAAGGCCGTTTGAGGCACAGATAAAAGCATCTCCGGATAGTGCAGGATTGATTTTATTGAAAGGTTTGCAGCGCAGGTTAAACAGCGCGGATCTACTCATGGTTATAAAGCCGGAAAAAGATTATTCCGAGACAGAAATGTTCCTCATCGATCAGTTCATAATGAAAGGAGGAAAGGTAATGTGGCTATTGGATCCGGTTCACATAGAAATCGACAGCTTTCAGACTGCACCCACCGTGATGGCGATGAACAAAGGACTTGAGAACATCAATATAGGTTTGTTTGGATATGGAGTAGGCGTTAATACAGATTTACTCCAGGATTTGTGGTGCAACAGAATCCCTTTGCCCATGGGCGGAAGAATGGAAATGATACCTTTTCCTTATTTCCCGCTGTTTACAAGCAAGGGGACTTCGCACATCATAACCAAAAATGTAGGTGCAGTTTGGGCTCAGTTTCCGGGTACCCTGAAATTGAAAAACCGCGACAGCAGCCTGAAAACAACACCACTGCTGGTGTCTTCGCCGTATACAAAAGTAGCCAATGCCCCGGCCACGGTTGAACTGATGACCACGGCCATGATGAGTACGGATAAAAATTATCCCAAAACCATGAAAGGCGGTCCACAGGTGAGTGGGGCACTGCTGGAGGGGAAATTTAAATCGCGGTACCAATACCAAAAAAGGCCCATACTGCAGAATTATCTTTCAGAGGGAAACAGTGCAATGGTGGTAATTTCTGACGGTGATATAATTCGGAACTTTGTAAGCAGCAAAGGGGGTAATTTTCCCACCGGTTATGACCGCTACAGCCAGATAACCTTTGCCAATCTAAAGTTTTTACAAAACTGTATAGATTACCTAATCGATGATAACGGTCTCATAGAAATCAGGGCCAGAGAAACACAGCTGCGGCTGCTGGATCAGGTAAAAGTGAAGGAAGAAAAAAGCTATTGGCAGTGGTTCAATATGCTGCTGCCACTGTGCTTCGTTGTATTACTCGGACTGGCTAATTTTGTGATTCGCAAAAGAAAATATACCCGATAATTATGTTTGATTTTATAGAAGGAAATATTGAAAAAATCAGTCCCACCCATGTTGTGATTGAAAACGCCGGTATGGGCTACCTGATGTCCATCAGTATTTACACTTATGAAAAAATAAAATCAAAAAAACAGGCCAGGGTTTTTGTGGAACAAACATTCAAGGTGGAAAACCAGAACCCGGTTGGAATTGTGTTGTTCGGATTCAGCGAACCTGAAGAAAGAGAAATGTTTCGCCTGCTGACCTCCGTGAGTGGCGTGGGCAACAATACGGGCATACTTATGCTGAGCAGCCTGGATGCAGAATCCTTGTCAGCCGCAATTTTAAATGGGAATGTGGGTCTGCTGAAAAGCATAAAGGGAATAGGGGAGAAGACAGCCCAGCGCATAGTGCTGGAACTTCGCGATAAACTCGGCGGTAAAAAAATAAAGGGCGGGGCAACGATGGTGAGTCCGGGTGTGTCTGATGCTATGAATGAGGCGCTCTCTGCGTTGTTGAGCCTGGGATATAACAAAGGTGCTGCCGAAAAAGCGCTGATGAAAGTATCAGACAACGGTAAAACATCAATGACAGTTGAGGAACTTATTCGCAATTCATTAAAAATTCTGTAAATTGCAACCTTAACCCTAATCTGACAATATAGAAGGAACCGCTACGTTTACTTTTTCTGTTTTAATGATGAAAAATTCCGGCCGCAAGGCATGGTTCAGGTCAATGTCAGTTTTGATGAAAGGATTGCTTTCCTTTCTGTTTCTGATGCTGTTTTCAAAAACTGCACACGCACAAACAGATACTTCCCTAAAATTCAATATCAATGCAGGTAATTCCTGGCAGAAAAACAAGTCAACTTCTAATGTTGATTTGCAAAATCCCATAACATCAGAGTGGAAATACAATCCCAAAACCAATCGTTATGAGGAATTCAAAACCATTGGCGGTATGTCAATTCCTACCGGGAAGTCGCTTTCGGTGGCCGATTATTTCAAGGAAACCACACGTGCCGGCAGGCTTGATTATTACCGTGAAAAATCCCAGAATGCCAGTTATAATACCGGCAATGCAGGTAAGGGCAGTATTAATGATTATATAAAAACCGAACTGACCAATCCTACCATCAGCAAAATATTTGGGGAAGGAGGCGTTGATTTTCAGTTGAACGGTTCTGCGATGATTAAACTGGGCGGCAACGTCAATGTGAATCGCAATCCTTCCTTCAGCAAACGGCAGCAACGCTATTTTGTGCCTGTTTTCGATCAGCAGCTGCAAATCAGTGCCAATGGGTCTGTCGGGCAAAACGTAAAGCTGGGAATTAATTACGATACCGAGGCTGCATTTGAATTTGACAACCAGACAAACCTGGGATGGAAAGGCAAACCCGATGGTATTTTAAAGGATGTGCAGGTAGGAAATGTCAGCTTAAATCTGCCAACCCAGCTGATAAAACCTGCCAATAACCTTTTTGGATTTAGCACAACCATGCAGTTCGGTAAAACTACCGTAAAAACGGTGTTTAGCCAAAATAAAGGACAAAGCACAGAAACTGTTTTGCAGGGCGGACAACAACTCAATGAATTCCGGATTACTGCCGACAATTACGACCAAAACCGCCACTTCTTCCTTTCTCAGTATTTCAGAGAGAATTACAATACTTCACTGGAGAATCTGCCCATTGTGGCCAGTGGTGTAATCATCAACCGGGTTGAAGTTTGGGTTACCAACCGCAGTGCGAACATTGAAACGCCCAGGGATATTGTGGTTTTTCATGATTTGGGTGAGTCAAAGCCATACCGGAATAACCTTGGTGGAAATATAGATCCTGCACCGGACAATGCTTCCAATACGCTCTATGCACAAATCGCAAACGATAATCTGGCAAGGAAGAATGGTACATCGGTAGACCGGCTATTTTCCCTGTATCCGTATTTTGAACAAACCGTAGATTTTGATATTCTTAATAATGCCAAACAGCTCAATAGCAATGAATTTACACTGAATTCCCAGCTGGGCTATATATCGCTGAATCAGCCGCTGAACAATGATGAGATACTGGCTGTTGCATTTGAATATACCCTTAACGGCAAGGTTTACACCGTAGGTGAATTTAGCCGCGATGTTCCTCCGGGAGATCAGCGTATGTTGTTTTTGAAAATGCTGAAAGGCAACACCATCAGAACCAAACTTCCCATGTGGAATCTGATGATGAAAAACATATATACCCTCAATACCTACAGCCTCTCACTCGAAGATTTTAAGTTAAATGTGCTGTATGCAGATGATACCAGCGGTGCGGATTACAACTATCTGCCGGTTCAAAATACCGTGCCTACTTTTGCCAATGGAAATCCTCTCATAAGGGTTTTGGGGCTCGATAAATTAAACCGTCAGCAGGAAGCCAAACCGGATGGAATTTTTGATGCCATTGAAGGTCTTACCGTTCAGGCACAATATGCGCGGATTATATTTCCAGTAACAGAACCGTTCGGTGATTTTATGCGTGGCAAGTTTGGCGGCAGAACTGACCTGGCCGACTTTTATTGTTATGATGCCTTGTACGACAGCACCAAATGGCTTGCCCAGCAGGATGTAAAGCACAATAAATTCTTCCTGACGGGCAGTTATAAAAGTCCCAATGGAGCAGAATTGTTTCTGGGTACAACCAATCTTCAGCGCGGTTCCGTAAGGGTTACGGCCAATGGCCGTCCATTGCAGGAGGGCATGGACTATGAAGTGGATTATGCTTTGGGCCGTGTTCGGATTATCAATGACGGTTTGCTTAGGGGTGGTGCTGAAATCCGCGCCAGTGCAGACGGACAGAGTTTCTTTAACATTCAGCAGAAAACCCTTGTTGGGGGCAGAATAGAACACAAGTTTAATAAAAATCTGCTGGTGGGTGCTACTGCTTTGCACATGTACGAACGCCCGCTTACCACCAAAACCAACTTCAACGAAGAACCCCTGCTGAATTCAATTCTCGGTGCTGATGTTGCCTACAGCAATAAATCAAGGTTTATCACCCGCATGGTTGACCGACTTCCATTTCTGGAAACCAAGGAAATAAGCAGAATTACTGCCTATGGTGAATTTGCCAAAATTATTCCGCATAACCACCGTTCACAAGGCGGACAGCGCGGTATCTCCAACCTTGAGGATTTCGAAAACGCTGAATTGCCCAACGATTTAAAGCAAATTTCGAACTGGACCATTGCGAGTATTCCTCAGAAACAACCTGACCTTTTTGCAGAAACGCAGGAACCGGACAAACTTAAATGGATGAACCGCCATGGAAGCTTATCTTATTACAGCATCGATCAGCTGTTTTACAGAGAGGAGGATATGCCTGATAACATCAAGGCCAGGGTGGATGACATACTCAGTGATCCGTATATGCGCCAGATTGATCAGCGGGAGGTTTTCCCCCAGCGTCAGTTTCCGCCCGGTACTCCTACGCTGCTTACCACGCTGGATATGGTCTACAGGCCTACGCTTCGTGGTTTGTATAACTTTAATACAGAACCTTCCCAGATCAATGCCAATGGACGTTTACTTCAGCCGGAACGCAGCTGGGCCGGAATTATGCGTCGTATAGACCAGAATGACTTTGAGGCGGCCAATATCGATTACATTGAGATATGGATGATGGATCCGCTTATCAAAAATCCGGGTCTCAAAGGTGATTTATATCTGCATTTGGGAAGCATCAGTGAAGATATTTTGCCGGACAGACGCAAGTCTTTTGAAAACGGCAGGCCCTCTACCAGCGATTATACAAATACTGATACTACAGATTATGCCATTGTGCCATCTATTCCACAAATAAATTTCGCATTTAACAACGATCCTGCTACCCTGAGAGAGCAGGATGCAGGCCTGGATGGAATGAACGATGAGCAGGAGCGTGCACATTTCGACCAGACATACCTGAAATTGCTGGAAACCAGCTTTGGGGTAAACTCTGCTATTTACAACCAGGCTCAGAACGATCCGTCCAATGACAATTTCGTGCATTACCTGGAAGAAGATTACACTACAGCGGATGCTGATATTATTGGTCGCTACAGTCGCTTTCAGGGAATGCAGGGCAATTCCAATCCGGACCGCTACACAGGTAAATATGCCGGTATGCCCAAATCATCGTCTACCACACCCAATGATGAAGACATCAACAGGGATTTTACCTTAAACCAGAGCGAGGATTATTATCAGTATCAGATTAAAATCAGTGCCGCGGATCTGCAGATAGGAAAAAATTATGTAGCCGATATCGCCCGAAAGCGTGTTAAGCTGCGCAACGGAAAGGAAGAGGAAATCAACTGGTATCAGTTCAAAATACCGATTCGCCAGTTCCAGAAAGCCGTTGGGAACATCAGCGATTTTAAAAGCATACGTTTTATGCGTATGGTTATGACGGGCTTCTCAGACAGCGCAGTGCTCAGGATGGGTTATATCAATATGGTAAGGGCCGACTGGCGCAGGTACACCAATTCGCTGAAAACGCCCGGTGTTATTGTGCCTCAGGACCCCAATGACAACACCAAGTTTGTGGTTTCAACCGTAAACATTGAGGAAAACGGTCAGCGTGCCCCCATTTCGTATGTAACACCACCCGGTGTGGTGCGGGTTCAGAATATGGCTTCGCTGGGAACCGTGCTTGAAAATGAACAGTCATTGTCGCTGTCAACCTGCAACATGCTTCCGGGTGACGCCCGCGGTGCGTTCAAAACGAGCCAGTTCGACATCCGAAACTACAAAAACCTCCAGCTCTATGTGCACGCTGAAGCACCAACGGCTCCCCAACTCAAAGACGGCGATGTATCATGCTTTATCCGTTTTGGTACTGACCTGACCAATAACTTTTATGAATACGAGATTCCGTTGAAAATTACGCGCGGAAATATCAATAAGGGCACACCCGGTGCGGATAAGCTGATTTGGCCCGATGAGAACTTTATTGACCTGGAGTTGGAAAAATTATTTCAGCTCAAGATTGACAGGCAAAATGCAGGATGGCCTATGTCAGCGCCTTTTATTCGTCCTTCGCAAAATGGTAAAATTACCGTACTTGGCTTGCCGGATGTAGGAAATGTAAAGGTAATGATGATTGGTATTAAGAACAATACCGATGCCCCCCAGTGTTTTGAGGTTTGGGTGAATGAACTTCGTGTAAAAAACATTGCCAACCGCGGTGGTTGGGCCGCGTTGGGTAATGTGCAGACCACACTGGCCGATTTCGGAACTGTCAATCTTGCAGGCAGCATCAGAACCATCGGATTCGGTGACGTAGACAAAAAACTGAATGACCGCAGCCTGAGCACCAATATGAATTATGATATTGCCAGTAACCTTGAACTGGGCAAGTTTTTCCCCAAAAAGGCAGGAATCAGTTTCCCCATGTATATCGGTTATTCGGAAAATTATATACGTCCCAAGTTTAATCCTCTGAATCCGGATATTGAAATGGCAACTTTCCTCAATGGGATTATAGACAAGGCGCAGCGGGAAGCTGTCAGAAAAGCAGCAGAGGATTATTCTTCCTTGTACAGCTTGAATTTTAACAATATCAGGATTGCTACACGACCCGGGAAAAAGGCAATGCCCTGGAGTTTGTCAAACTTCAATGCCACCTACAGTTTCCAGCGCAATTACCGCCGAAATCAGCAAATAGAGGAATTTTTTGCCGAAACTACACAGGGCGCACTCGGATACCAGTATTCCATCCCTACCAAATTCGTCAGGCCATTTAACAAACTGAAACCCCGCTGGCTCAATCCCTTAAAGGAATTCAACTTTAACCTGCTTCCATCCAATTTCTCAACCCAATGGCAGGTAAATCGCTTCTACAGCGAGATGCAGGCACGAAACAACAACAATTTCCGTCAGATTAATCCGAGGTTGTATGACAAAAACTTTACCCTAAACAGGGTTTATAATGCCAGTCTGCCCCTTTTCAGCTCACTGACCATAAACTACAATGCCACGGCCAATGCACGCATTGAAGAGCCCTATGGCAGTCTGGATTCAGAAGGCAGAAGAGAGCTCGTGCGCAAAGAGTTTAATACACTTGGAAGAATGACCCGATTTACCCAGTCGGTGAATGGAAATTATACCCTTCCTTTCTCTAAGTTCCGCCGCCTGGATTGGATCAACACAAGCATCAATTACACCGGCAGTTATGAATGGAATCAGGCGCCGCCTGCTTTTTCTTCACTGGGTAACCGTATAAGCAATGCGCAGGATATTAACATTCAGGGGCAGTTGAATTTTCAGAGTCTTTATCAAAAGATTCCATGGCTGAGGGATCTTGAAAAACCGTCCAAAAAGAAACTGTCTAAAGATAAAAAATCTGATGATGAGGAAGTGAAATACGAGAGCGCGCTGGATAAGAGCAAGGAGAGTTCCAAAAAGGCGAGCCCTGTAAAAATTGCAGTCGGTAACTTCGTAAGCATGTTTAAAAATGCAGGTTTCAGCTATAGCATCAAGCAAACAACCGATATGCCGGGATTCCGGTACAAGCCCGACTATTTTGGTCATAATTTCAAGCACGTTCAGCCCGGCTTGCCATTTGTGTTTGGTATGCAGGAGGCCGATATCCGCTACCGCCTGGCGCGCACGGGAGCCCTAAATGATGACATCCGTCAAAGTAATTTTTATCGCAATGCAACCACTGAAGCGTTTAGCAGCAATATTACCATTGAGCCCATCAAAAGCTTAAGAATTCAGCTGGATATGAGCAGAAACAGCATGCAGGGCACACAGAGTGTTTTTCGATGGGACGGCACTTCCTGGGTGGATCAGGGTATGACCCAAATGGGTAATTACAATATCACTGGCAATTTTATCCGAACGCATTTTGTGAATGACAATATATTGGGCGATAACCGTGTTAATGCAGTGTTTACGCAGTTCCAGTCTAATCGCTACAGTGTTGCACAAAAACTTATGTTTGCCGACCAGCGTGTTCTTGCACCGGGAGAAGATACCATAACAAGATTTCCGTTGGGCTATAGCAAGCAGCAACAGGACGTTTTAATAGGTTCGTTTTATGCTACTTATTCAGGTCTGGATCCCGGGCGTTCCGACGTTTCGGGTTTCCCGAAAATACCCCTTCCGGGTTGGAATATCAATTACAACGGACTTACACGGATAAAAGCCATTGGCAAGATATTTACCAATATCAATTTCAGGCACGGATATAATGGCCGTTATTCAATTGGGAGTTTTACCCAAAACTTAAAGTATGATAAAGGGCAGGCAGCGGAATATGGGAAGGACTTTGTGCCGCAGCGACAGATAACGGATGTAACCATTTCCGAAGGATTTTATCCGCTGTTGGGCATAAATATTGCCACCCGCAACAACTGGACGGTTTCTTTTGATTATAAACGCTCGCGCATTCTTAAGCTGTTTGCCGCTCAGTATAATGTTACGGAAATGCGTAACAACGAAATTCAGTTTCAGGCCGGCTACCGCGTTACAGGTCTTACACTGCCATTTAAACGCAATGGCCGAAAACTGTATTTGCCCAATGATTTCCGATTTGACATGACTGTGAATGTTGCGGACAATGTTACCATTACCCGAAAAATTGATCAGAATGACAACCGCGCCACTGCCGGTACCAAACAGGTTCGGATAGGCCCTGCCGCGACCTACCAGGTGAACAATAAGATCAATATGGCTTTCCGCTACAACAAAACCATTATGTCGCCGCGTATTGCCAATCAGTTTTACACAGCCCTAACCGATTTTGGATTTGAAATCAGGTATACGCTTAATTAAAGCATTTGTCCTCTTTGGAATGGTGGTTTCAGCCGCTGTTACCAAAATTCAGGCACAGGATACCATGCCTCCTATTGGCAAATGGCGAATTCACGCCAGCTATAAAGTTTCCCGAGTTTGTGAAGCATCAGCATCTGCCGGGGGTATTTTCAGAACCGATATTCGGGATGGCGAAATGAAAACGTTGACCAGGCTGGATGGATTTCAGGCCTCCGGGGTTTCCACCATGCGTTATGCCGCTGATTTGAAAATTCTAATTATCGGGTATAACAATGGCATGATTGAGCTGCTGAAAAACGACCGCACACTTACCCAGATAAATGGATTTTACAGTAAACTCATTCAGGGAGATAAGCGCATCATTCACATTAATGTGGTAGAAAACAAGGCCATTATAAGCACAACTTTTGGTATTCTGGTGCTCGATCTCATCAAAGAAGAAATCAGTGACAGTTATACCGCTATTGGTCCGGGAGGGCAGAGCCTGGGCGTTTTGGCGACAGCTGTTTCAGGCGATTCCATATATGCAGGGACTAACACAGGCATTATCCGTGCAAAATACGCAGCCAGCGTTAACCTGAATGACTACAACAACTGGAAGCAAGTCTTTAACGGAAAATTTTGTACCCAGCTTCATGCCTTTAACGACAGTTTGTATTTTGCCTCAGATAGTGTTGTATATCGGATGTATCGGGGAAATACACGGGTTGTGATTGCTGAAAAAAACAACACAGGCCGCATCCAGCAATATGCGGGGAAATTGAATATTTTCAGGGGAGGCGGTATCTTTACAATAACCGCTTCCGGCTTGTTAAAAAAGAATGCGAATCTGCTCAGTGATGGAACCACAGATGCCGAGGGTTATTTTTGGTTTTGTACAGGTATTGGACCGGGGGTAATTAAGCAAACCGATGTAAATGAGATTGCTTTTGAACCATCAGGACCATCCGGTACCTCGGTTTTTGGTATGACCCAATCCGGTAATACGCTTTTCACTTCGGCCGGTGGTGTCAGCAATACCTTCGGTAACGCCTACAATCCTGCCGGTTTTTATATTTTTGATAACAATGCATGGAGCAGCAATCCTGCCAGCACCTTCAACACAGGATTGTATGATTACACGTTTGTCTACCACAATCGGATTACCGGTAAAAACTACGTCGCAACCCATGTAAACGGATTGCTCGAATTTAAAGGCAAAGACGCAGTAAACAGGTGGGATGCTGTCAACAGTACCCTTCAGCCAACACCGGTTGTGAACATGGTTCGCGCATCCGGCATAAGCGCTGATGAGAAAGGCAATTTGTGGGTCACAAATTATGGTTCTCCCGGTGCAGGTTTGCATATGATGAACAAAGCAGGGCAGTGGACGTCTATTCCCATCTCAACATCGGATGTAGGCAGCCTGATTGTTGATCAGAACGGATACAAATGGATTAAGCTGATTGCAGGCGGTATTTTGGTTTACGATGATAACAAAACCCCGGGAAATGTGCTAGATGACCGCAGCAGGACCCTTAATAACCGTGATGGACTTATTACCAACGAAGTTACTTCGCTCGCCTGCGATTCAAATGGTTATGTCTGGATAGGTACCGCCCAGGGACTCAATGTGTTTACCAATCCAATGTCAGTGTTTGATGGCGCCAATGCAGACCGGCTGATTATACGCCAGAATGGGGTGGATGGATATTTGCTGGGGGAAGAAAGTATCAATGATATCTGCGTGGATGGTGGTAACCGCAAATGGTTTGCAACCAATAATGGTGTTTTTCTGGTTGATGCCAATGGCCAGCGTGTAATAACACAATTTCGTTCTGAAAATACGCCACTTCCGGATAATAGGATTATTTGTATAGGTCAGCAGGATAAAACAGGAGAGGTGTTTTTTGGCACAGACAAAGGCATAGTATCTTTTCGCAGTGATGCCACAGCAGCCGGTGATAAATTTGGGAAGTTGAAAATCTACCCCAATCCTGTAAAACCGGGCTATAGCGGCCTTGTGACCATTGAAGGGCTGGCGGAGGATTCAGAAATCCGAATTACAGACGCAACCGGCAATTTGGTTTATCAGGCACAAGCCAATGGAGGCACTGCAACCTGGAATGGCCTGCGTTTGAACGGAACACGCCCAAGCAGCGGCGTTAATTTTGTGTTTGCTAAAGATGGCTCAGAAACTGAGATGGGCCGCTTTGTGTTTATGCATTAAAATTAATAAGGCATTTCAAGCACCTGTCCGTCATATGCAAGTTGCATATTTTCGCTTAGCTCCGCATTGACAGCATCGTGCAGTCCAATCTGGTGGCTCATATGGGTAAACCATGTATGCTCAGCCCCAATTTTCTTGGCCTGTATTACCGCTTCATCCAGTGTGAAATGTGAGATGTGCGTTTCCCTTCGCAATGCATTCAGCACAAGATGCTTGCTGCCTTTGGCCTTTTTCCATTCTTCTTCGGCGATGTAGTTTGCATCGGTGATATAGGTGAAATTGCCAATTCTGAAACCCAGTACCGGAAGTTTAAAGTGCATAACTTCAATGGGAATGACAGGAATCCCCTTTACTTCAAAAGGTTTGTTCTCTATCAGATGAAAACGCAGCAGGGGAATGCCCGGGTAGGGTTTTTCATCAAATACATAATTGTATTGTTTGTGAAACGTATTCAGTACATGCCGGGTGCAATACACATCCAGGTGGTCTTCCTGCAAGTAATTATAAGGCCTAATGTCGTCCAGCCCTGCTGTGTGATCCCGGTGTTCATGGGTAAACAGCAACGCATCGATTCTGTTAATACCAGCCCGAATCATTTGATACCGAAAATCCGGACCGGCATCAATAACGATACTGATTCCGCAAACTTCAATATGCACACTGCACCGAAGTCGCTTGTCTTTAGGATTGTTACTCAGGCAAACTTCCGAAGTGCAACCTATGGGCGGCACTCCTTGTGAAGTTCCGGTACCGAGAAAGGTTACTTTTAGGGTGTTGTCTGCCACCTGTATTCGCTATTGCACGGAATCGAGGAAACCTTTCAGGCGCATAATGATATCCACCCGCATATTGTTTGCTTTGCGCAGGTCTGATGCATAAATACTTACCCAGTCAAGAATATGTATTACCTCGAATAAGCGCTGTATTCCTGAGCCGGATTCAGGGAATGCAAACATCAGGTTGTTTTTTTCCGTCAAAACCGTGTTTAGAAACTGAAACCTGAGGTTTGTACGGGCATTGTTTCCGCTGTTCAGCAAAATAAAATTGGTGTCATTCTGTTCCTGGTAGCTTTCAATTACATTGTGGTTGGCTTCCGGTAAAACAGTTACAAAGGATTCTCCCTTGGCATTTTCCTGAATCTGCTGACAAAACCTCACTGCCACTGCTTCAAACTCGGGATCACAAACCACCACAAATTTATGGTTTATGGTTTGGCTGAAGAGATTGGTTATTTTACGGGCTTCTTCTTTTAGGTTGTTGTTGTTTAAAAGCATATTGGCCGTGCTTTTAAGCTCATCTGCAACATTGTTGCCGGAGAGTTCAGACAACATCAGCAACAGTGTGCTAAGGCTGTAACCCAGTGCCATACGCGGCTGATACCCGGTTTCAATAATATAGCAGGGAACCTGATCCTGTTGTGCCTGTTGCATGATTTTCCCGCCGCTGGCGAGACAAATCATTTTGCAACCCTTGTTTTTCGCCTCCGCATACATGGCCAGGGTCTCTTCCGTGTTGCCACTGTATGAACACAAAATCACCAGTGTTTTAGGGTTGGCATATCCGGGAAGGTCATATGCCGAAAAAACTTCTACGGGAATGGGGAAGTTTTTAATTAAGGCCAGTCTGGCTATGCGGCCTCCGATACCGGATCCGCCCAGACCGCCGATGACTACCTGGTTAAACTGTTCTGATTTTAATCCGTGGGGGCAATAATTATGCAATGCCCAGTTGATTTGATGGTGAAAATTGTCGAGGGAAATTTCGTGTGTGATTTCAGACATAATAACTTAGTTAATGCGCTTGCAATATACAAAATCCAATAATAGTTTCGGTTGAAACAATATCATAAAAAAGCCCCTTTTACGGGGCTTTTTCTTATCTGAGTTCGAAACGAATATTGCCTGTTTGGGTTAGTTGTGTATAGATATCCTCGTCAGTTGACGGATTCTGTGTGAATTTATAGCGATAGTCCTGTATTGTAGCTGCTTTTATTGCATAATTGCCTTCAGTGAAATAGTACATTACCATCTCACCTGAGATCTGCATGGTGTTGTTGGTAAGCACAGAATTTGGAACCTCAATTTTATCCCGCTTTTCTATGAATGCTACAGCTACACCATTATAACCATCGATGGGCTTACTCATCTTTTTGAGAGGAGTGCCAAAAAGTGCTCCCACAATTTTTGGATCGTTGTTCATTTGGGGCAGGAATGGTGAACTCATTCTGATTCCATCAACAGGAATCAATGAAGCACCAGTTTTTTGAGCCAGCTCTTCAATGGTTTTGGCTGAGGCCATTGCCTTCTCAAATTTCTCACGGATTTTTTCAGCCTTCAGTTCCATTCTTACCAGGGGTTCAATTTTTTCGCGGACATCTTCCACCTCGGCATATCCAATGTGTTTAACAGTATTTACCATCATTACAACATGCAGGTTGTTGAATGCCATACGGTCTGAAACATTGTTTCTCTTGGTTTTGGAGTCAAACAACCAGGTCAGAATTTCTCTGATTTCAGTGTAATCTTCAATGCCAGGCAAACTTTTGATATCTGTTCTGATGTCTTTTTGCACCAAAACATTCAATCCCATTTTGTCAACTGCATTCTGAAAGCTTTTAGCATCACCATCCACAACCATGTTTCTGAATTTACGGCTCAACTGATCAACTTCTTTGATGGTTTTGGGCCCCGCAGCGATTTCAAACTTTTGCTCTTCAAACTTAATCTGATTGAAATCCGGATTTTCCAGCGCTTTCATTACGTGGTATCCAAATTCTGATTTTACTACCTCTACCTGTCCTTTTACGGCCCTAAGGGCAAAATCGCGGTAAGGTGCTACATAGTTATCATAGGTTTTTTTGTCTACCCAGCCATAGCTTCCGCCGTTGCTTGCCGACCCTTTGTCTGCGCTCCATTCCAAAGCCAGTTTGGTCATATCGGCACCTCCTTTGATTTGAGCAGCCAGTTCATTCGCTTTGGCAAGCGCAGCAGCACTGTCGGTGATGCGCTGTTTGTTGGGAGCTTCACCCACCTGAACAAGGATGTGCGCCACATTAATGGATGGGGTGGTGTCTTTTTTCTCAGCCAGTTTGCGGTAAACAGAGTAAACACCGTCTTTGTAGTATGGGCCAGAAACGGAGTTTACAGGTGTAGTCCATACAACTTCTGAAACCTCCTTGGGGGTTTTCTTCGGCAGGTTGCCACGGGAGAAGAAAATGGAGTTCTGTACAAGGGTACTGTCGGGTTTGGATTCCTGTTTGAGGGATGAAACGGCACCCATAGCTTGTTTCAGTACGTAGGCAGAATCTTCAGAACTGGGGATAATCTTCCAAACCAGGTATTGAATGTCTCTCAGTTCTTCTTTGTTTTTGTACTGTTCGCGGTGTTTATTCAGGTATTTCTCCAAATCAGCATCGGTAACTTTAATGCTGTTGTCTGAAATGGTGCTGTAGTTGATACTTGCAATTTTTCCGGAAACGCTGGCGTTGGCCGTGAGGTATTCGTATTTCAATACCGATTTGGGCTTGTGGTTGCACTTTGCCACGTAATTGAAATAGCGCTTCTTGATTTGTCTGTCTCTGATTTCATTTTTGAATTTTTCCAGACCTTTCGCCTGATTTTTATCCTTTCGAGCACGCTTGATGATACTTTCTACTTTTTTGCGGTCATATTGACCGTCTGTCTGGAAGCTTGGATCTGACTTCAAATCCTCCAGCGGGTTAGGACCTACCAACATATCGTTGATGTCTTCTTCGGTAATTTTAACCCCGGAGAGTTCTATCTCCCTGTCAATGGTTTGTTTATTCAATATTTCGCTCCAGGCCTGAGACCATGCCTGCTCAATTGCCATTTTGAATTCATCTATTTCATCCAGTTCACCTTCCTGAGCCCTTTCGAGAAATGAATTGAATTTTTCCTGGGCCTTGGCTTCAAGGTCTTTTGTCTTTACGGAATTGTCGTTGATTTTTGCCACAACGCCCTGGAGCCCGTCTCCAAGCCCCATACTGCTACTGCTGCTGAGTGCATCACCGAGGACAAATAAAATCAGCGCAGCGATAATCACCACCACGACCAAACCTGAGTTTCTGAGCTTTTGTATTACAGCCATAATTTCTTAAGAACCGCAAAAATAATGATTTTAACCAAGATTATACAATGTGTGGAAGGTGAAAAATTTGGAATTTTCACTTATTTTTCGTATATTTAGGCTTTAGCATTGTATTTAGCCTTTTGAAATCTCCAGGCTTTTTACAATGCAGCGATTCGATAGCGGGTGCTTCTGCCGCCGTTTGGCATTTTCTGAAGGATACGCTGGTTGAGCAAAACCCTGATTTCACGAAGTGCCGTGTCTGATGAATAGCCACCGGCATCGGCCCATTCGTTGCTTGTGAAGGGCAGTTTTTCCCGGGTAGCCATTTTTCTCAAAATTTGTTTTTGGCGCATTGTCAAACCGAGCGCCGACATTTTATCTTCCAGTTTTTGCCTTGACATCACTGCTGTTTGGGTGCTTTTAATTTCCAAAATGGATTTTTCGATAATGCCCAGATACCAATGGACCCACTCCGTGATGTCAAGGCCGCCTTTTTGGCAGTCCTCCAGCATTTGGAAATACGATTCTCTTTCCTTGAGAATTTGTGCAGAAGGGGCATAGTATCTTGGTAATCCATTTTCAGAGGCTGCCAGCAGCATAATTGAAACAATTCTGGATATAGGTCCATTGCCGTCTGCAAATGGATGCAGGGTCAATAGCCAAAATTGCGCAACAGCAGATTTTACCAGTTTGTTTTCAGGCCGCTCATGGTTCATCCACGAAAGCCATTTTTTCATTTCTGCGGGCAATGCCCCGGGTGCCGGAGCTGCAAATCGTGTTTTTGTTCCGCTTTTATCTTTGATTTCCAGATTCGTGTCGCGCCAGCTGTGATTGCCAAAGGCTGAAACGCCCGGGAAAAGGCCGGCATGCCAATGGCACAGAATATCAGCGGTGAGTTTCTTGTCGTAATGGCCGGCACCGGCAACCGTAGCTTCTGCGGCGCCTTTGACCATGCCTCCAGATGCCACCATATCGGGTAGCCTGATTTTTAAACTGCGTGCAATGGCGGATTCTACTTCGGCATAATCAAACAGGGTGTCCTCAATGGCCGAATTGGATAGGGTTTCAATGCTTAAGGCATTGATGATGGCCTGCTTTCTCAGTTCGGGGGAGTAGCCTTCCATGCGTCCATGCAGTTGCCCCTGAAGAAAATATACTTTCCCCAGTAAAGCGGCAATACGGCTGTGATCATAATGTAAATCGGGCCAACCCTCCAATTGGTGTACGTAGTTTATTCTCCGCATAATATACGGCGAATATAACAAAAAATTCAGGGATTACTGTGCGATTTTGAGAAGGGAAGGGCCTCGAGGCTGAGGGTTTTACCGCTTTCCAGCATGAAATGGCCGGCCATGCAAATCATAGCAGCATTGTCGGTGCAATATTCGAAAGACGGAATCAGGCACTGCATTTGCTCTTGATCTGCAAGGTCTTGCAATTGTTTTCTCAGAACCTTGTTTGCCGAAACACCACCGGCAAGTGCCAGGGTTAATGGGCGGTGTTCCCGGATGGCTTTTCGGGTTTTGTTAATGAGATAAGCTACAATGCTTTGTTGATATGAGGCGCAAATGTCTGCCAGGTTGTCTGATACGAAATTTGCCTGTTGGGTTGATTCTTTTTGCAGGAAATAAAGCAATGCGGTTTTTATGCCGGAAAAACTCATGTTCAGACCGGGTACCGATGCCTGTGGAAAGGGAAATGCGCCTGGATTTCCCTGCTCTGCCCATTTTTCTATGTAAGGACCGCCGGGATAAGGCAATCCGAGCAGTTTGGCGGCTTTGTCAAAGGCTTCGCCAGCTGCATCGTCCAGCGTGGTTCCCAGTAATGTTGTATCAGTGTAATCCTTCACAAGTATGAGCTGGGTATGACCTCCGCTCACGAGCAAAACGAGCATGGGGAAGGCAGGATTGGGGTTTTCAATATACAATGCTGCAATGTGCGCCTGAAGGTGATTGACGCCAATCAGGGGCTTGTTCAATGCAATGGATAGCCCCTTGGCAGTATTTAGGCCTACCAAAAGGCTGCCCATCAGTCCGGGGCCTTGCGTAACAGCGATGGCATCCACTTTATTTAACGCAATATTTGCGGTATTAAGTGCCTTGTTTAGGGTGGGTATAATATGACTTTGGTGGGCCCTGGATGCCAGTTCAGGCACAACACCGCCGTATTCACGGTGTATTTCCTGTCCGGCAGTAATATTGGCAAGGATTTTGCCCTCATGCCATATAGCTACAGAGGTGTCGTCACAACTGCTTTCTATGCCCAATATAGTGGAATAACGCATGGCTGGTGGATAGTGAGCGGCTTTCTGTACCTTATTTTCGAATCGGTTGAAAAAGCAGCGGTCAAAATTACGCAAGTTTATACTCAGGTTTTTACTGTTTCTGCTTTTATGTGCAGGTCTGATGGGCATATTGTTGCGCAGCAGGGTTGTGCAGACCTATCTTGCCAACCGTGCCGCTCAGTACCTTGAAAAAGAGCTTGGATGCACCGTTTCGGTGAAATCGATTGAATTTGACCTTGTGCAAAACCTGCATGCCGAAGGCATATTCATCAGCGATCAGCAAGGCGACAGCATGATTTTTATCCGTGTTTTGGATTTGAACCTCCGAAAATGGGACCGGATGCGCAAGCGCATTGATTTCATTGACGGGGAAATCAATGGAGGTTATATTCGTGTTGGTCACCACAAAGGAATCAAAGGCCAAAACATTGATTTTTTGGTAGACTACATCAATGGTCCTCCCAAAAAGAAAAAAACACCTTCCAAACCCTGGGCGGTTTTCTTTGGCAATGCCAGGCTCAAAAATACCCGATTCCATTATTTTGATGAACGTCACCGGCCATCTGTTCCGGGTATTATTGATGAGTATCACCTCGAATTTAATGAGATTTCAGGTGATTGCCGCAATTTTTGGCTGATTGATGATTCTCTTCATTTTACGGCGGTAAACCTTAAAACCAGAGAGCGAAGCGGACTTACCATTGAAGCATTTAATGCCGTTTGCAACATTCACTACAAGGGCATGGATTTCGACAATTTGTCGCTGAAAATGCCTTGCTCACTGCTTGCAGGTGATTTGCATTTCAAATACCCCGGTTATAAATACCTGGACGAGTTTATTTCCAATACCGAATGGAAAGGCCAACTGCAAAACAGCGTAATTTGTCTTGATGAACTTTCCATTTTTGATGAAACCCTGAAAGGCCATAAAGAAACCCTGTTGGTAAATACCAGCATAGAAGGAACATTCGATAGGATGCGTTTAAAACGGGCACAGATTACCACGGCTGATCAGACCTTGTTGAAAGGAAATCTCTTTTTTGAAGGACTGCCCGACTGGCAAACCATGTATTGTGAGTTTGAATTGGAAACCTTGCAGACCCAAGCTTCCGACCTTGAACGGCTTATTTCGGGTATTTCCTTACCGGAACTGATTTCAAAAGCCGGTCTGATGCGCTATACGGGCGGCTTCCGGGGGCAGCTTCTCGACTTTACCATCAATGGAAATCTGGAATCCGATATTGGCGCTTTGGGGGCAAACGGGTCCATGAATTTTGAGGATGGACTTGCTAATGCACAGTTTTCGGGTAATTTTTCTTCGGATGGCCTGAATATGGGAAGCCTGCTATCCGTTCCGGATCAACTGGGGAATTTTGCATTTATTCTGAATCTGGAGGGAGAAGGCCTTACGCCGGAACGGTTTCAGATGTCTGTAGAAGGTGAGGTTCCTTCGTATGAGATTATGGGCCGAACGTTCAGCAATGCAAAGTTGAGCGGGAATTTGACAGCATCTAAATTTGAAGGGGAGGCAATGCTCGATGACCCTGCGCTGAATATTGACTTTGGTGGAATTGTTGATTTTTCTGAAAAAGATGCTCGCTGGAATTTTACAGTGAACACAAGCGGAACGGACTTATCCGCGTTGGGTATAGATACGGCACAAACCCTGGTTTATGGCAAAGCAATGGTCGATGTTTCGGGTATTCAGCCAAGTGATATGCAGGGTTCAATTAGTCTGAATGATATTTCTGTTCACCGTGGCGGGCAGGTTTATGCCTGGGCACGTCAGCAATTCAGCAAGAAAAATCAGGGAGCATATACAGGGATTTATGCATCCGGAGAGGCTGTAAATGGCTATATAAGCGGCAAGTTCGATCCTGCAAACCTGATATCTGTGCTGCAAAACGAAGCCGCAACCATCCTTTCAAGGCGGTTTTTGCACACCAAAGGCTATTTTTCGGATTCTTTCTCCTATTCGTTGAATATACCACAAACCGGACTTTTGGCCGGTATTCTGCACCCATCGTTTAATACAACTTCATTAACGGCATATGGTATGTTTAACGGAAAGTCTGAGACCATGCAACTGCGGGTTGATCCCATGGATATTTGCTGGGGACAGTTTTCTGCAAAACAATTGAGCTGCAATGCCCGAAAGGAAGACAGCAGCCATCTGGAATTTAATGTTTCTGCAGCATACCTCAACCACCATGATTCTGAGTGGTTTCACAATATTGAAATGACAGGAACTGCCTGCCAGTCAGATGTCAATATGGAACTAAAAATGAGGGATGCACGATGGAATGAGGAGATAGATTTTATCACCCATAGCGAAGTGTATCGGGATTCGGTTGCCATGCACCTTGCGAACAGCCATCTGGAACTGATGCACAATGAGTGGCAGGTGGCCGGAAATGCAGGAATTACATTTCTGTCGCATGGCAGAATTAAAATCAACAACATGTATTTTGAGAGCAGGGATGCGTTTTTTGAGGTGAATGGAATGTTGTCAGCCCGAAACAACGATACACTGCATGTGGATGCAGGGAATTTTTATCTGCAGAACCTGAATCCATTGTTTCCGGGCCACGGGCTCGACAGTCTGAAGGGGCGTGTGAATGCGGATATATACATAACTTCTGCACTTAAAAAGCCACGGGTATGGGGTGATTTTTCTGCCAGAAATCTGGAATATATGGGAGTGGATTATGGGGATCTCGATGTAGGGCTAAACGATAATGGGGAACCCGGCAGACTCAGCCTAAATGCGGGATTTGTCAATGGTCCGCTTGATGGTGTTGCAGCACGCGGTAGTATAGCCTATGAGAAGAAAATTATTGGTGAGCAGTTTGATGTCAAGGTCAATATTCCTTCTACCGTCTCTGTGAAGGCATTACAGCCCTTTCTGGTAGATATTGTAACACTGCAGGACGGAAAAGTTTCGGGTAACTTTCACCTGGGCGGAAATTCCGATAAGCCTAAACTAACGGGCAATGCCAACATTACGGGTGCCAATTTTAAAATTGACTACCTGAATACATGGTACAAAATGAATGCTTCCATTCTTGCGGATGAGACCGGATTTTATACCTTCAAGCCTGCAAAAATTATTGACGAAACCGGCAAGAACCACGGCTGGGCCAAGATTTCGATTCAACACAATCATTTCAGTGACTGGTACCTTGACCTTCGCATAGACAGTGCCCGCAACCTGAAAGTGCTCAATACCACCGAAAAGGACAATAGCCTGTATTACGGTGTGGGATATGCTGATGGCAATTGTCGAATCTATGGTCCATTCGATAGGATTTCCATGGATATTAACTTAAAAACCCGCAAAAATACCCAGGTAAATCTGATGTATTCCGAGGTTGAGGAAACCTCATTTGGTGGCGGACACGTGAAGTTCAGGGCAAAAGGGAATAAGCAGACGGCATCCGGTTTTGCGGGAAAAACCACCAGCGATATCTACAGGATAAACCTTTTTCTTGAAGCTACACCCGATGCAGAGGCTCAGTTTGTAATTGACAAAAAACTGGGTGATGTAATAAGGGGGCGCGGCGCGGGTACCTTGCGTATGTTGTATGATGAAAATGAACATTTCTATTTGTACGGAAACTATATTGTTTCGGAGGGCGACTATGTTTTCTCCCTGCCCGGTATCAATGTGCTTACCCGAAAAATTGCCCTGGATAAAGGGGGTGTCATATCATGGGATGGCGATCCCTACAATGTAAACATCAGCATGACGGGCAGTTTTGAAAAGAA
>CAYSIK010000017.1:0-21433 GCA_964431045.1 uncultured Flavobacteriaceae bacterium
TTTCTAACATTATGACAAAAATTAATTTACCTAACAAATCTTATTCTTATGAAACTAATTCAATTTTAAGAATTACATTTCCTTTTATTGTAAAAACAGCACTATTTATTTTATGTATACTAAACATCAATCACCCGCTTCATGCCCAAGGGCCTACCATAACGCTCAAGGGCAATGATACGTTTATCGTATACAGAAACCCATTAAACGCCAATTGTTATTCAGAAATAGCGAATGTAACATTTACCGCAAAAGATCCAAAGGACGGTGATATTTCAAATTCAGCCATACAAACATCAAATCTTGATTGTACGAAAAAAGGCTGGTATAAAATTGGATTAAAGGTTACCAATAGCTTAGGAAAAACAGATTCTGCTTTCAGACATATTCTTGTCCGTGACCCTTTGGGACTGCCAACCCCGGATTTTACCATATCAAATCTTGTAACTGATTTATATTATAGCTTCTTTTTAGCATCAGTGGCAGATTCGGGTGCCTATCAATTTGAATGGAAATTCACTTCTCCTTCGGGTATTGTTACCAACAGCAGCATCAGCAATCCTGTTGTTACGGCAGATGAGCCGGGCAGATGGAAATTTTGCATGCGCGCGGGCAATACATTTGGCTGGTCGGCCTGGAGATGCATGACAGGCTATTGCGCAATAGGCGTTGAAAATATTATAGGACCAAATCAATCAACATATTCCGACACCGGGGTTCTATACGATAATGGAGGCCCTGATGGCAACTATTCAAATAACAGACAACGCAATATTGATCAATTTACCATTAATCACAACGCCTTGAATTTGCAACTCAATATTGAAAAACTAAAACTATCCGATACCGGAGACAGGCTGTTTATTTTTACAGGAACCAAAGCACTGCACCCTTCCGGCGGATTTGGACCCGGGGATATTGTTCAGTTTCCAAAGATTGTTTTGTGTGATTCAGGCATCGTCAATATTCAATTTAAAAGCAACGGAAGTGGAACTGACAGTGGATTTGTAATTCGCTGGAAACCCAACGGACAAGAGAATGTAGTCGGATTTGTATTTTATGATATGGACACAAACTGTATTTATGATCCACTCAAAGATTATCCTTCCGAAAACTTCTTATTAAAAATCAATAACAGATATATAAGGAACATAAACAGTAAAGGAATATTTTCAGTAAGCGGAGATACTTCTGTAAAATACCTAAAACTGGAGGCCCCTAAAAACTGGATTGCTTCCTGTTCTACAGGTGGTTTGGATACCTGGAGTATTGGAAACAGAGGGCCTTTTGAATTTGTGTTGAAACCCGCCGCTCAAAAAACTTGCGATTTTTCAACAGAAGCTTTTAACCACCTCGGACCTATAGTTGTCAGAGGATTGAATTCAAACCTAACCATTCAATCCATTAATTTCGGAAATATTAAAGCCGATAAAATTAATTGTATTATTAAATCAGACAGAAAACTCAGTTATATCAGAAGACTTAAAAACACGTATAAATCCACAGATACCAGCATTGAATTTACCGAGAATATCTCTACCCCTTTTCATGGTAAAAACGCCGAGAAGTTAGAATATATGGTTAAGGCAGGCGATACAGGTACTGTAAAATTCACTTGTTCATGCTATCCTGAAAGAACTGACAGCGACAGTTCAAACAACACATATTCAGTCCACGTAAAAATAGTAAATGCGCACGATCCCAATGATAAAATGGCTGATATTCCGGATACTGTTTACACAAAACCGGACCGTATTGTTTATCGCGTTAGATTTCAAAATACCGGCACATGGCCCGCTACCAATGTTATTGTGGCAGACACTCTCAGCAAGTTGTTAGACACCCAATCCCTTGCACTGGTTGAAACAAGCCACAGCTGCCAAATGGAAAGAACAGGCTATGCCGTCGCATTTAAATTTTTGAATATTCATCTGCAAGACAGCAATTCCAATGAGCCTGAAAGTCATGGTTTTATCCTTTACAGTATCAAACCAAAAATGAATCTGTTGCAAAATCAACCTATTTACAATACTGCGCATATTTATTTTGATGCGGAAAAACCTGTGGTTACAAATACCACTTCCAATAAATGGATATTACCTGTTTTGGGAAACACCCGTTTGAAACCCCAAGCAAAATTTAATATTTTCCCAAATCCTGGCAACAACCTACTTACCATAAAAGCAGCAGAGGCTGCTCCGACAAGGTTCACACTGACAGATATGTTGGGCAACATTAAGCTGGATGGACATTTTACAGGAATTGAAAAAACACTGAATATTTCAAACTTGAAGTCAGGAATATATTTATTGACATTGGAAAGCCCCGGAAGTGTTGAAAGCACTAAAGTATTAGTATTAAATTAAACAATACAAATACCATTATTTTATTTAGTAATACGCACACAAAACCTATCGCAATGCAGGGACAGGTCGCGACGTATCCCTGCATTGATACAACCATTCATTCCTGTTGCCATTATCGCGTATATTTGCACCATGCAGGATAAATACGGTTTACGCGGTGTTTCCAGCCAAAAGGAAGATGTTCATAACGCCATTCGCCACGTAGACAAAGGCCTGTATCCCAAAGCATTTTGTAAAGTCATTCCCGATCTGCTGGGCAATGACCCCGAATACTGCAACATCATGCATGCAGACGGGGCGGGCACCAAAAGCAGCCTTGCCTACCTCTACTGGCGCGAAACCGGTGATATGAGCGTGTGGAAAGGCATTGCGCAGGATGCCATTGTGATGAATACCGACGACCTGCTGTGCGTGGGCGTTACCGGTCCTTTCCTGCTCAGCAGCACCATCGGGCGCAACAAAAACCGAATTCCCGGAGAAGTTATTGCTGCCATTATTAACGGCACCGAGGAATTTTGTGCCAACATGCGCGACATGGGCGTTGAAATCTACACCACCGGCGGCGAAACTGCCGATGTGGGCGATCTGGTGCGCACAGTTATTGTGGATTCTACATTAACTGCCCGGGCCAAACGCAGCGATATCATTAGCAATCATACGATCGCACCCGGACAGGTTATTGTGGGTTTTGCATCCTACGGTAAAGCCACCTACGAAAGCGAGTACAACGGCGGCATGGGCAGCAATGGCCTCACCAGCGCCCGCCATGACGTTTTCAGCGCGGAATACCGCGAAAAATATCCCGAATCCTACGACACAGATCTGCCTGAAAATGTGGTGTACTGTGGCAGCAAAAAGCTTACCGATGCGGTGGCCGGAAGTCCGCTGGACGCCGGAAAGCTGGTGCTCTCGCCCACAAGAACCTACGCCCCTCTGGTGCAAAGCATTCTGAAAGAATTGCGTCCGGCTGTGAAAGGCATGGTACATTGCAGTGGCGGCGGACAAACCAAGGTGTTGCACTTCACCGACAACCTGCACGTGGTGAAAAACAACCTATTGCCCATTCCGCCGCTGTTTCAGATGATTAAAGAAGAAAGCGGCACTGCGTGGGATGAAATGTTCAGGGTGTTCAACATGGGCCACCGCCTGGAAATTTACACCGATGAAAAATCGGCTGAAACGATGATGCAGCTTGCCAAATCGTATGATATCGATAGCCAGATTATCGGCTACACCGTGGCTTCCGATGCCAAATCCCTCACAATTTCAGGTAAATGGGGTGAGTTGAGGTATTAAATATGGAAACGCATAATGGTGCGTCTTTACATTATCACATACGACGGACAATGGTCCGAATGCTTCGCATCCGCCAGTATATCCGCCCCTTTGAGGCGTTTTTTCAGGTTGTCGGTAACGCTGATATAATCGATGCGCCAGCCCTTGTTATTGGCCCTCGCGTTGGCCCGAAAACTCCACCAGGTATAGCGTTGCGGCTCGGAGTGGAACTCACGGAAGGTGTCAAGCATGCCATTGTCAAACCATTTGTCCATCCAGGCGCGCTCTTCGGGCAAAAAGCCGGTGGTGTTTTTGTTGCTCACCGGATCGTGAATATCTATGGGCTTGTGGCAAATGTTGTAGTCGCCGCACACCACCAGTCCGGGTAAGGTTTTGCGGAGTTCGTTGCAGTAATCGAAGAAGAAATCCAGAAAGCGGTATTTTACATCCTGCCGGTGATCGCCGCTGGTGCCGCTGGGGAAATAGGCAGAGATAACGCTGAAATCTTCATAATCGGCGCGAATAACGCGGCCTTCATGGTCATATTCCTCCTGATCGCAGCCGTAGTGCAAGTGTTGGGGTGCTTGTTTGCTGAAAATAGCCACACCGCTGTAGCCTTTTTTGATGGCCGAAAACCAGTAGTGATGATACCCCAGCGCTTCAATGGCAGCAATATCGGCCTGGTCTTGCGTGGCCTTGATTTCCTGCAGGCAAACCACATCAGGGTTTTCCTCCTTCAAAAAATCAAAAAGACCCTTGGAAGCCGCACTGCGTATACCATTTACGTTGTAGGTAAGAATTTTCATGGTGCAAAGGTAATGTGCACATGTGATTGGGCAATTCGAGTCATATTTTGCACATCCGTATGTGCACTTTTATGTTTTATTGACAATTCAAATGTGCAATTAATCCCTACATTCCATCAGCAACAGGTGACCGGTCTCATACCGAATCTCCACAAAACCATCCTCAGCTACACGGTTGCTGCTGCCGCTTCTGCCCGGAAAATGTAAAGCTTCGTTTTGTAAGGAATACAGCAGGTTGGAAGTACAGATTCCGTCGGCTTCCATCACCGGTATGAGCGAGAGCACCGTATCTTTCGGATACCACTTTTTAAAACTTTTAGGCAAATTATAAATGCGGGAATGGTCATCGATGATGGTAAGTTCTATGCGCCCCGAATAGGCCGGCAACGTAGCCAGGTTGTTGAAATGATGGTCGCTGCGCCTGCCTGTGGCCCACACAATGTGTGCGGCCTGTTGCCCTTCGGCAATCAAAAACTCAATACCTTTTTGCAAATCCGTGAGTTCCTGATCCGGTGCATGTACAATGCGTACACCCTGCATGGCTGCATGCGAATCCCAGCCGGGCGCCACCGAGTCAAAATCGCCCAGAACCGCGTCTACCCTGATGTTCATGTCCAATACCCTTTGCAGGGCACCGTCCAGCACCAGCACATACGGATTCCACTCCAGCAGCTGCCCCAGCAGTTCCGAATCGCATTCGGCGCCATTGGCAATGATAAGGGCAGGTTCCTGTCCGTCGCGGACAAAGTGATGGGAAGACACAGCACAAAATTAGGGGGTGAAACGCACTTTCAGGCTAAAAAACTGTTTGGTCGTTTGCACACGCACAAGAATCGAAAAACAGTCCTGACCTCCCAATATTTTATTGTATTTTCACGTTCTAATTAATTATGGCAACCAAACCCCGCATTCTCTGGGCAGATGATGAAATAGACCTTCTTAAACCGCACGTGCTGTTTCTGGAAGGCAAAGGATATGAAATGGTAACCGTGAGCAGCGGCAGAGATGCCATTGAGCAGGTAAAACAACAGGAATTTGACCTCGTATTTTTAGATGAAAATATGCCCGGCATTTCCGGTTTGGATGCCCTTGCCAGTATCAAGCAGGACAAGCCCAACCTGCCGGTGATTATGATTACCAAAAACGAGGAGGAACACATCATGGAGGAGGCTATCGGCAGCAAAATCGCCGACTACCTCATCAAACCTGTGAACCCCAATCAAATATTGCTGTCGGTAAAAAAGAACCTCGATGAAAAACGGCTGGTAACACAGCGCACCACGCAAAGCTACCAGAAGGAATTTATGCAGATTGGCATAGCGGTGAGTGAAAAAATGGCGTTTTCGGAATGGAAAGAAGTTTATAAAAAACTCGTTTTTTGGGAAATAGAACTGAATGAAAGCGGTGAGGATGGCATGAAAGAGGTGTTTGAAACCCAAAAATCTGATGCCAACCGCAACTTTTGCCGCTATGTTTCCGACAACTATGTTGGGATGCTCAAAACCACAGGCGATGAAGGCCCTGTGATGAGCCACAACCTCTTTCGCCGCGCCATCAATCCCTTACTGGACGGAGATTTGCCTGTATTTATGATACTGGTAGACAACCTGCGATTCGAGCAGTGGCGCGCCATATCGGACACCCTGCAAAACCAATTCCGTGTTGATCAGGAAGACCTGTACCTCAGCATCCTGCCCACCACCACGCAATATTGCCGCAATGCCATATTCAGCGGACTGTTGCCGTCTGAAATTGAAAAGAGATTCCCCAACAAATGGAGCAACGATGAGGATGAGGGCGGAAAGAACATGTTTGAAAAGGATTTCCTGGAAGACATGCTGAAAAGACTGCGTAGGGACATCAAATTTTCCTATCACAAAATCACCAACCTTGATGCCGGAAAAGCACTGGTGAACAATGTTCCCAACATGTTCCAAAACAAACTGAATGTGCTGGTTTACAACTTCGTTGACAATTTCAGCCACGCACGTACCGACATACACGTGGTGCGCGAACTGGCGGAAGACGAAACGGCCTACCGCAATGTAATGGCCACCTGGTTCAAGCACAGTGCATTGTGGGAAGCCTTGCAGCGCATAGCCGAAAAGCCCTGCAGAGTGGTCATCACCACCGACCATGGCAGTATCCGGGTGAAAGATCCCATCAAAATTGTGGGCGATAAAAACGTGAATACCAACCTGAGATATAAGCAGGGCAAAACCCTCACCTACAACCCAAAAGAAGTAATGGAGGTTAAAAAACCTTTGGACGCATTTTTGCCCACCCTGCACATGAGCAGTTCATTTGTGTTTGCGCGTGAAAATGACTTTTTTGCGTATCCCAACAATTATAATTACTACGTAAACCACTACCGCAATACGTTTCAGCATGGTGGTATCAGCCTTGAGGAGATGTGTTGCCCGCTGATAACCCTTAGTCCCAAGTCATAATGGAATCGTGCATAGGTCCGCTGGATGAAACCGGAATAACAACCGTGGTTGAATATATCACCAACCTGAATCCGCAACCGCGCATCATCACATTTACCGGAAACCTGGGCGCAGGCAAAACCACATTGATACGCGCATTGCTCAACGCCATGAACAGCAGCGATGAAGCCAGCAGCCCTACCTTTGGCATTGTAAACGAATACCACACCGGAAAAGGCCGCCTGGTGTGCCATACAGACTGGTACAGGGCAAAAAGTGCCGAAGAATTGCTGGACGCAGGACTGCTGGAATACATCCACAACGATGATTGCCTCATGCTGATTGAATGGCCCGAAGTGGGCGCAGCTTTACTGGATGGCGAAAACTGCCTACACATAAACATCGAGCATCACGAACATCAGCGCCTTTACCGCTTCTCGGACCGCCTGTCGTAAAGCTTCCAAAGGGTATCGCCTTTGTAAACATCTTTAGCAAATAATGGTAATTTGTATGAATCCAGTTTGCCTTCTCTGTTTAGCACAAGCACAAAATCTGCACTATCTGGAGAACCTACATATTTAAGGTTGTTTCCTTCATCACCCAGTATTTGTTTATTTAACCAGATGGTTTCCGTAAAAGCATAAATGCGAATAGGACTTACACAGTCATGATATTTTTTCCAGTCATGAACATTGGACTTCAATAAAGCATCACGGGCACTTACACCCCAATAATCCATGCTGAACGAACCTGGTTTCCATATATTTTTTACTACATTAAAATATACATAATCATGTTTCATATTATATAATAATAAAACAGGCAGATATACAGATATAGCGATTATTCTTTTAAAATCAATTTTTAATATTATTGTATCAACATAAAGACCGACCAACAATACAATAGGTATATATATAAAATATACATGTCTCCATCCATTATAGAGTGTAGGTTTCTGAATAATTAAATACGCTACCGTTATCAAAAATAAAATGATAATATATTGAACCATCAGCGATTTTTTAAATATTTTAATTGACGTATAAAATCCGGCAAAAAACAAAACAATATAAATAAGAGGCAGTGTTACCAGCATCCATAAAAAAGCATAATAAGCCGGTACATTTCCGGGCATCATTAATTTTCCGGCCAGCATAGTCGGTGATGGCCATGGATTTTCATCAGCGTATCGCAATATACCGATAAAGCTTTCCCATGGGGTTTTCCAGACAGCAGGATACACCAAATACCATGATAAAATAAAAATACATATGGCCATAAAGACCGCATACTTTCTTTTTACATCAAACCGATAATGCAACAAAATCCATATTACAGAAATAAAATAAAATACACCCGCAATTCTTACCGTGCTTGCCATTCCCGCCAGCATGCAGGCAACCCAGGGAAATTTCCCTTTCTGTATGGCTGCTGACAAAGCCCACAGCACAAACACTCCCATACACAGAAAAAAAACATCCTTTGAATTGTAATGGGCTTCGGCAAACAACCGCGGCCAGCAGGCATATACCATTGCCGTAAGCATAGCAGTTGCTTGATGTTGATACAATCGTCTGCCAATGCGGTAAACCCCAAAAACCGACAATAAAAAAATGGAAAACAACAGGGCCCTGCGCAGCAGTAGCTTTGTCTGCATGGGCGATGTAAATACGAGCTGCTCCAGCAGATAGGCCGGCGTTTCGAACAAGGGCCCGAAATATTTGTGTTGGGTTACATCTTCATATTTGCCCCAACCCGCAATGTAACGGGCGTTTTCTATGCCAATACTGCGCTGGGTAAGCTCGTCGTAATGCACACCATAGCGGTGTAAGGTCGCATATCCCAGAACGGCGTATAAAACAAAGAACCAGGCAAATAACCCGGTTCCCTGTATATTAAAAATATGTTTAACTGCCTTTATCAAGCGGTTGCCACTTTGGCTTCGGTATTCATGTAGGCTTCCATAGGCAAACATGCACACACCAGGTTTCTGTCGCCGTAGGTATCATTAACACGAGCCACAGAAGGCCAGAATTTCTTGGCAGCTACAAAAGGCGCAGGATAAGCTGCTTTTTCCCTGCCATATGCATGCGACCAAGCATCTGAAGCAATCTCAGAAGCCGTATGGGGTGCATTTTTCAGCACATTGTCTTCCTTATCGGCCTTGCCTTCTTCAACCTCACGAATTTCTTCGCGAATAGACAGCATGGCATCGCAGAAACGGTCCAGTTCTTCCTTGCTTTCGCTTTCGGTAGGCTCTACCATCAACGTGCCGCTTACGGGGAATGAAACTGTAGGTGCGTGGAAACCGTAATCCATAAGGCGCTTGGCAAAATCAGCAGCCTCAATACCGGCAGAGGCTTTAAACTTGCGTGTATCCAGGATCATTTCGTGGGCGCAGAAACCATTCTCACCGCTATAGAGCACGGGATATTCCGCTTCCAGACGGGCTTTCATGTAGTTGGCATTTAGAATGGCCCATTCGGTGGCGTTGGTGAGGCCTTTTCCGCCCATCATTTTGATGTAGGCATACGAAATGAGCAATATGCTTGCGCTGCCCCAGGGAGCGGCACTTACAGCGTGCATGGCTTTTTCTCCGCCGGTTTTAATTACCGAATGACCGGGCAGATAAGGTGCCAGGTGCGCGGCAACACCGATGGGGCCCATGCCGGGTCCGCCACCGCCGTGGGGAATGCAGAAGGTTTTGTGCAAATTCAGGTGACAAACATCTGCGCCAATCATACCGGGGCTGGTGAGGCCGACCTGGGCGTTCATGTTGGCACCGTCCATGTATACCTGTCCGCCATACTGGTGAATCAGCGCGGTAATATCCTTGATGGCGCTCTCAAAAACACCGTGGGTACTGGGGTAAGTCACCATCAAACAAGCCAAACGATCTTTGTATTGTTCGGCTTTGGCTTTCAGGTCGTTCAAATCGATGTTGCCGCGCTCATCGCAGGCCGTTACCACCACTTCCATACCGGCCATAACGGCGCTGGCAGGGTTGGTACCGTGGGCACTGCTGGGAATCAGGGCAATGTTTCTGTGCGATTCTCCGCGGTCCTTGAAGTACTCGCGGATTACCATCAACCCTGCGTATTCACCCTGAGAACCCGCATTGGGCTGCAGGCTCATGGCTGCAAAGCCGGTGATTTCGCACAAATCTTTGTCAAGCTCATCAATAATCTCTTTGTAGCCTTCCGCCTGATTGGCCGGTGCAAAAGGATGCAGGGCATTGAAAGCAGGCCAGGTTACAGGAATCATCTCGGTAGTGGCATTCAGCTTCATGGTGCAGCTACCCAGTGAAATCATACTGTGACAAAGGCTTAGGTCTTTGCTTTCCAGACCACGTATATAGCGCAGCATTTCGTGTTCAGACTGCAAGGTATTGAACACCGGATGTAACATATAGTTGGATGTGCGCTGCAATGCGGCAGGAATATGGCTCTGTGCAGAATCACTAACCTGCTGCATTTTTCCGTCAATTGCCTTGGCAAAAATCACCAACAAGGCGTTGGCATCTTCAGCGGTGGTGGTTTCATCTACGGATACACCCACATGGGTAGCATCAAAATAACGTAGGTTGATACCTGCCGCTTCGGCAAGGGCTTTCAGGGTATTGGCATTGGGAACTTCAATGTAAAGGGTATCGAAGAAATGCTGATTAACAACCTTGTATGCACTTCCGGTTGCTTCAATGCCACGCGCCAGTTCAGAGGCGAGGGCATGTACCCTGCCGGCAATCTTTTTCAGGCCATCGGGACCATGGTAGCAGCCATACATGCCGGCCATGATGCTCAGCAACACCTGCGCTGTGCAGATGTTGGAGGTGGCATTCTGACGCTTGATATGCTGTTCGCGGGTTTGCAGCGCCATACGCAGGGCGCGGTTACCGCTGCGGTCAATGCTCACACCGATGATGCGACCTGGCATCTGGCGCTTGTGCTCGTCTTTGGCAGCCATGTAGGCGGCATGCGGACCACCATAACCCATGGGAACACCAAAACGCTGGGTACAACCCACCACGCAATCGGCGCCCATTTCTCCGGGAGGGGTAAGCACCGTCAGTGAAAGAATATCGGCAATGAAACAGGTTTTTACATTGTGGGATTTGCATTTCTGCACAAATTCGCGGTAATCTTCTATACTGCCTTTGTCGTTGGGATATTGCACCACGGCACCGAAATAGGTGGTGTCGGGGCTATAGGTTTTGTAATTGCCAAATACCAGTTCCACGCCAATGGGCTCGGAGCGGGTAATGAGAATGTCTTTGGTTTGTGGGAAAATGTCTTCATCCACAAAAAACTTCATTCCCTGGCCTTTGGGTGCCTGTTCCAGAAACATATGAATAGCCTCAGCAGCAGCGGTGCCCTCATCCAACAGGGATGCGTTGGCAATCTCCATGCCGGTTAGGTCAATAATCATGGTCTGATAATTGAGCAGCGCTTCCAGACGACCCTGGGCTATTTCAGCCTGGTAAGGAGTATACTGGGTATACCATCCGGGATTCTCCATGATATTTCGGAGAATTACACCCGGAGTATGGGTTCCGTAATAGCCCATACCAATGTAGTTTTTATAAATTTTGTTTTTGGCGGCCTTGGCCTTCAGCATTTCCAAAAACGCGGGCTCGCTCATGGGCTCTCCAATATTAAGCGGCCTTGGCAGGCGAATACCGGTCGGAACCGTTTTACTGATGAGGGTTTCCAAAGAATCTACCCCAACGGTTTTGAGCATTTCGGATAAATCAGAAGGGCGGGGACCAATGTGGCGATCCTCGAATTTCTCGGTGTAACGCGTGTTTAGTTGCATAAATATGCAAATTTAACAAAAAATGCGGCTCGCAGTTTGTTAAAAATACGTCACAGGTTGCCCATATCACGGAAACTATAATAGCCGGATGCACCAATAATAATATGGTCCAGGAGTGCCACATCCATCAGCTTGCAGGCCTGTTCAATTTGTTTGGTGATTTTCAGATCGGGTGCGCTCGGTGACAGGTTTCCGCTGGGGTGGTTATGTGCGATGACTATACCGCAGGCCAGCCTTTCCAGGGCTTTGCGCATGAGTATGCGCACATCAATGACCGTTCCGGTAATACCGCCTTCACTGATTTTTTCGGCACCCGTGATGCGGTTGTTGTGGTTGAGGTACAGCACCCAAAAAACTTCATGGTCCAGATCTTCCATATGACCTCTTAACTGGTCATATGCATCGCGGCTGGTGATGATTTTAGCCACTTTTGTTACACATTCTTTTTTGCGGGCACTGAGCTCCATGGCAGCCATGATACTTACTGCCTTGGCTGTTCCAATTCCCGGCACCGTGCACAAATCGGGCAGGCTTGCCCTTGCGAGTAAATTTAAATCATTGCCATAGCGCGCCAGAATCATTTTTCCCAGATCCAAGGCACTGTGACGGGTTGTTCCATGGCCAATCAGAATGGCCAGCAATTCGGCATCACTGAGATTCTGTCGGCCTTTGAGGGCCATTTTTTCTCGCGGACGATCATCTTCGTTCCAAAGTTTAATAGGTAGAGACTCAAACATGTTGATAATTTTTTTGACAAAACAATGAGTAATTATTTTTCAAATGTATTACTTTTGAACCGGCAAAGACCAAATATTATTATCAAAATTTTTTAATCAATTCGAATCATGAGTGAACAAAACGAAAAAATGAAAGCCCTGAAAGCCACCATTGAGCGGCTGGAAAAAACCTATGGCAAGGGCGTTGTAATGAAAATGGACGACACCCGTTCCATTGCCGTGGACGTAGTATCTACCGGCTCTTTCAGCCTTGACCTTGCACTGGGCGTAGGCGGCTTCCCCCGCGGGCGTATCATTGAAATCTACGGTCCGGAATCTTCGGGCAAAACCACCATCGCCTTGCATACCATTGCAGAAGCACAGAAAAAAGGCGGTATCTGCGCATTTGTAGATGCTGAACATGCCTTTGATAAAACATATGCCGAAAAACTGGGTATTGATACCGCCAACCTGCTTATCTCCCAGCCCGATGACGGAGAGCAGGCTCTGGAAATCGCCGACAACCTGATTCGTTCCGGTGCTATCGATGTACTGGTAATCGATTCCGTTGCCGCATTGGTTCCCCGCGCTGAAATTGAAGGCGACATGGGTGACAGCAAAATGGGATTGCAGGCAAGGCTGATGAGCCAGGCGCTTCGCAAACTCACAGGAACCATCAGCAAAACCGGATGTGTAGCCATTTTCATCAACCAGCTCCGTGAAAAAATCGGTGTGATGTTTGGCAACCCTGAAACCACCACCGGTGGTAATGCCCTGAAGTTCTACGCATCCATCCGCCTGGATATTCGCCGTATTGGCCAAATCAAGGACGGCGAAGATATTATTGGCAACCGCACCAAAGTAAAAGTAGCCAAAAACAAGGTAGCACCCCCCTTCCGCGTGGTTGAATTTGATATCATGTATGGCAAAGGCATCAGCCGTGTAGGTGAAGTACTGGATATTGCCGTAGATGCCGGTGTTGTTCAGAAAAGTGGCAGCTGGTTCAGTTTTGGTGGCACCAAACTGGGGCAGGGACGCGATTCCGTAAAAGAACTGCTGGAAGACAATCCGGAACTGTTGCTGGAAATTGAAGGAAAAATCAAGGCAAAAAACGCTGCCGGCGAAGAAGTGGTGGCAGTACAGCCCGGTGAAGCCTCCTGATTATCTTATAACCTGATTAAATGGTAAAAAGACTGCTTCGGCAGTCTTTTTTTATGGCTATTTGTTATAATGATCCCGGTACATAGCAGGATAAACCACATAGAGCATCAACATGCGGCTGTAACGGAAAATCACAGGCAAAAACACTACAATCGCGATGGGGATACTAACGACGGCATAATCAAAGAGGTCCAGAATATTCATTGCCACACTCATAATGACAATAATGGCCACAATGATAGCATAACTCCAGTACATGGCACCGAAGAAAAAACCGGGCTCGGGCTCATAGCTTAACTTACAATGCGCACATTCATACTGGGTTTCCGCAAATTTGCGCAGGTTAAAAATAGGATTGGGAAAAACCTTGTCATTTCCGCAACGCGGACACCTACAAAGAAAAAAACTGATAATCCTGGGTCTGGGATGCTTATAATCAGGCATCCTTGCGGTTTTTGCGGTAATTATACCATGCAAAACCGGCAGCACCTACCAGCAAGTAGGGTGTGGCCAGCAGAAACAGAATTCCTTTGTTGATACCATTGCCTACAGTAGCCCCTTTTTTATTGGTTTGATTGCTTTTAAGAGCAGTCTTGCACATAGGACATTGTGCTCCGGCGGGCAAGGCAAAAACGAGCATTGCAGCCACTAACAGGGTGAAAACAAGCCTCTTCATAGATTCCATGGATAACATGGCGAAATTAATACATAAACCAATACCCCGGTAACCGATACATACAACCAAAGCGGGAAAGTCCAGCGGGCGAGCTTTTTATGCTTGACCAAATTGCCGGTAGTGCTAAAGTAAATGGTGTACAGTACAAGTGGCAAAATGATGGCCGCCAGCAAAATATGACTGAAAAGTACGGTAAGGTATAGGGTTTTCATAAATCCATCACCACAAAATGGGGTGTGGTCCATACTGGTATGATAGGCCACATAACTAATCAGAAAAAGTGAGGAAATAACAAACGCCAGCAGCATAAAGAACTGGTGCAGACCTTTGTTTTTTCTGAACCGTATCATGTAATAGCCCAATAGCAGGCATACCGATACACAGGAATTAAGCACAGCATTGAGAAAAGGCAAATGTTTGGCCAGGTGAATATTGGGCCTGTATTCTGATGGCAGATAGCGCAACAAAACCACCACTGCCAGCACGGCTACGCTAACACCGGTTACCAGCCAAAAAAAGGCCTTATCACTTATCCAGTTCTTTTTGTCGGTATTCATACAATAAATTGTTGATGTCTTCTTCTATTCTCTTTAACGCTTGAAAACGGTCTTTGTTTTTATCACCACGGGTCTGAAGGATGGCTCTAACATGCTTTTCCTTGTCAATAAGAACCACTTTGTCGTCATGGATAAAATGCTGCCCTTTCTGCTCGGTGGCAAGCAGCAGGTCATTTAAGACCCAGTCATAAATTTCCTTTTTAGAGCCGGTACAAAACTGCCAGTTCAGGCGATCTGCACGAAAACGGGCGGCATAATTCTTCAAAACCGGCACACTGTCAGACTCCGGATCTATAGAAATGGAGAGGAATCTCACTTTGGAATTTCTATAAAACTTTTCAGCCACCGTTTGCACCTGTTTGTTCATTTCGGGGCAAATTTCCGCGCAGGTAGCAAAGAAGATATTGGCAACCACGATGCAGCTGTCAAAATCTGCCAGGCTTACGGCCTTTCCGGTATGATCCGTAAGACGAATATCGCTCAGGGTGTGGTACTGTTTGGTTCCGTCAGGCAAAGTCTCAGTTTGTCCAAGATACTCCAGGGGCTTGTGCACCCATTTGGCCTTTCCCAAATAAAATATACCCAGTATGGGTAAAATAATGATGGCCGCAACAGCGGCCACCCTCAAAATACCTTTTTTATCCTTTGATTCCATTACTTGGCGTATGTCAGCGCATTCCCTTCATACAGCAAACCCATTACCAAACCAATGATAAAAATGGTCGGCACGAGTATTACCAGGGCCAGGTTTATTTTCTCGTATTTCATGTGCATAAAAGCGCCTACGATGTAGTATGCTTTTACAATTCCAAAGAAAATAAAGATGAAATTTCTGAAACCGGTGTGGGGCATTACAAAGTAAATAATGAAGTCCAGCACGGTAATTCCCAGCAAAATCCAGAAAGTGCGCCAAAGCTCTTTGGTGCCGTGACTTTCTGCCGGGGGAATGTAGTTGATGGCATCGTATTCGCCGGGTTTGGTATAGAATTCCATGGTTATTTAAATTTTAATCAGATGAGGTAGAAGAAGGTAAACACGAACACCCATACAAGATCTACAAAGTGCCAGTACAGACCGGCTTTTTCGATCATTTCATAGTGACCACGGCGGTCAAAAGCACCTCTGGCTGCCATGATAGTTACAATCACATTGATGACAACACCGCTGAATACGTGGAAACCATGAAAGCCGGTCACGATAAAGAACAGCGCTGCAAAAGGCACAGGTCCTGCCGTGCGGTATTCAGGCTGCCATTCAAAATGATCTCCGAAGCCCAGCGCGCCGAATACTTTATGTCCTGCTTCAGTGATACCAAACTGGTTGCCATAAAGGGTAGCCCCTTCACCGATGAAAACAGTCCATTCCCAGGCCTGACATCCCAGGAACATGGCACCACCGATGATGGTATATATCATATAGCGAACAACTTCTTTTTTGCTTTTGCGGTGACCGGCCTCAACGGCAAGCACCATGGTAACCGATGACATAATCAGAATGAAGGTCATTACACTCACAAACAGCAATGGGAGGTGCAGACCATGCATAAAAGGAAAATGATTGAAGATGGATGCGGGATCGGGCCATTTGGTAACAATCGGAGATTGCACGTTGCTGAAGCGCTGAGCTCCGTACTGCACCAGCAGACTGGAGAAAGTAAATGCGTCTGAAAGCAGGAAAAGCCACATCATGAGCTTTCCGTAACTTACATTAAAAGGAGACCTTCCACCGGCCCACATGGGCTGTTGTTCAAAGGCCGCTTGTTGATGATTCGCCATTGTTCAAAATTACCCTGCGAAATAAAGGAATAAATACAAATAAATCCACAACAATCCAACAAAATGCCAATAAGTGTGGGTAACCTTCATCAGGGTCAGTTCTTTTTTATGCACCTGAAATCTGAAAGCCTTTGTTAATGTGACAGTTAGAAGAATTATTCCGCCCAGCACATGCAGTAAATGCACCAAAGAAATTGCATAAACATAGCTTGCTGAGATGTCTTCCGGATCGGCATTCACCGGCATAAGGCCCATCGAAATCATATTTTTCCAGCCCAAATACTGCAATACACAGAAAACTACACCCAAAATCCAGGTAGTGGTAAGGTATAATTTATTGGCGGTTAACTCATCATTTTTAGCCGCTCGGTTGGCAAGATAAATGGTAATACTGCTGATTATTGCCACAATAGCCGAATATAAAAACTGTATAGGCAAATCAAACTTTGTCCAGGTGTTTTTGGCTGAGGCATCGGGCATGTGCACTATGTATGCACTCACAAATGCGGCAAATAGCATACAGCTGGCGATAATCATCAGCACCAGATTGAAGCGCATAGGCTCAATCCGATAGTTTTCTTTGGGTCTTTTTGAAGCAATTTTGGTGTTCATGGTAGGTTAAAATAAAATATAGGAAAGGAATACCACAGGGGTATAGAGAAACGAGGTAAACAGCAATTTACGCGCATCGGGAGTTTCCAGGGTTTTACGCAGTTTCAGGGCATAAAATAAAAACAGCAAACCTGCAGGTAAAACACCTGCGAGCACCCATACATCGCACATTCCGTAAACAACCGGCATAATACTGGTAGCAATGAGAATGATGGTATAAATCACAATTTGAAAGGCGCTGTATTTATCACGGCCACCTTTACTGGGCAGAAGCCAGTAGCCGGCCTTCTGATAATCATCGTGCAACAACCAGGCAATGGCCCAAAAATGTGGAAACTGCCAGAAAAACTGCACCAAAAACAGAATGATTCCTGCATCGTCAATTACTCCTGTAGCGGCCGTATAGCCAATTAGCGGAGGCAATGCACCCGGAATGGCGCCTATCATTACTGCAAGCGGTGTTACCCCTTTGAGGGGCGTATAAACAAAAACATACAGGATAAGAGACAGAGCCCCCAGCAGGGTCGTTAGCAAAGGAGTGGTAAACAACAGTATCAATACACCGACAATACCACAAACAATCGAAAAAATACGTGCCTGCGATTCGCTTAGACGGCCTTCCACAATGGGCCTGCTTTGGGTACGCATCATTTGGCTGTCCTGGGTCTTCTCCAGCAATTGATTCAATCCGTTGGAGCCAAAAACAATCAGAAGTCCGCCGGCAAACACACCCAGAAAGACAAGCCAGCTAAAACCGGCTAAACTTCCGTCTACTGAATTAAACTTACAACCCAGCAGATAGCCGAAAACCGATGTCGCAACTACCGTTGATGTAAGACGAAACTTTACCAGATCAAAATATGCTTTCAGTGTTTTTTTCACAGGGCTTTATACTAACATTATTAGGGCACAATGGGTTTGGCAATTCGCCAATAAAAAATCAACATAGGTAAAGAAGCACCCAGAACTATGTGGAGCACCTGCGTTACAGGAGGCAAAACATAGTTAATATTGACGGCCCCCAAAACAATCTGACAAAATACCAGACTACCTGCTATGCCAAAGGTGCGGGCCTGAACCGGCATATGATTTTTAAATCGTTTCCAGAGCCAAAAAGCATACAACATGAATAAAATTGGCAGATAACGGTGAATGGCGAAGGAAGTGCCCATCTCGGCCCAATTCAGAATGCCGTCTTTTTCGAGTGTACCTGAATTGGAAAGAACCTCCACATTTTCTCGGGCCAGCGTTCCTAAAAAAACAATTAAAAGTGCGAATGTGAGCATCAGGTTCCAGTGCCTGTTTATTTTCTTCTCACCGGGGGCAAAAACAAACCCGGATTGGGTATGCAGGGCCAGCATAAAGAAGAATATGCTTAAAAACGAAAGCATGAAATGCACAGAAACGATACCCGGAAGCAGGTTGGTGGCTACCACAATACTTCCCAGCCAGGCATTTAACAAAAGGGCAATGAATCCAAGTGTGGCATAAATAAAAACCTTTCTGGCAGAGGTGATAAATCGAAAAGAGAAAAGCCAGAAAAACAATGAGAATAAACCGGCGAGCACACCAAAAAGCCGATTAATATATTCAATCCATGCTTTGGTTGCATTAAATGCTTCCGGCTGATAAATGGCTTTGTTGTTTCTGATTTCAGCAGCTTTTTCTGCCCAGCCCAGCTTTTCGAGTGCATTGGCGAAGCGGTTTACCTTCTGAATTCTTTTTTCCAAAAAAACCTGCATGTAATTGGGCGGCAACTGACAATCACAGGTGGGTGGTGCAAGCAGACCGAAACATTTGGGCCAGTCCGGACAACCCATTCCACTGCCGGTAACCCTTACCAGACCACCCAGAAGGAACAGTAAAAAAACAGACGAACAGGCGAGAATACCTGTTCGTCTGAAAAAAATGTCGGAGAATATTCGTTGCAGTGCAGACAAGGACCTATCAGCTCCAGCCAAACACACGCTTGATGGCGGCAAACATTACGTTTTCCGTCACTTCTTCTTTCTTGGTTGATTTGCGCTTAGGCGCAGTGTCATGACCATCTCCACCTGTGCCTGCATGATCAGACTCATCGGGCACATACTGGGGAAAATAATCGTCTTCACGGTCCGGACGGCTGTATTCATAAGGTCCGCGATAAACCTCGGGAATAGCACCGGGCCAGTTGCCGTGCAAATGCTTTACAGGGGCACTCCACTCGAGGGTGTTGCTCTGCCATGGGTTTTGTTCAGACTTCTTGCCACGGAACATGCTGTAAAAGAAATTCCACAGGAACAACAGCTGAGCGGCACCGCCTACAATAGCAGCAACGGTCATCATCTTGTTTACGTCCATCCATACATCAAACTCCTTCACCAGGGTGAACATATAATAACGACGTGGCACACCGGCAAGTCCCATGAAGTGCATAGGGAAGAATACCAGATAGGCCGTGATGAAAGTAATCCAGAAGTGGAACTGCCCCAGGGTGTTGTTCAGCATACGGCCATACATGCGGGGGTACCAGTGGTAAATGCCGGCAAACATACCGAAGATGGCCGATGATCCCATTACCAGGTGGAAGTGGGCAACCACAAAGTAGCTGTCGTGCAACTGAATATCCAACGCAGCATTACCCAGATAAATACCGGTAAGACCGCCTGAAATGAAGAAGGATACCAGACCTATGGAGAACAGCATTGCAGGGGTAAACCTGAGGTTACCTCTCCACAATGTTGTGAGATAGTTAAAGACTTTTACCGCCGACGGGACTGCAATAATCAATGTGAGTATCATAAACACACTGCCAAGGAACGGATTCATACCGGTAATGAACATGTGGTGACCCCAAACGATAAATGAGAGGAATGATATACCCATCAACGAGATTACCATTGCAGTGTAACCAAAAATCGGCTTACGGGCGTTGGTGGAAATAACTTCAGAAGTGATACCCAGAGCAGGCATCAGGATGATGTATACTTCGGGGTGTCCGAGGAACCAGAACAAGTGCTGATACAGTACGGGGCTACCACCAATGTTTTCCATGGCACCTACCCCCTCCAGATATATATCAGACAAGTAGAAGGACGTACCAAAGCTTCTGTCGAAAACAAGGAACAGGCCTGCACCCAACAGAACAGGGAAAGAAAGCAGACCCAGTACCGCAGTAAAGAAGAACGCCCAGATGGTAAGCGGCATGCGGTTCATGCTCATACCTTTGGTACGCATATTCAATACTGTACTGATATAATTGATACCTCCCAGCAGGGCAGATACAATAAATAAAATAATGGCAACCAGCCAAAGGGTCATACCCAAACCTGAACCCGGCATGGCTTTTTCCATGGCACTCAGCGGAGGATACACAGTCCATCCGGCAGATGCAGGACCGGTTTCAACACCCACAGAAATCAGCAGCACAACTGAAGATATGAAGAAAAACCAGTAGCTGAGCATGTTCAGGAATGGCGATGCCATATCTCGGGCACCCACTTGTAATGGAATCAGCAGGTTGGAGAACGTACCACTTAGACCGGCAGTAAGCACATAGAATACCATAATGGTTCCGTGAATGGTAACCAAACCCATATAGAAGTTGGGATCCAGCTTGCCATCCTGCGCCCATTTGCCGAGCAACATTTCCATAATACCGAATTTTTCATCGGGCCATGCAAGTTGCATGCGGAACAGAAGAGACATTACCAATCCCACAATACCCATAATAATTCCTGTAATCAGGAACTGCTTGGAAATCATCTTGTGATCCATAGAGAACACATACTTGCTGATGAAGCTTTCCTTGTGCTCGTGATGGTCGTGATCGTGGTGGTGGTCTGTATGTAAAGCAGCGGTGCTCATATTTTTATACTTTTCAGATTAACGGATGGTAACGACATTTGGTTTAACTATGGCAGCAGAATCTTTGGAACCCGCATCTCCTTCAGTAGGAGCGGGTGCTGCGGGCGGTGCAATAAAGGGCACCTGGGTTGCCAGCCAGGTATTGTATTCGGCTTCAGATCCCACAACTGTGATTTTAATTTTCATATTGTAGTGAGCTGCTCCGCAAATTTTGTTGCAGTACAGGTAAAATTCAAAATCTTTGTTTTTCTTCTCGGCACGGGCCTCTTCTGTAGTTTTATTGGGCACAAAAGAGAACCATGTTGCCATTCCGGGAACCACGTTCATCTGACCGCGGAAATCCGGGAACCATGCAGAGTGGATTACGTCACGGGCACGGAAATTGAACGTGTAGGATTT
>CAYSIK010000018.1:0-18545 GCA_964431045.1 uncultured Flavobacteriaceae bacterium
CATATTAACCTTCATCACATTCTCTTCGCGGTTTTGGGGATCAAAACTGGTATTGCCGCTGTTCACATCGATTACATGCAGGGCTTCGGTATGCTCAATCACCAGATAGGCACCTCCGCTAAAGGTTACACGTTTCCCGAAAGAACTTTTTATAGCGCGGTTTATTTGAAACTGATCAAAAATGTGGTTTTTACCCTGATGAAGTTTTAATATTTTTTCACTGCCCGGCGAAATGCGCTGCAAATAGGCCTTAAGATCCTGCAACATAGCCTGATCATCCACCGCAATCTGGGTAAACGAATCGTTAAGCATATCCCGCAACAAGGTATACAAGCGATTTCCTTCGCCCAGCACCAAATCTGTTATTTTGGCTTGTTTGAGGTTATTTTTCAGTTCATCCCATTTCTTAATCAGCCCCCTGAGATCGCGGTCAAGTTCTTCTATTTCCACGCCCTCACTCACGGTGCGAATTATTACGCCGGAATTTTCTGTTTTGAGGGATGCAGCAAGATCGCGGAGACGTTTTTTCTCTGCCGGACTGCCGATTTTTTTACTGATGGATATGCTGTTGGTAAAAGGAACCAGCACAAAATACCTGCCTGCCAGGCTGATATCACAGGTCACTTTTGGACCTTTGGTTGACATGGGCTCTTTAACTACCTGAACAAGAATTCTGTCTCCTACTTTCAGAACCTGCCCTATTTTACCGGTTTTTACCGTTTGTGGTTCCAGTTTAAACTGCTCCAATTCTGCCTGTTGCATGTTTCCATGCTGCACCAGATGTGTAAACTTTTTTACGGATAATACATTGGGACCGAGATCAAAGTATGTAAGAAAAGCATCCCTCTCCGCACCTACATCAACAAAGGCGGCATTCAGGGTTGGAGAAATTTTCTTGACCTTTGCCAGATAAAAATTACCGACCTGAAACGAGGAGCCTGAAGACTCCTTATGGAACTCGATAAGTTTTTTTCCGCTGATTAAGGCTATTTCAATCCCTGACGAATTTTTATGGATTACCAATTCGTTTGACAAGGGGGATGACCTTAGTTCAGATGATTATTTTTTCTTGTGCCTGTTCTTGCGAAGGCGCTTTTTGCGCTTGTGGGTCGCAATTTTATGACGTTTTCTTTTCTTACCGCTTGGCATATTTACTGTGTTTTATTGCTTTTCTGTACTTTAACCGCCAGATTCAGGTAAACCCTTGCATTGACGGAGTCTCCCATAAACCCGTATATGTCACTTGCCTGGAAGTACCAAACAGGGTTTTGGGGTTGCAAAGATATTAATTTTTGGCATTCTTCCGCAGCTTTTTTCCATTGGGCCGATTTTCTGAGTAAATTCAAGCGTAGAAAACGGGTTTCAAGGTTATTGCTGTCCAGCGCTATGGTTTCGCGAAGGGTACCCAAAAATTTCATAGGTTGATTTTCATACTCGCTTTGGTAAACAATAAGCGCATTCCTTGCGGGAATATTTTTGGAATTGATTTTAAGTACTGTATCCAACAGCCTTTTACCCTGCTGAAACATGTAAGCGGCCACAACCGGATTATCGATACTTTCGGAAGCCCCAAAAATAAGATTGCGGGCCGCAGTGGTCAGATTATCCTCGCCTCCCTGAATTTCTGCCAGCGAGCTTTGCAAAAAACTGACAAGGGGCTTATTTTGGGTTTCACTTGCCCACTTCAAAGCCTTTTGCAGGGTATCCCTGTGCATTTCAGGGAGTGACCGAAACAAAAGCTTGGCCATCCACTCCGGCGGCCGGGAATCTGTAAATACGGCATTGAGAAACTCCTCTTTGGAAACAATCTCCTGAGGTAGGGCCTGAGAAGATTCCATGCCATTTTGAGCCTTCCCAAGCTTACCTGAAGATGTTTTGAATTTAGGCAAATACAGGACAACAAGTAAAACTGCCAAAAAGGCAATAAACCAAAGTGTGCGGGGGTTTTTATCCACGCAGCAAAATTAACCTTAAGGTTTCGATTTATGACAATTACTTGGCGGAAACCCTCTTGGAAAGAACTTTGCTATCCTTTACCTGGGTTGCAAATTCTTTCGCAGGCTTGAACCTTGCCACGTAATGTGCAGGAACAACCAAACTGGTATTTCGCTTAATATTGCGGGCCACTTTGGTTTTACGCAGTTTCAATTCAAAAGTTCCAAATCCTCTAAGATAGATGTTGTTTCCACCAACCATAGCGTTCTTCACAACCACAAATAAATTGTCGATGGTATCAGCAATGGCCGTCTTCTCAAGTCCTGTGCGGACTGCAATCTCATTCACGATTTCTGATTTTGTCATTTCTTTTGTTGGGGGGAAATTTGTTTGAGCAAATAAAAAACATATCAACTCATAATTTCACATAAATCTGACAAGAATGGAATGTAAGCTGGAAAAATGGTATTCAGAAAACGCCCGAAACCTTCCGTGGAGAAACACATCAAACCCCTATGAGATATGGGTTTCAGAGATAATACTACAACAGACAAGGGTTGCACAGGGGCTTCCATTTTATTACAATTTCATTACAAACTTTCCCACCGTAAAATCGTTGGCAGAGGCATCTGAGGATGATGTTTTGCGCATTTGGCAGGGACTTGGCTACTACAGCAGGGCCAGAAATATGATGAAAGCCGCAAAAATGATTGTTGAAAATCACAACGGTATTTTTCCGGAAACCCTGGAAGGACTTCAAGGAATTCCCGGTATCGGCAACTACACAGCCGCTGCAATTGGCAGCTTTGCCTTCAATATTCGCATTCCCGCAATAGATGGAAATGTAAGAAGGGTAGCCTCCAGGCTCTATGGATTAAAGGAGCCGGTCGGTACGCCAAAATCAGATGAAGCCATAGAAAAACTGCTGCTAACAGAAATGCTGCACTGCCCGCCTGATCTTTTTAACCAGGCCATGATGGAATTGGGCGCCACCGTTTGCAAGCCACAAAATCCCGATTGTTTTATTTGTCCTTTTCAGGAACAGTGTGTGGCCAAAGCCGAAAATTTACAGAAATTGTTACCCATAAAAACAAGCAAAAAGGCACCTAAAGAAGTTTATTTAAACTATATTTTAATTTTTTCTGAAGGCAACACCTGGCTTCAAAAGCGACCTGAAGATTCTATCTGGAAAGGGCTATACGAATTCCCCAATTTACAGAGCGATAAAAAAGAAAATAATAAAAATCCGTTTGAAGACTGGTTTCGAAACAATGCAGAAACAGAAATGTATCAGCCGCTTACATTTAAACACCAACTCACCCACCAAACTATTTTTGCCACCCTGTGGCAATTTTCAACCAAAGAAGCTAATATTGTAAAAGAGAAGATACATAACAAAATCAGAATACCGCTTACGGAAATCGATTCGTTACCGGTGCACAGGCTGATGTTAAAATTTTTAGAAAAAGTCGTTTTTAATAAGAGTAGTATATGATTAACAAGGTAATTTTATTGGGAAGACTGGGGAAAGACCCGGTAGTAAGACATCTGGACAACGGCCGCGTAGTGGCAAATGTGACACTGGCTACGAATGACTATTACACAAAAGATGGCCAAAAGATGGAAAATACAGAATGGCACAACCTGGAACTGTGGGATAACCATGCACGATTGGCAGAGAATTATTTGAGAAAAGGCAATATCATCTATGTGGAGGGAAAAATCCGCACCGACAGATACACAGATACGGAAGGCATTGAAAAACAAATAAAAAAGATACGGGTACTTCAGATGCAGACCATGGGTGGTTTGAATCGCAATGAAGAAGATGAGAATTCACCCGGAAGGGGCATGGCACATGAGCCTGAAAACGATCACAGGGAGCCTGAAAACCGAAATAATACAGCGCCGGAAGGCCCGGATTACAAAGACGATTTCCCCTTCGATATTAAATAAACGATTCAATGGATGACCCCGGCCCCGCTGCGCTAAACCTGCTTACCAGTATTTTAAGACCTCTTGAACAGGGGGAAATTCCCACCCTGATCGGACTTGGCATTACTATGCTATTGTGCCTGGTGGTGACCGGCATATGCGCTGCCTCGGAAAATGCATTTTTCAGCCACCGCGAAAGCGATCTGGAGCGTCTGAGAAACTCCGGACAACAATCTGCTAAAAACATCCTGCACCTGCTGTCATTTCCAAAACACCTGCTGGCCACAATTCTGGTCCTAAACAGCCTTGGAATGGTTGCGTTTGTAGTGGTATCCACCCTTTTCAATGAAACAGTGTTTGCGCTTGAAGATCAGCCCTGGCTTAGGTTCTTCATCGATGCAATTGTGGTGACCCTGATTATTTTAATTTTTGCGGAACTAATGCCCAAAGTTTATGCTACCCAGCATTACAAAAGTTCGGCAAAATTTTTAAGCTATCCCATGCGGGCATTTATGTTTCTTTTGTGGCCTTTTACGGGTTTGCTCGTAAAAATGAGCAGTTTTATTGAACGACGCATCAAACAGCGCACACCCGAGCTGACACCCGAAGAACTCAGCCGTGCCATTGACATGGCGGCGAATCCGGGTGATGCGCAGCAGGAAAAAGACATCCTGAAGGGAATTGTCAATATCGCACAAATTCAGGTTCGGCAAATCATGAAACCCAGAATGGATATGATAGGCATTGAAGCCGATACGTCATTCCATGCTCTCATTGAAATTGTAAAAGACATGCGTTTTAGCCGCATGCCAGTCTATCAGGAAAACTTTGACAACATCATCGGTATTCTTAACATCAAACACCTCCTGCCGCACCTGAACCAATCCGATGATTTTGACTGGAAAAAATTGATGCGCCAGCCATTTTTTGTGCCTGAAAACAAAATGATAGATGATTTGCTTCATGAATTCAGACACAACCGCAATCACCTTGCCATTGTGGTGGATGAATTTGGTGGCACTTGCGGAATTGTAACCTTAGAAGATATTTTGGAGGAAGTATTTGGTGAACTGAACGATGAATTTGATGAAATACAGGAGCAGTACAGTCGTTTGGATGAGCACACCTACTTGTTTGAAGGCAAAATTCCCGTAGTGGATTTTCTCAGAATCACCCGCTTACCCATTCATTTTTTTGATGAAGCCGGTGATGAAACCGATACGCTGGGTGGTTTTATTACGGAACTTGCCGGCAAAATACCGGGAAGGGGTGAAACGTTTCAATATAAAAACCTGGTATTTGGTGTTGATTCTGCAGACCTGCGCAAGATTAACCGTATTAAAGTGACCATCCATGAAAATCCTGAAAGTTAGCCTACTGCTGTCTGCCATTATCATTGTCGCCTGCGGGGATTCCCAATCCTATGTACCCAAACCCCGGGCTTATCCAAGACTCAACCTTCCGGAAGCTGCCTATAAAAAATTCGACTCCGCCGGAATCCCCTATGCCTTTGAAATCCCCGTGTACAGTGCAATGGAGAAGGATACCCTTAACATCTATACCCGGCAGCCATACTGGTTTAACCTGAATTTCAAACCCTTCAATGCCACCCTGCACCTTACCTATCACCGATTCAACAACTGGATTCAGTATGATTCCATGGTGAACGATGCAAGAAAAATGGTAAACAAACACATACAGCGTGCCGAGGACATTATTGAAGAACCGCTTTGGATATCAGACAAAGTAAAGGGAATGATGTTTGAAATTGAAGGAAATACGGCCACCAATATCAATTTTTACCTTACTGACAGTATGCATCACTTTATGAGGGGTGCTCTGTACTTTAACGCACACGCATCCTCTGATTCTACAGCTCCGGTGTTTGAGCGTATGAAAACTGATGTAAGCCATTTGATTAAAACATTCCGCTGGAAATAGCATTGTGGTACTGAATTTGAACAATTACTGATATGAGAGTTGCTTTTTTATTGATTTTAACATTGATGGGATCCTGTGCCATTGCCCAGAAAGGCAACCGAAAAAAAGCTGAAGATGCCTTTATGAATGCACTCAAGGCCAACAGTTTGGGCAATAAAGAACTGGCGCTGCAGCATATTAAAAAAGCCTTGAAAGCCGATGGTACGTTTGGAGATGCCTGGTCTTTACAGGCAGATATTGCCGAAAAAATGAATGACACAGCCCTTGCAAGGTCATCCTATGACGCATGCCTGAAATACGAACCCTATTTTCAAAATCACTATTATTATTACGCTAAATATTGCTTCAGACAAGGACAAAATGACAAAGCCCTGAACCTGCTTGCACAGTTTGATAAAGCTCCCACAGCAGCCGGGTTTGACCCCAAAAAGGATAAAGCTTCAGGTACTATCAAGGCAGCAGCAGAAAAACTTGGCGAGAGCTGCCGTTTTGCAATGGAAGACCGGCAACGAATAGAAGACCTGGATATACGCAATCTTGGACCCGGCGTCAATTCTGCTGACAATGAATACTGGCCGGGCATGACAGTAGATGGTGAAACCCTCATCTACACAAGACTTGTAGACGGACAGGAAGATTTCTATGTAAGTTCCAGATCCATTGATTCCTGGATAAATGCCCGTCCTTTGCCCGGCAGCATCAACACCTCAAACAATGAGGGCTATACTTCAATCAGTGCGGATGGCCGCTTTATTTTCTTTTCTGTTTGTAATCAGGATGGTTTTGGCAGCTGTGATATCTTCTACAGCTTTCTGAAAGGGAATGCATGGAGCCGCCGAATGAACATGGGTGAGCGCATTAATACACCACAATGGGATGCACAACCTGCCATCAGTGCCGACGGAAAAATGTTGATTTTTTCCAGCGCAAGGCCGGGCGGCTATGGCGGTAAAGATCTTTGGGTGAGTTACTGGAAAAACAACAACTGGACACAGCCGGAAAACCTGGGAAAAACCGTTAACACCAATGCAGATGAGCAAGCGCCCTACCTTCACTATGACGGAAAAACACTCTATTTTTCGAGTTCAGGACATACCGGATATGGCCAAAGCGACATTTTCAGAAGCCAGATGCTTGGCGGTGGCAACTGGACCAACCCCGAAAATATGGGGCGTGGTATCAATTCAGATGCAGATGAGGCCGGATTTTACGTAGATTTCAAAGGCGAGCGCGCATACATTGCCAGTTCGCGTACCGGTGGTTTTGGCGGACTCGATATCTACAGCCTCAAACTGAGTGCAGATAAGAAACCTATACCGGTAACCTATGTGAAAGGAATCATACTGGATGCAGAAACCAAAAACGAGATTGCAGGGCGCATTGAACTGATTAATCTGGGCAACGGCAAAACGGTGCTCTCCGACTCATCAACCCGCTTTTTCACCACCCTGGAACCCCACGGAATGTACGGTTTGAATGTGTACCGAAACGGATACCTGTTTTATTCTGCCAACTTCCAACCTACGCCTTCCGGCATTGACTCCCCTTTTATCGTAAACGCATTGCTCAAACCCATTAAAACGGAACAGAGCGTGATACTCAATAATATTTTCTTTGAGACAGATAAATTTGAACTAAGACCTGAAAGCTTTCCCGAACTTCAAAAACTGTACACGTTACTGAAAACCAATCCCGATATACTGGTTGAAATTTCAGGGCATACAGATAACCAGGGTACAGATGCGCACAATGCTGCACTAAGTCAAAACCGGGCCAAGTCTGTTAAAGAGTATCTGGTAAAGGCAGGAATCCCGGCCTCTGCTATTAAAACAGCAGGCTATGGGTCCTCAAAGCCCGTTGGCGACAACAATACCGCTTCCGGCAGAGCGCAAAACCGCCGTATTGAAATGAAAATTGTTGGTTTATCAAAAAAATAAATATGTCTAAACATTTAACACCCGAACAGGAGCGCAGGATCAAACGCGCATTTTCCAATAAGCGCTGGCCCGAAGTAGCCAGCACCATGAGCTGGAGCATTTTCAAAATCATGGCCGAATTTGTGGATGGCTATCAGGCACTGGCCAGAATTGGGCCCTGTGTTTCCATATTCGGTTCTGCAAGAACACAGAAAGATCATCCACACTACAAACTGGCTGAAGAGATTGCGCAAAAACTTTCTGAAGCCGGTTTAGGAATTATTACCGGCGGAGGTCCCGGCATTATGGAAGCTGCCAACAAAGGCGCCAAAGCCGGTGGCGGTCCCAGCGTGGGATTAAACATAAATCTGCCCTTTGAACAGGATCCAAACCCCTACCAGGACCGCGACAAGGAACTGTATTTTGATTATTTCTTTGTTCGCAAAGTGATGTTTATGAAATATGCACAGGGATTTGTCGTTCTACCCGGTGGTTTTGGTACCCTCGATGAGCTTTTTGAAGCGTTAACCCTGGTCCAAACAGACAAACGCGCACAGTTTCCCATTGTGCTGGTTGACAAAACATTTTGGGCGCCGATGATGGATTTCATTCACAATTCTTTGCTGAAACAGCATCAGTATATCAGCGAAGGAGACCTGGGCCTGTTTAAGCTTGTGGATACCGCCGATGAGGCCGTGAGTGAGATTCTGGATTTTTACAGCAAATACTCACTGAAGCCCAACTTCTAATCCTTCCCGTGTTCTTCGCGGCCCTTCATCTGGCCGGATTTTACCGCTTTCTCTATTTCGGCATCTTCAGGATCAGGAGTAATTTCTCCACCCAGCGTATCCAGATTGGGCTGACCGGCATTTACCCATGCAGTATACCAGAATGACGCCACGGAGAAGATGGCCTGACGCATCCTGCGTTCTACCATATTCTCCATCATTTGGTGATAATCATTGCAAAATGGCACTGAGTACACCTCCATGGTTTGTGTTCCCCGCGCTTCGAAACTGAACTTATTTTCCGGATGCATTGACGAGGCGACACGCTCGAGTTTCAGCACAGAATCAACGAGCATATAACTTCTTCCCATCGTTCCCCAGATATAATCCGAGGGTTTATATAGGTAAACAGCAGAACCACTCAGTAAATCAAAGGAGTCAACGAATAACTGCGGGATTCGGCTTTCCCACAATGCATGTATACCCTCTTGGCCTGTTAGCTGCCCATTATAATTGCGGCTGCTGTGCAGCGGAACATGGGCATCGGCAATGTAGTGACCGATATCGGCACTCAGTTTTAGAATTTTCTGCAGGTTTCTTTCTTCAAAAGCCTTGGTGAGCCGGCTGAGCATAGCCAGACAATGCCAGGGCACAATACCATGGCTGAGCAGGGTGTCTTCGGTGTATTTCTCGATGGCCTCATGCCAGCGGTGCGGTATGGTATCCAGCGGGGCCGATTTTTCATACCGGTCGCAATCCAGATAATGGCGGCAGGCTTCTTCAGCCATCATATACCGGCGGCTGTCGGGATCTACGCTGTGCTGTGTGATATATTCAATGTGCAGCTTGTAGAAGCCAAACATTTGAGGGGGCAAGGCAAAGACTGCCCGGTTATTGATGAGACGATGACCTAAAAAGCCCCATGCTCCTGCATTGCCGGCACAAAAAAGAACCGCGATAAACAAGAAGATTCCCGAACGCCGCATCTAAATCAAATATACGAAAAAAAATTGATACCTCAAAGCAAATTCAGCTGGGGCTCATCACCGGGATTCGGCGGATTGGTATCATCATCTTCAGTCTCGGCAGACTTTATTGCGGACACAGGGGGTTCACCAATTCTGGCGCTATCCAGCACCACTTTCTTTACTTTATCGGCGGTCAGTTTCTGGCCCAGCGTTTTCCAGCCGCGCACATCCATAAATGTATCTGTCTGCAGCGTCCACTCTTCCTTTTCCCCTTTTTTATTTTCCGTGGTTACTTTTACCACTGCCTTTTCAACCGTAGTGGTACAGAGCATCTGAGACCCTTTTTCCTCGGAAATAAATGGAAACTTCTTGCTAAGTGTTGTGGTTTCAATCAGGAAACGTTTCACGAAGTAATTTTTGGTTTTTCCATCCAGGTACACAGTGCTGATTACCTGTTCCGGGTAAAATTTCTGTATGATATAGACCTGATCGGGTTCGTAGCGGTTGATTAGCTCGTAGTTAGTAAGCTCATAGCTGCCGTCTTTGTATATTACCAGAACCCTGTCATCGCCATCAAATTCGCCAAGAAACTGCCCCCTGGCTTCTCCGCTGAGGCGCCCGGTCATTTCATCAAACCAAATTTTCACACCACCGAGTGTACTTACGCCCTTTTCTTTAAGATCTACGCGGCGAATGGGATATCGGGTAAGCAGATTTCCCTGTGCTGTTTTCCCTTTAATGGCCAACTGGGCAAAATCATAATCAAACTGTTTGATGCGCGCATTGGCCATACTGCTGAGGTGCACCACAACACGTTCGGCCTCTCCGTTGGGATTGGCGGTAAAATACAATACTTCATTGCCGGCTCCGCCGCCTGTCACATCATATTCCTTGTCCCGAATTAGTCCTGTGGCATTGAAACGCTTCACCATGGCTCTTTTGGCTGCCCCATCCCAGTAAACCACATTGTAGGTGGTACGCTCATCATTTTTGCGCCACACATCCACATGGATAAGGTCCTTCCCATAGAAAGTTTTGTCACTTACTTTTGAAATCATGTACTTGCCGTTTTTGCGGAAAGCTATAATATCATCAATGTCGCTGCAGTCCGTTATAAATTCATCTTTTTTCAGGGATGTGCCCACAAAACCTTCTTTGAGATTGGCATAGAGCTTCACGTTGGCCGCCGCCACCACATTGGCTTCAATGGTATCAAACGCGCGGATTTCTGTTTTGCGTTCACGCCCTTTACCATACTTTTTAATAAGGTTTTTAAAGTATTCTACCGCATAGTCCACCAAGGTATTGAGGTGGTGTTTCACCATGGCGATATCGTCTTCCAGTGTGCGAATGTATTCGTCAGCCTTAAAGCTGTCGAACTTGGAAATGCGTTTGATTTTTATTTCCGTAAGACGCACTATGTCGTCTTCTGTTATTTCCCTTCTGAATTTGGGTTTGAAAGGTTCCAAGCCCTCATCAATGGCAGTAATAACGGCTTCCCAGGTTTCCGCCTCTTCAATGTCGCGATAGATGCGGTTTTCAATGAAAATCTTTTCCAGACTGCTGAAATGCCATTTTTCCTCCAATTCATGCAACTGAATTTCAAGTTCTCTTCGCAGCAGATGCAGGGTATTTCGGGTGCATTCCTCCAGAATTTCATTCACTGACATGAATCTGGGCTTTTCGTCCATAATGATGCAAGCCAGTGGCGAAATACTAACCTCGCAATCGGTAAAGGCATACAAGGCATTGATGGCCAAGTCCGTACTCACACCGGGGGCAAGCTGCACTTCCACATCCACATTTGCAGCGGTGTTGTCAATTACCTTTTTTATCTTGATTTTACCGCTGTCGTTTGCTTTGATAATACTTTCTATCAGCGAACCTGTGGTTGTTCCGAACGGAATCTCGCGGATGTGCAGCGTTGTCTTATCTTCAACTTCAATTTTGGCCCTTACCCTTACCCTGCCGCCTTTTTTACCGGCATTATACTGACTGAAATCGGCTTGGCCACCGGTAGGAAAATCCGGAAAAATCTGGGTTTTCTTACCCTTTAAAATATCTATACTGGCTTCGCAAAGTTCAATAAAATTGTGGGGCAGAATTTTGGTACTGAGACCTACTGCTATGCCTTCTACACCCTGGGCAAGCAGCAATGGGAACTTTACGGGCAGGGTAACCGGTTCGCGTTTGCGTCCGTCATAACTCAACTGCCACTCAGTGGTTTTCTCATTAAAGGCAACTTCTTTGGCAAAATGGCTCAGACGTGCTTCAATGTAACGGGGTGCAGCGGCGCTGTCACCGGTGCGCACATCCCCCCAGTTTCCCTGGGTATCGATGAGCAGGTCTTTTTGCCCCATATTAACAAGGGCATCGCCTATGGCTGCGTCGCCGTGGGGGTGATACGCCATGGTTGCACCGATGATATTCGCCACTTTGTTGTAGCGCCCGTCATCCATTTCATACATGGCGTGCAGAATTCTGCGCTGCACAGGCTTCAGACCGTCTTCCATGGCAGGTATGGCCCGCTCCAGAATCACATAGGAAGCATAATCCAGAAACCAATTGCGATACTGAGCACTGACAGGCAACACCGAACCCAGCTGACCTTCGGTCTGCTCATCGTTCAGGTTTTCTAATCCATCATTTATATCGTCGGGGCCCAGTTCAGACATGCAACACGCGAAAAAACACAATATCCGGTTATACTTCCATCAGAGTTGTACACAATACAATCACACAGCCACATTGATCAAGATGATTAAGACGATTTATTAGATAAAAAAACACTGACATTTTGTCATATTGGCCTTATATTTGCAATCCTGTATCCGGGTAATGCATGGAACTGATACAAGTAAAACAAAGATTTGGAATTGTAGGTAACAGCAGCATGCTGAACAATGCGCTGGAAACCGCTATCAAGGTGGCTCCCACAGACATGAACGTGCTGATTTTGGGAGACAGCGGCGTGGGAAAGGAAAGTTTTTCCAAGATTATCCATCACCTCAGCGGTCGCAAACATGCTCCCTTTATTGCGGTAAACTGCGGTGCCATACCGGAAGGAACCATAGACAGTGAACTTTTTGGCCATGAGAAAGGCGCATTCACAGGTGCTACAGACAAACGCAAGGGATATTTTGAAACAGTAAATGGCGGTACCATTTTTCTGGATGAGGTGGGTGAACTTCCATTGGGAACCCAGGCCCGCCTGCTCAGGATACTGGAAAACGGCGAATTTATTAAAGTTGGCTCAAGTGCGGTTCAAAAAACGGATGTGCGTGTAGTTTGCGCCACCAACCGCGACCTGCTGGAGCGCGCAAGACAAGGCAAATTCAGGGAAGATTTATACTACAGGCTCGCAACCGTTCCCATTCGGGTTCCCAAACTGGCCGAACGCCGTGAGGACATCTCCCTATTGTTCCGAAAGTTTTCCAGTGATTTTGCCGAAACCCACCGCAGTGGCCATATAGAGCTCAGCCCCGAGGCACAGCAATTGATTTCTCAATATTCCTGGCCGGGAAATGTGCGTCAATTGAAAAATGTAACCGAACAGATATGCGTTCTGGAGGATGCAGGGACACTTTCTGCCGAAACTGTATCCAAATACCTGCCACCCGCCGAACCCAGCCTGCCTGTGCTGCTCGGAAAATCAGAAGGTTTTGCCGAGGGGATGAGCGAAAGAGACATTTTTTACAAGGTTTTGATTGACCTGAAAAGGGATGTAACCGATTTAAAAAAACTGGTGTTCGGCATGCTGGATAACCCCGTGCCTGCAGCTCCCGTCAATCTGCAAACGCCTTCTCCCATTCAAAACACCCCTCAACTGCAGATTCCAACATCTATAGAGGCACAGCCTGCAAAACCTTTGCATGCAGGGTCAGACGGCGGAGTTATGCTGCAGCCCAACGATGAGAATCCCATAGAAATTGAACACGAATATGTCGAGGCTGTGTCCTATCCGGTATCAGACGACAACCTTAGTCTGGAAGAAAAAGAACTGGAAATGATTCGCAGGGCGCTTACAAAAAGTAAAGGACGCAGAAAAAAAGCGGCTGAAGCGCTCGGCATTTCGGAGAGAACCCTGTACCGTAAAATCAAACAATATGAACTGGAGTAAATGGTTTGTTTTTGCGCTGCTGTTTGCAGGTTGCGGCTTTTTCAAAGCCTATGACCCCCGTGGCACTTTCATTCCTGAGGATGTTCAAACCTTCTCTGTTGATTTTTTTAATAATGAGGCTGCTATCGTAAACCCACAGCTCAGTCTGCAATTTACGGAAAAACTGAAAACCAAATTTCAGTCGGAAACCCGCCTTAAGCTGATTGGCAACGACGGAGATTACAAGCTGGGCGGGGTTATCAAGGATTACCGCATTGAACCCGCAACCCGAAATGCAAATACCGGCACAGCGGAGAATCAGCTGACCATTACGGTGAGACTTGACTTTGTTTGTGAAAAACACCCCGAGAAAAATAAAACCAAAGAATTTTCTTTCTTCAGAACTTACGACGCCTCACAAAACCTGAGTGCTGTAGAAGGCAACCTTTCATCCGAAATTTCGGACAACATTGTACAGCAAATTTTTGCAGATATAGCCCTGGACTGGTGAACAGCGAACATCTCTCCCATATCGTAAGACAACCGGATAGTATTACAGGGCAGGATGCACTGGAGCTGGAAGAACTGTGCCGTAAGTTTCCGGCATTTCCTGCTCCATTTATTCTGCTGGCAAGGTATTACCAGCAAAAAGGCGATTACAGGGCCGAAGAAACCATTCAGAAAGCGGCTCTTAGGGTTCACAATCGTGCGTGGCTGTCAGATTTTGTATTGAACAAAAATGCCGACCAACAGACTATAAAGGAAACAGAATACCCGCAAGAACCGGCAACAACTGTGACGGAGGAATTTGCCGCGGAGGAAATTACTATCGAAACCCATGAAATTGTAGAGGAGGAGACGGTGGCGGTATCGGAATTATCAGAGGAAACCGTCAGCAATGAAGACGTATTGACACCGCAAACGGAGATTACAGAAAATACGAAAACCGAGACCGAAATTGTTGTTACAGCTGATATTACGGAAACTGCATTCGAAGAAACCGAATTAGTGACTGTTTCCACCCTATTCACCCCCGAAGATCCTGAGGAATGGGTGTTTGACGAAATAGAAGCACTGGAAACCGGAACTGAGGCATCCATACTTGGTTTTACCGGCAACGCAACAACTGTATTTGCCACGGAATCTGCACTCTTACCTGAGGAAATGCCTGCTGTGGGAGGGTTGATACAGCCCTTTGAAGAGTCGGCAGAAGAAACCTCTGAAATTAAAGTTGCCGCAACAACAGATATCCCTTCATTCATCAACCCTGTTGCACCCTATCAGATAGAGCAATACTACCCGGGAATTCAGAATGATAACGAGGAGCCTCCAACAGACTTCTACAGCTGGCTAAACAATCCTGCCGGCGCGTATGACACCAATCAGGAAGAAACAGATGCCGTTGAAAGTCAAAAAGCCGAAAACAACCGCATACAGCAACAGTCAATCATAGATAAGTTTATCCAGTCAGATCCGGGAGTAATCAGGCCTAAAAAAGAATTCTTCACCCCTGAGACAGCTGCAAAAAAGAGTGAGCACCTGCCCGAACACCTGGCAACAGAAACCCTCGCAAAAGTCTATTTGCAGCAAGGCAACACCGAAGGCGCCATTCGAATTTATGAACGATTGATGTTGAAATTTCCCGAAAAAAATGCGTACTTTGCAAACCTTATCCAAAATTTAAAAAAAGAAAACAACCCATGACCATCATTCTCATTCTCGGAATCATTGTTGCCATACTGTTAATGTTAATTATTCTGGTACAGAACCCAAAAGGCGGCGGACTGTCAACCAATTTCAGCCAGGGCAATCAGATCTTTGGTGTTGAAAAAACCACAGACATCGTTGAGAAAATAACCTGGGGCGGCGCTATACTGATTTTCGTTATATCCTTACTGGCAGCCAGTTTCAATCCCAAGGAAAAAAAGAGCCAGCCAAGCCGTCAGGGAACAGAACAGTCAAAGTAAGATTTCAGATTCTGAAATCCTTTGAGGCTGCTGCAACGTTGAAAACAGCCAAAGTTTCTGCCACAAACTTTACAGCTGCTATTTATTTCTGATTACTGAAATGGAACGGTTGTTTTTAAAAACCTTGCTTCTCACTTCCTGTATTATATTTCAGCCTGTTTTATTTGCGCAAAATGAGCCTGTTTCGGGAGGCATTGGTCTGAGTCCCGGTGCTATTTTCAACCTCCCCAGCAAAAGCGGAAATGCCTCGGCTTTAAGCTTGCGTATGGATGGAAGAGTCCCAATTTTGTCTCCTCTAATAAGTACAACCTTGCACACAGGCTGGGATTATTGCCTGATGCGTGTAGAAAGCAACAATGCGGGAAAAACCCTGCAGACCGCACGCGGACAGTATTTACGCGCAGGAATGAACCTTAACCTGAGACTGTATACATCAAAAAAACAAACCGGACTGGAACTCGGTGGTGGTATTCTTTTTCGAAGCAAGTTTTACGAAAGCAGCGACTGGCAACTGACCGGTGGACAACCCATACGATATTTCCCAAAAACCGTGGTGATGGCACCCATACAACTCATCCGTTTCTCCGAAAATGAAAAACGCAGAATTCAGATTTTTACTGAAATTACTTTTAATACGGGCAATACAGGACCTTTACTAAACGGAATGTGGGCCGGAATTCATTGGCAGTGGTTTGCCAGTCAAAGAAAACAATATTTTAAAGGAACACACCGCACCCTTCAGTGGGATGATATTTGGCCGGCGCAAACTCTTTAGAAATAAGGATTTCCGTGGTATTTTCTTATGGTCTTAAAACTTTCAATCAAAATAAGATATACAAAAGCTAAGGCGGGTATGATGATAAAATGCCGAATCTGTGGTAACTGAAAACTAAAAAACAATTGTAAGGATGGAAGGTAAATTATTGCTGCAAAAACCAGCAATGAGGATGACAAAATCAGTGCTGGAGCCCTTCCAAGGGAAAACAGTTCGGCAAAAAAACCCCTTGAATCCGAAAGTCCGGATACAATCATAATGTTTATACACAAAATCAGTGTGCTGAATGCCAACACCCTGACTTCACCGTCTGAATGACCTTCAGCCTTGCTCATCAGATAGATAAAAATCACAAAGCCAAGTAAGGTTAGACCTTTTAAAAAAGCATACCCTACTTCATGACCGCAAAAAAACCTTTTCTTAATACTTCTGGAAGGGCGGCTCATGATATTAGGCTCTTCCCTTTCCGATTCGAATGCAATGGCACAGACAGGGTCTATAATCAATTCCAGAAAAACAATGTGTATCGGCATCAACAGAATAGGTAATGCAGGAAAAAAAGCAGGCAGCAATGTTAAACCAATAATGGGAATATGTACGGCAAATATGAAGGCCATGGCTTTCTGCAGATTATCAAAAATTCTTCTACCCATGCGAATGCCGGCTACAATGGAGGCAAAATGATCATCCAGCAAAACCAGTGATGCCGCCTCCCGCGCCACATCGGTCCCGCGATTACCCATCGCAATGCCTATATCTGCTGCTTTCAGTGCCGGTGCATCGTTTACTCCGTCGCCGGTCATAGCCACCACCTCACCGGACTGTTTAAGTGCATTCACAATGATGATTTTCTGTGCCGGTGTAACCCTGGCAAATATGACGACTTTCCCAACCTTGCTTAAAAGAGCCGTATTCGATAAATTTTGAAGCTCATCACCGGTAATAATTTCACCTTCCGGCATTCCTGCCTTACGGGCAATGCTGGCCGCTGTAAGCGGATAATCACCGGTTATCATTACAGGCCGTATTCCCGCGGACAGGCAAGCTTTCATAGCCTCTGGAACTTCTGGCCTCAGCGGATCGTAAAAGGCAGCAAAACCCACAAAAGAAAAGACCAGTTCTTCCATATTGAGTGGCAGGGAAGTTCCTTGAATTTTAGCAATGGCAATACCTAAAATACGATAGCCTTCGTTGGCCATTTTCTGAAGATACGAATGCAGTACATCACTATTTTGGGGGTTACAAAGTTTTAAAACAGATTCTGGCGCGCCTTTGCAGTGCACTTCTGTAACTCCGTTTGTTCGATGGTTGTATGCCATTGCCATGATCATTCGTTCATTGTCGGGTGGCATTTCCCAGACCGGTTCAGCGGCAATAAAATCATGCGCCTGCCGCGATTTCCACTCACGCAAAACAGCATTATCAATGGGATCGACAGTGGCATCCCGAGATGCCAGAGCGGCACAATTCAGCAAGGTTACTGCAGGTTCAGGCAATTCAAACTGATCCAAAGAATACGTATTCACTCCATCAGACAATTGTGCGAGCGTCATTCGGTTTTGGGTAAGTGTTCCTGTTTTATCGGTGCATAATACCGTCGCAGAACCCAGTGTTTCTATGGCAGATGGATTGCGGGTGAGTACCTGCCTGGAAGAAAGACGCCATGCACCCAATGCCATAAAAACGGTGAGCACAACCGGAAATTCCTCGGGCATAATGGCCATGGCAGATGAAAGACCTGTCAGCACTGCCTGAATCAGATTTCGGCGCGTGATGTAAAAAACAGCAATAACCAACATGCTAATGATAATGCCGGCAATGGCCAGCTTTCGGGTAAGTGCTTTAAGGTCGAGATACATCGGAGAAGCGGAAGCCTTGATTCCTTCCAGTGATAGTACAATCCCACCCATGGCCGATTTGCCTGCGGTTCTTTCTACTTCGGCTTCAGCTGTTCCTTTTACTACCAGCGTTCCTGCATAAACCTTATTCTCTTCGGGCTTAATCGATCTGTGAACCGGCACTGATTCCCCCGTCACAACGGATTCATCCAACATAAGCTGTATGGAGGATAACACCACCGCATCGGCAGAAATGCGGTCTCCTTCCGAGAGCAACATAATATCTCCGGGAACCAGTTCCCTGGAGGGAATTCTGTATGAATTACCTTCTCGGCGAACCATGACCCTCGGCGCTGACAGGGATTTCAGTGCATCCAGTGTTTGTCGGGTTTTTTTTGTCTGCAGATAGGTAATACTCATAATGCCGCTGAACGCCGTAATTA
>CAYSIK010000018.1:18555-21316 GCA_964431045.1 uncultured Flavobacteriaceae bacterium
ATGGCGACGTCCTGGAGATCGCCGACGGTGATGTGCGGCCCGATCCGCTTGAGCTCAGTGAGGAGGACAGAGAGAGCGGCTCCGCGCGTCCCCTTCATCGGCATAGAGGAGGCAGCGACCATAATGACGCTGAACGCCGTAATTAAAATTACCCCCTCACGGTAATCGCCGATAATTACATACAATGTACCGCATGTAAGCAACAGTAAAAACATGGGCTCAGAAACCACTTCCTTGAGCGCGTGCCATGTTGTGGAACTGCGGGCAATGTTCCATTCATTGTATCCGAATTTTTGCAGTCGTTCGGCAGCCTCCTGCCGGCTGAGTCCTTCCTTCATAATCTTTATTTAAGCTGCACCCAAACATCCAGCGTATCCCCGGGTAAAAATGCATCGCCGCTGCACTGCAGCGGATTCAGATCCCTTAAACTTTTTGAAATGATAAAATCGCTTCTGGCAGTTGCACCGCGCAACAAGTAGTCGGAAAAAGCTTCGTCCGTAAGGGTTTCCACATAAGAAACAAGCCGCCCCTGGCGGGTAGGATCATTTACAAAAACCGAAATATCCGACCAGGTTTCAAAGCCAATATGATAGCCGATGTGCTGGCCTTGGGTTAGCTTATCGCCGACAAAGAATTCGCGCAAAGGTGCCACATGAAAAAGCATCATCCGAAAAGCCGGATATTGATCCGATTGAATTTCTATTTTAAATCCCGCCCACTCCTGTTCAAAGCGTGTAACACTGCCCGAAATCGGTGAGAAAATTTGGATATTTGACCAATTTATCGTATCTTCAGGGTAAAAGTAATGTTTCATGCTGCGGCACTGCTCTGTAAAATCGCTGTAGTCATGACCTGCTGATGAACGAAATCTGGATATTTTACCGATTTTATTCAGTTCCAGATAGTGTTCTGCAAATTTCGGGATGCCCTGCGTTTCAATATTCCAGACATCTTCAGGGTTTCCATTGTTATTTTTCTTTTTACATGACGATTGCCAGAACAATCCGGAATACAAGATTGCCAGTGCTGTTACAATAAAAAATCGGGTGTGCTTCACAATGTGAAGTTAAATCCACCCCAAACAAAATCAGAGGAGTTTAATCAGCCCTTCGGGCAATACAAATCAGCCTATACGGCTTGCCAAATCCAGGCCATGTTTGCGGGATGTTTCACGGGCAATTTCGTATCCTGCATCCGCATGGCGGATAACACCCATTCCAGGATCGTTGTGCAGCACGCGTTTCAGGCGGGCTTCGGCATCATCCGTACCATCTGCTACGATTACCATTCCTGAGTGAATGCTGTAGCCCATTCCCACGCCGCCTCCGTGGTGTAAACTTACCCAGCTGGCACCGCCACCGGTATTGACCAATGCATTCAGGATTGGCCAGTCGGCAATGGCGTCACTGCCATCCAGCATGGCTTCCGTTTCGCGGTTGGGTGAGGCCACCGAGCCGGTATCCAAATGGTCGCGGCCGATAACGATGGGCGCTTTTACCTTGCCTGTTCTCACCAGCTCGTTGAATTTCAGTCCGGCCTTTTCTCTTTCGCCCTGTCCAAGCCAGCAAATGCGGGCGGGCAGACCCTGAAAGGCAATTTTCTCACGGGCCATGGTCATCCAGCGTTTCAGGCTCTGGTCTTCCGGAAAAAGCTCCAGAATGGCCTGATCGGTTACATAAATATCTTCGGGATCGCCGCTAAGGGCTACCCAGCGGAACGGACCTTTGCCCTCGCAAAACAGCGGACGAATGAAGGCAGGTACAAATCCGGGAAAGTCAAAGGCATTCTTCAGTCCTTTTTCAAAAGCACGACCACGCAGATTGTTGCCATAATCAAAAGTTATGCTGCCACGCTGCTGCAACTCCAGCATCAGTTTCACATGGTGAACCATGGTATCATAGCTGAGCGCAGTGTATTTTTCGGGATCCAGACGACGCAGCTTATCAGCCGCTTCCACATCCATGCCTTCGGGATAATAACCAATCAGAGGATCGTGGGCACTGGTTTGGTCGGTAAGGGTTTCAGGTGTGATATTTCTGGCAATCAGCCTTTCCAGCAGTTCCACGGCATTGCAAAGCACACCAATGCTCACAGCGGCTCCTTTTTCTTTTGCTGCAAGCGCCATATCAATGGCTTCGTCCACATCGCGGCTCATCACATCCAGGTAGCGGGTTTCAAGGCGTTTGCGTATGCGCCACTCCTCCACTTCAGCCACCAGCGCCACACCCTCATTCATGGTAATGGCCAGGGGCTGGGCTCCGCCCATTCCGCCCAAACCGGCGGTAACGTTCAGGGTTCCTTTTAAGGTTCCTCCGAAATGCTGTCGCGCGCATTCTGCGTAGGTTTCATAGGTTCCCTGAACAATACCCTGGGAGCCAATGTAAATCCAGCTTCCCGCGGTCATTTGACCATACATGATGAGACCTTTGGCCTCGAGTTCGCGGAAATGATCCCAGTTGGCCCAGTTGGGCACCAGCTGACTGTTGCTAATCAGCACCCGCGGGGCGTCTTTGTGCGTGGGTAGGATTGCCACAGGCTTTCCGCTCTGCACAATCAGCGTTTCATTGTCATTCAGCTCCCTGAGGGATTTGAGAATATCATCAAACGCCTTCCAGTTTCGGGCCGCTTTTCCAAGTCCGCCATACACAATCAAATCCTCGGGTTTTTCGGCCACATCCGGATCCAGATTGTTCTGAATCATGCGGTAAGCAGCTTCCTGAATCCATCCTTTACAGTTGAGTGTGGTGCCTGTTGGGGCGGT
>CAYSIK010000019.1:0-21137 GCA_964431045.1 uncultured Flavobacteriaceae bacterium
AAACCGTCCGCATTAGACGCCACGGCAGCAATTATTCATTAACTAGATGTAATACCGATGTCTTTGGATTTGAATCATTGCTTCTATCTGCCGGCGCAGAAACATCCAAAAAAGCCCTTGTACTGGGTTCCGGTGGCGCTTCAAAAGCCGTCTGCTATGTTTTAAAAAAGCAGAATATCCCCTATTCTGTCGCCGGCCGCAACCCGCAATCGGGCCAGATAAGCTATGGTGAAATAGGAGAATCAATGATGAAAACGCACAGCCTTATCATCAATACAACCCCATTGGGAATGCATCCACAGACTGATGCTTTCCCGCCCATTCCTTATGAATACCTAACACCAGGCCACACAGCAATTGATCTTGTTTACAATCCGGAAATTACTTTGTTCATGCAAAAGGCAATTAAGCAAGGGGCAAGCGCGTTTAATGGAATGCTTATGCTACAAAAACAAGCCGAAAAAGCCTGGGAATTCTTCAATCAAAAACAATAAAATGAAAAAATCGATACTGATACTTTTTACCATTGTTACATTATCGGCTTGCAGCCTTTTTCGGAAGAATAATTACGACTGGGCGGCTGTTGATAGTGTAGCCGTCGACAGCGCAACAGCAACGGAAGTAGCTACCTGGACCGGCGAAAACGAAATCCTACTCTCCGATTACCGCTCCGCCCGCTACAGCGACTGGGACCTCCAACATACCAACCTGTATGTTAGCTTCGATTTTGGTAAAAAACAGCTTTTGGGTGAAGCAGAAATCACCCTGAAACTGCATTTCTATGAAACCGACACCATCCTGCTCGACGCAAAGCACATGGATATTCATTCCGTGCAGATAAAGCAGTATGATGTATGGAAAACAGCTGCATTTTCCTATGCAGACAGCCTCCACCTTGTAGTTCGGCCGGGTGTTGTGTTTAACGCCGGCAACCCTTTGGCAGCCCTTAAAATTAAATACACCGCAAAGCCTTATGCAACAGAATCTGAGGCCGGTTCCGCCATCACCGGGGACCGCGGCCTTTACTTCATCAATCCTGATGGCTCCGATCCGCTAAAGCCCCGACAGATATGGACACAGGGTGAAACCGAAAGTAGCAGCCGTTGGTTTCCCACCATCGATGCGCCCAACCAAAAAATGACCCAGCGCATATGCATGACTATCCCCGACAGCATGATTAGCCTGAGCAACGGCCTGAAAATTTCATCCGTAAAAAACAACAATGGCACGCGCACCGATTGCTGGGAGCAAAAACTGCCCCACGCACCCTATCTAGCCATGATGGCCATTGGAGACTGGGCAGAAATCCAGGACAAATGGCGTGACAAACCTGTTTCTTACCTCGTTGAAAAACCCTATGCATCCCGTGCTAAAAAAATATTCGGAAACACACCGGAGATGATGGAGTTTTTCAGCAAATACACCGGAATAGACTATCCCTGGGATAAATACAGCCAGGTGGTGGTGCGCGATTTTGTGAGCGGAGCCATGGAGAACACCACTGCCACTGTGCACATGGAAAACCTGCAAACAACCGAAGAAGAATTCCGCGACGAAACCTATGAAGACTACGTCAGCCATGAATTGTTTCACCACTGGTTCGGTGATCTGGTAACCGCTGAAAGCTGGAGTAATATCACCCTCAATGAGAGCTTCGCCACCTACGGCGAATACCTGTGGCGCGAATACAAATACGGCAAAGCCAATGCCGATAAATTGTTGGAAGAATTCAGACTATATACCCGCCTGAATGGCATGATGGGTGGTGCTGACAATAAACTGGTGCGCTATGATTTTCACCGTGCCGATGATGTTTTCGATATAATCAGCTATCAAAAAGGCGCCCTTATACTGCACATGCTTCGCCATGAAATTGGAGATGCTGCCTTCAGAGAGGGCATAAAAAAGTACTTGACCGACAATCGATTACGTGCTGCTGAAGTCGACCACCTTCGGTTGGCCATGGAAGCCGTTACCGGACGCGACCTGCATCCCTTTTTCAACCAGTGGTACTTTACCGGCAACAATCCGGAACTCAATGTTACAGCAACCTGGGATTCTACCGCAGGAACCGTTCATTTTGACATCGATCAGGTTCAAAATCATAGAAACACCTATGGTTTGAAAACCAAAATACTGTTACAAACACAAAAAACGGAAGCGGTGTTCCCCGTAGAAATTCGCCAACGCTACCAAACTTTCACTTTTCCTGTAAAAGAAGAACCAAAGTTCTGGATCTTAGACCCCGACAATCAGCTGCTTTGCAAAATAAATTATCCCAACGACGGCCAGGCTCCATACCCCTTGTTGCCTTTACAAAAAGCCATACAAACACTTAAAAATCCTGCATTACAACTGGCTTTTCTCAACCGCGCTGCCGAACTTGTCCCCGAATCCGATTCCAAAATGGAAGCACCAGCAGACAGCATCATCATTGCCTCGCTGCAATCAAACTGGAGCCCCTTGCTGAGTGCAGCCCTAGATCACTGCAGATACCGCAAATTCAAGGACAGCAATGCTATTGAAAAACACCTGCAGCGCATTTCTTTGGGCAATTTCGACTCAGATATCAGGGTAAAAGCCCTTTGGGCCATTCGTTCCCAGTATCCGCAACTTGAAGCAAGTCTATTACCCCTTCTTACTTCCGATCCCAGTCCCAAAGTAGCTACACACGCCATCTATTACATTGCATGGAAACCGCACTTTGCGGATACCGCCCAAAACGCTGCAAAACATGCAACAAAGGCCATTGCCACAGAGTGGTTGAAAAAATGGATGATGGTGGATACCGGCCTGGAACCCCTAAAGTTCATGATGGAACTACACAAAAACCCAAAAGCCGGACTGAACGTATTCTCTCAGGTTTTCTCACACTGGTTCAATGTCCTGATTCCGTATTCCGAAGGTCCTATAACAAATTTGGAGAAAATGCGCTTTATTGAATCAGAGCTATTAAAACCTGAAAACCGCATACTTTTAAAGATTGCCGCTAATATCATTAAGCCACAAATGGAAGCCTATCCGTCTGAAGAAAAACCGGATTGGTTTCCCATCGCCGAAAATTTGGTCAAAACAGCGGCGAAATAAGGACTTAACCCAAATTTAACCCGTATTTTTGCGGGACAATGGTTACGGCAGATGAACTCAGTCCCGGCATGTCTGCCAAAATCACTGCAATCATGCCGTCACCGCAGGAAGAACGTTTATCTGCAATGGGCTGTGTCCCCGGAACACTGATTAAACTTGAGTTTACCGCACCATCAGGAGATCCCATGGCATTTAATGTGGAAGGATATCTGCTCGGACTTCGTAAGTCGGAAGCCAAACTTCTAATCGTAGAACCGTTAAAAACAGCTTCCCATGGCTAACCGCATTGCACTGATAGGAAATCCAAACTGCGGGAAATCCACACTGTTCAACCTGCTCACCGGTCTGAGGCAAAAGATCAGCAATTTGCCCGGTACCACAGTTGAACAAAAACAGGGAAAATGGCACGCAGGCAATGAAAGTTACACATTACTCGATTTACCTGGCATTTACAGCCTTTATTCCGAATCCGACGATGAAAAAGTGGTTGTAAAATCCCTGCTGGGACTGGAACAAAGCGAACTCCCCGATAAAATTCTCTTTATACTGGATGCCTCTAATCTGCGTCGAAATCTGCTATTGTTTTCACAGGTTGCCGAACTAAAAATCCCCATGGCAGTATTGCTCACCATGAACGATACCGCACTCAGGAAGAATTTGACCGTTAGTACCGATAAGCTTGAAAGCACGCTGGGCGTTCCGATTGTGAAAATCAATCCGCGTAAAGGCGAGGGAATAGCAGAAATTCATTCGGCCCTTGCAAATGCAAGGGTTTCAGTGTTGCAAATGACAGGCAACACCAGTGAACGGTTATTTGCCTTTGTCACCGGAGGCAAAAAAGAGGGAATCGCTGCCGAGACGCTTTCCCGTTATGCGCACATTGAAAAAATCGTGGCGGAATGTGTTCAAAGCAAACAGGCTTCAGGCAAATCATGGCGCGCAAGGCTCGATTACTGGCTTACCCACCGCATTTTCGGCTACCTGATTTTTGCCTTTATCATGCTCACCATTTTTCAGGGCGTATTCACATTTGCAGAATATCCCATGAACTGGATAGAGCAAGGGTTTGCCCTGCTTGGAGAATGGACCGCAGACAAAATGCCTCCTGGTGCTTTTGCTTCTTTAATCAGCCATGGCCTGATACCGGGTATTGCTGGTGTAGTGGTATTTGTTCCGCAGATTGCCATTCTTTTTCTATTCATTGGATTGCTGGAAGACAGTGGCTACATGACCCGCGCCAGCTTCATCACCGACCGAACCATGCGCCGTATCGGACTCAACGGACGCTCCGTCATTCCCCTTATCAGTGGCTTTGCCTGCGCCATTCCCAGCATCATGGCCACCCGCAGCATTAAGCACAAAGGCGAAAGGCTTGCCACCATGTTTGTTATTCCACTTATGAGCTGCAGTGCGCGCCTGCCGGTATATACACTGCTCATCTCCCTCGCCATTCCGGAATCTGCCGGCATAGGCCCTTTCAGCCTGCGCAGCGTTATTATGACACTGGCCTATTTTGCCGGAATCATAGCCGCTGTGGGTATTTCCCTGTTTTTCAAAAAACGAAACCAAAATACCGAAACATCCGAGTTCATACTGGAAATGCCCACATACCAGGTTCCCAGAATGCAAACGGTATTGGTTCAGATGTCGCAAAAATGCATGAGCTTCATCACATCTGCCGGTAAAGTAATTGTGGTTATTTCCATGATACTTTGGTGGCTCAGCAGTTATGGCCCGGGCAATGCCATAGAAATGGCCGAGACAGAGGTTTACAGAACCACCCAAAAAATCCCGGCTGGTTTATACTCAGACGAACAGAGAAGTAATGATTTAGCCGAGGCAAGACTGGAAGCCAGTTACGCCGGGCACCTGGGGAAATTTATAGAACCCGCCATTCAGCCTTTGGGCTACGATTGGAAAACCGGTATCGCCATCATTTCTTCCTTTGCGGCGCGTGAAGTTTTTGTAGGAACCATGGCTACCCTGTTCCGCAGCAGAGAAGACAACCCCGAAACCATCAGGGATGTAATGAAGCAAAGCACTGATCCCAAAACAGGAAAACCGCTATACGGAATGGCCTACGCACTCAGCCTGATGATATTTTATGCCTACGCCATGCAATGTATGAGTACGATTGCAGTGATGAAACGCGAAACCGGCGGCTGGAAATGGCCCATTATTCAGTTTTCAGCATTTTTGGCTTTGGCTTGGCTGAGTGCATGGGTTGTTTTCAACCTGACTTCGGCTCTGTTTTAAAATTATTTCAATTTTCCCAAAGCCAAATCGGCTTTTCGATTGTATATTTGCAAGGCAAAATATATTCAGGAGCCAAAGCATACATGAGACAACTAAAAATTTCGAAGCAGTTTACCAACCGGGAAAATAAATCCCTCGACAAATACCTCAACGAAATTTCCAAAGTACCGATGATTGATGCGCAGGAAGAGGTGGAATTAGCCCGCCGAATCCGCGAAGGAGATCAGGCTGCATTGGAAAAACTGGTAAACGCCAACCTTCGATTTGTGGTTTCTGTAAGCAAACAATACCAGAATCAGGGCCTCACCCTCGGTGATTTAATCAATGAAGGCAATATGGGCCTCATCAAAGCAGCCCGCCGTTTCGATGAAACCCGTGGCTTTAAATTCATCTCCTACGCTGTTTGGTGGATTCGCCAAAGCATTTTGCAAGCCTTAGCCGATCAAAGCCGTATTGTGCGCCTTCCACTCAATAAAGTGGGCAGTTTGGGCCGCATTACCCAGGCTTCAGCCCGCCTTGAGCAGGAACTGGAACGCGAGCCAACCCCCGAGGAAATTGCAGAACACCTGCAAATTCCCCTCACAGAGGTTGAAAATGCCCTACGCAGCAGCGGCCGTCACTTAAGTATCGATGCACCATTGGCAGAAGGCGAAGACAATACCCTGCTGGGTGTACTTGACCAAAACGACGAACCCAATCCCGATATGCCACTTATCAACGAGTCGCTGCAAAACGAAATCAACCGCGTTATCAGTACCCTCAGCGACAAAGAGCGTGATGTTTTGAAATATTATTTCGGCCTGGATGGCAACCCTGCCCATACCCTGGAAGACATTTCAGAAAAAGTAGGCCTTACACGCGAGCGCGTGCGTCAGATTAAGGAAAAAGCCCTGCGTCGCCTGCGCAAAAGCAGCAAAAGCAAAATCCTTAAATCTTACCTGGGATAATAAAATATTTACAATTCTATAAAAGAAAAGCCCCGGAAACGGGGCTTTTCTTTTGCAGGTCAATTTTTAGGTTATCGAATGATGGTCACCGATCCTTTGTACACAAACAATTTACCATCTATGTAACGGAAGTTGATGGTGTAGGCATAGACCCCTTCCGGCAATTCTTCTCCCTTGGCATCTGTGCCGTTCCATGATTTAGCAGGGTCATTGGTGGTAAACAGCAATCCACCCCAGCGATCATAAATGTGCATATTGTATTTGCTAAGACCAAATGTAGTGTTTGGACCAAACGTTTCGTTCAAGCCGTCATTGTTGGGCGTGAATGAGGTTGGAAGCCAAAACAGAAGTTCCGGTTTAAGGAAGATGAACTTAGAAATACTGTCAACACAGAAATCCGGGCTGGTTACTATCAGCTTAACCCGGAAATTACCGGTATCGTTAAACGTCAGGAACAGCGGACCACCGGCGTTGCTGTTCTGACCGTCTTCAAAACGCCAGTCATATGCAGCAGCATTGCTTCCGGTAAACACAAATTTCCAGTCGGTTTCCATACCACGGGAAAGAAGATACTCAGAAGAGAAATTTGCAACAGGCTTGGCATATACGGTCATGGGCTTGACTGTTGATTTACCTGTGCAGCCATTGTTTGAGGTTACAGTCAAACTCACATTAAAGTTGCCCGAAGTATTGTAAACCTTGCTGGGATTGGCTACTGATGCATTGGATCCATCACCAAAATCCCAGTTGTATCCGGTAATAGAGCCTTTGTTGATGAGCGTGTTGGATGTAAAGTTAACCGTTTCACCCTGACAGGCATCCGAATCAAAGTTTATATCTACAAATGGAGTTTCAGCCACATACAGGGTCTTGGTGATGCTGCTGCCACAACCGCGGTCTGACAACACATCCAGTTTCAGTGAATAATTACCTGTATCTGTAAAAATCTGATTGGGATAATTTTTACCTGTAAAGTTTCCGCCGGGAGTCAAAGTCCAGTTGTACGTTACTCCGGTTGCTCCATTGGTATTGGAGTTATCTGTGAAGATAAAGTTATTGCCGCTCAGGCACTGCAAATCATCATTGATACTGAAGTTTGCCTGGGGTATGGGGAACACTTTAACCAGTCTCGAAACAGAATCCTTGCAACCGGCAAGTGAGGTAACTATAAGTTTAATGGTATAATTGCCTGCACTGGAGTAATCTTTCTGAACTATATCCTTAGTGGTAGCTTTAGCTCCATCACCCAAAGACCAGTTGTAGGTTAGAGTGCCTTTGAAGTTGGTGGTATTGGTAAAATCAAACTTAGTCTTACCCAAACAGGTACTGTCGGGAGTATTGGTAAATGTTGGCTTGGGTGTAGGTTCCACGCGCATGGTGCGGATGGTGGTATCGTTGCAAGCCTGGCTGGTAGACATAATATACGTAACCTTATAAGAACCTGTATCTGCGTAAGAATATACAGGGCTTTGCGCGGTTGATGATGAATTGTCTCCAAAGTTCCACTTGTGTGAAACAGTAACACCCGGAACATTCAGTATATTATCAGGGCTAAATGAAAAGCTGTTGCCTACGAGACACTGAATATCATCATTCACACTGAAGGCAGATTTGGGTGAAGGACTTACATCCAACAGCCTGCTTGCACTGTCTTTACAGCCCAGACCTGAAGTTACTACGAGTTTGGCTGTGTATACCCCCCAGGCTGAGAACTTCTTATTGGTAATGGTCTTTGAAGTGCTTGAGCTGCCATCGGAGAAAGACCATTTGCGGGACGCAACAGTACCTGAACCTATCACTGAGCGGTCATCCAAATTGAAAAAATGCTGATTAAAACACTTATTACTATCCGTTACCACCAGGCGCGCCTTGGGTTCAGGAGCAACATAAACTGTGGTTTTAATGGAGTCCATACAGCCGTATTCCGAGGTATCAACCCTGGTAACTGTCCAGAATCCTGTATCTTTAAATTTCACAGCTGTGAGGGAAGACACGCCTGTGGAAGAGGTGCCGTTGTATCGCCAGTAACGGTTGTAGGTGCCATAAGGCAAGGGACTGCTGTTATCAGAAAAGTCAAAACTGTTTTGCTTGAAACACTGATTGTTGGTGGTTTTGGTAATTTTTGAGACTGGAACAGGATGTACCACAAAAGCCGAATCGAGTGTATCGCTGCAACCGTGAATGGTTTGGGTTATCATGTTCACGGTGAAGGTGTCATAATTGGTATAGCGGTGTCTTCCAAAGCGATTGATTACCGTATCCTTTCCACCATCCCCATAGCTCCAGAAGGTCTTGCCGATGCCACCGTCACCAAAGCTTGAATCAACAAGATCGGTGGTGGAATTCTGACAATAGAACAATTTGGATGACCACAACTTGGCTGTTGGCATTCCGTTTACATTCAACACGGTTTTCACTGTATCCGAACAACCCTTTTTCGTATATACAATATATTCCAGATAGAATTGCCCGGTAGTGTCAAATGTTTTGCGGAAGACCAGGTCTGTTAGTCGGGTTGTATCCCCTGGAATGTATGGATTTGCCAGTTTCCACAATACAGATTTTCTGCTGTCTCCAAAAAAGTTGGTGTTATCAGACAAGACATATCTATTCACATTGATACAGTTCTGCGCAGTATCAAAATTTAATTTGGCATCAATCTGGGTGGCACGAACGATGGTAGTAGAGTCTGTCGCAGAGCAATTTGTGGATGTATCGCGTACCCTTACCCAAACTTTACCTGCATTTGTAGCCGTGTAAAAACGTTTGTTGGAACTATCCTGCCATTTGTAAAGAAATTTCAAACTGGAACCGGCATCAAAAACCTCATTGATTTTTGCATTCCCGCACTTAATGATGGTATCTGGAAAATTAAGGGTGGGGCAGGGCAGGATATCAATAATTTTTGAACGGGTAAACGTATCATTCCCTCCACATGGAACCTTTACAATAACTTTCATTGTTACATAAAAAGCACCGGTTCTTAGAAAAGAATGGGTTACATTGGTACCTGTATCTCTTGCTGTATTATCGCCATAATCCCAGATAATGCCAAGTGGCTTAACCGATTTTGGAACTACCGCCGAAAGCTTTACAGGATACTTGGGACATTTGCTGGCTCTTGTGATTTTGAAATCGTATTCAAGGTTTTCAAACAAGGCTCCGGAACAATAACTGTAGCTTTCATACTGACCCACACCATAGGCCACTGCAATCAGCCCGGAATCGCATTCTATGACGTTTGAAGATGGATTGTTAACGTTGAGTTGCGCATACGAATGCCCCGCACATGGAACATCTGTAAAGGCAGTAGAACTGACCAAAGTACCATTTAGTTTAACAAGGCCTTTGGCTTTGGTTGTTACCAATACATTCACATAGTGCTTGTTCATGTTGCTGGTTGTTGCCGTTCCCACAACGGTTTTCAACATCTTCTGAGACTGATCGGGCATAATCAGCATGGCGGGATCTCCCACGTTACCAGTGGTACCTGCACATGTGCCACCGTTTTTCATGTATTGAGCAACATAGACAGGGCTGTCTGAGGTGATGCACCTGGCCGCTGAAGTGGTCTGATCCAAATAATAATACTGGCCCGCTGCCCGGGTAGAACCGATATAGGTTCCATCAACAGAAATCCGGGTATTGGGCTTGGTAGCCATAACTTTCACCACATAACCCTTTGTTTGATCCTTAAATGGCATTACCACATGCTTTGTACCGAGCACCGATGTTGGGAAAACCTGGGTGTAAATATGGTCTACGGCAATACCACAGGAAGTATTGGGTATTTTGACCGACCTCATACCGCTGAAAACATTAATTTTTCCGCAACCATTGATCACCCGAATGCGTGTGCCGGTGAGATCGCCCGTCGGACTGGTACCATCATTTATATTACCGTCAGCCAAATCACTCTGTACCTGATAAACCTGCCCTCTGGACATAGCAACCGTGAAAGCGGTTCCGGCAGCTTTTCCGCCTCTGGTTCTAACCGTAGGCGTTATCTCAACCGTCACATTATTGTCCATGGCAATTATGGCAAACTCACTGGGAGAATAAGTGGATGTTCGCTGGGTCGGAGTGTAAGAGTTTACATAAAAAATAGGGGCCTGCGGAATAGATTCATAGGGCATTACAAACGTACCATCGGAACGATTTTGCTCCAGGTTCATGCAGTACACATTTACCGGGTCCTTTGCCACAATGCGAAGTCCACGTTTGCTGTTTAGATCCGAGGCAGTAAATTCGGAACCCTGCGGATAATAGAATTGGGGATCCACCGCTCTCCTGTTTACCACACCTGCTGTAATGTTGATGGTTTGAGCCGAACCCGCCAATCTGGGATTATCCAACACAATAGTTGTGTTTTTCTCAGAGGTAATATATATCAGAAGCGAATCCGGGTATCCCCCTGTGCGGGCTTCCATTTCCATAAATGTCATGTAAAACACCTTTCCTGTTGAAGATATCTGGGAGCGCAACCCATTAGATATCAACAAAAAAGAAATTAAAAATAGTATTTTATGTAGTGCACTGTGCTTTGTCACCATTGGCTTTGCGGTTATCATAAATTTTTACAAATTTATGTATAGACGCTTTTTATTGCTTAATGGTTGCACTGCAAATCAATTCTTCGTTTAAATAAACAGCCAAAAATTGTCCGGGAGTCACAGAACGCTGTGCTGTGTGGAAGATGCAGAATTGTCTTTTTTTTGTCATTTTAATTTCACAGTCAAAAAGTGCTTGACGGTATCGGATTCTTGCTTTCAGTTTTTCACCCTTTTCCACCCTGCTTTTTGCCGTCGGATTTACCCAATGCAAACCGCTTTCATCTGTCTCCAGTGCCTTGCTCAGCAAAGCAGGATGATCTTCACCCAGCCCCACGTATATAACATTCTCATTAACATCGGTTTGCAAAACAAAAAGCGGCATTCCTGTCCCTCCGATATGCAGTCCACGGCGCTGACCAATGGTATAATAATGCGCGCCCCTGTGCTTTCCGATTACTCTGCCGGAACCTCGGGTAAAACGGGGTTTTTCTGCCCAGACTTCGGGATTGGTTTCTTCTGCCATCCGCCGAATATGTTCGGCTACGGCCGGTTCTTCCCTATCAATCAGAACCACTTCACCCTCCTTGGGTTTTAACTGCTGTTGCAGAAAATCAGGAAGGGAAACCTTACCAATGAAACATAAACCCTGACTGTCCTTCTTGTTGTGAACGTGCAAACCTGCCTTTACGGCTATCTCACGCACTTCGGACTTCTGCAGATGACCAATGGGGAAAAGCGCTTTTGAAAGCTGTTCCTGATTAAGCTGACACAAAAAATAACTCTGATCTTTACCGGAATCAACACCCTGCAATAGCCGATAATATTCCTGACCATTCACCATTTCGCTGTCCTTGCGCACATAATGGCCGGTTGCCACAAAATCGGCTCCCAGTTTAAGGGCATTTTGCAGAAACAAATCAAACTTGATCTCCCGGTTGCAAAGCACGTCAGGATTGGGTGTCCGGCCTGCAGCGTATTCTGCAAACATGTAATCTACAATGCGGGTTTTATATTCAGCACTTAAATCCAGTATTTGAAAAGGGATCCCCAGCTGTTCAGCAACCAACATGGCATCCCTGCTGTCATCAATCCATGGGCATTCATCCTCAAGGGTAGGGGAAGCATCATTCCAGTTGCGCATAAACAGACCGATGACGTCATGCCCCTGCTCTTTGAGCAACCATGCTGCCACACTGCTGTCAACACCGCCGCTTAAACCCACTACGACCCTTGCCATTAACTGCAAAGTTCGTTAATAACTGCCAAGATATTTGCGAAAAATCCACTCCAACGAAAAACATAACACAATGAAAAGGAAGAACCATTTAACGTGTATGAGTTCCGTGATTTTCGTTTCTGAATACACAACCGGTTTTGCAGCCTGTTGCTGATTTAAACTACGGATGATTTCATCGGAGCGGTTTTGACCCACAAACTTACCCTGATATTTTGCAGCCCATTGCCTCAGCAATGCATGATTCGCCTGGGTCTGCGATGTTTCTGCAAACATGGGATTTACATAAAATACGGTTGATGCCAGTGGTGGCGGACTTTTATCCAGCCTGGCTGTAGCGGTATATTGTCCCGGCGGCAAACCTGAAGTTTCCAGGCGGTATAAATCCTGATATGCAGCCATCGGCATCACCCTTTTAAAACCCTTATCCCCCTGTAAAGTCAATTCACAGGCCGACTTATTTTCACGGTTTCCTGCAGCATCAAACCATGTGGCCTGAAGTGATATGGCTTCATCCGTCTCAAATTCGTTCTTGGTGGTCTTCAGTACAAAAGACCTGGGGGTTGCTTTCACAGAAAGATATTGCAAAGACTGAAACAATATGGATTCTGTTGCTGCGCAATCGCCATGGCCTGCAAATTCCTTTAAGCGCCAGCGCCAGAAGCCTTCACCGCAAAGCCAAACGCTTCTATGGTTGTTGTAGTCCCTGAAATAAAATAGCGGGTACTCGGTCTCAACACTCCCGATTCTTTGTTTCAAAAACACTTTTTGCCCCGCATCACTCTGCCATTTGCCATAGGCAACTTTCAATGGCGGAAAAGTACTGATTCTTCTTATTATTTCAGGTTCAAAGGCAATCTCAGAAAAATCCGATACAACCGCCGGGAGTGCATCTTCTGAGCGGGAAACAACAGGAGGATACAATCCACCAGGCATATCTCCCAACAACCTGCGTTGTGTTTGCACTGAGTTGATATGAAAAAAAGACTTACCCGATGAAGCCAGTTGCTTCATCCACACCGCCTGATTGTCGTTAACCGGCATCCCGTGTATCACAAAAACATCTGCTGACCCCGGAGCAGGCGTCAGTCCCGGATCGGCCATACTCACCTGGTATCTGGCATTGCCCTCCAGCAAGCGTTTCATGGCACCCAGATCCGGATGTGGTGCAGTCATTACCAGCATCACCTTTTTTCGGTCATCTACAACTTCGGTTACTGCAGTAGCCTGGTTATTGGCCAGATTTTTTTCACCCGGCAATGAAGACACAACCACCCTGAATTGCTTAAGTCCCGGGCTTTTTGCCTTCATGGGATATGCAATCCGTTTGTATGCATTGCCACTTTCAAACGTGCCATTTTGGGTTTGCACAAGCGCTGCACCTTCCCAAAGTTCCAGTTTGTAGGAAGATGCCAATCCGGCATTGCAATGCAACTGAACCTCTACCGTAAAATCACTGCCCAGAAAAACCGATTCGTTCACCTGAATTCCTGTTACCCGAATATCAGCGCGGGGGGTAGTGTCTCCTACCCCAATACAATAAACCGTCGGATTGCTGTGCAGCGGTATCAAAAGCGGACTGATACCCCGGTTTTGAATTCCGTCGGAAACTACCAGCACAGCCGAAACTGACCTCGAATCTTTAAAGTCGCTTATATGTCCTGAAACCTGTCCCAGTTCAGTTGCATTTAACCCTTTCACCGTATCGCCTTCCCTATATACTTTGTCTGCAAAGTGATAGGTGCGAATGGTAAACTTCTCTGCCAATTGCGACAATGATTGCTTGAGCGATTGCTCATAAACAGCATCTACCTGCCCGGCAGCAGAAGCACTTTTATCCAGATACACAAGGAGTGTTGGCTTTTCTTCCTGTTGCAGCGTAAATACCACAAAAGGCGACAATAGCAATAAAAACAGAAAGAATAAACCCAAAAAACGCAGGGCAGGCAGTATATATTTCCAGGGTTTTGGAAACAGTACCTCTCTTTTGTACAAAAGAAAAGTTAAACCGCCCGCTGCTATGAGACACAGTATCAAAAACCAACCCGAAGTCAGCGTTTGAAATGCGAAAAGCAGCATGCCTATTGGTAAAATTACCGTTTAGTCTTTAAGAAAAGTATAACTGCGGCTTCCGTTGCTACCTTTCAGCAAAACCACGTAGCTACCTGCAGTAAGACCTTCAATATCCAGCCTGGTCCAATCTGAAACAGGGTAAGTGCAGCTGATGATTTGTCCGGAAAGGCTGCGTATTTCAACAACAGAGACAGTAGATGTATACACCTGCAAATAGCGATTGGCAGGAACAGGGAAAATAGCCTGCTGCGGCATGCAAGACAAGTAGTTTCCGGCAGACCACCGTACCATAATGTTGAACGTGAGCGTATCTTTCACAGAAGGATTGTTTACGTCCCAAACGGCATATTTAACAATGGCTGTATCGGCATTTCCTTTTGGGAAAACGGTAATTTTCATACTGGCTTTTTCACCGGGAGCCATGACTGAAAAAGTATCTTTATCTCTGAATGTAAAAAAACAATTGCGGTTATCGCAAAACGACACATCCCACCCGGCAGGATAATCAGCAGATACTTTCTCGTAGGCAATCTTCAAGGAACCTGTGCCCACATTTTTCATGTACATGTAGCAGTCGGTAAACCCAGTTGCTTCAGGGTAAAAATCATGTGTTTTACCACCCTGCACTTCGATGTTTTGCGCGATGCCTGCCTGCGAAGAAAAAGCGGCTACAGCAAGCAAAAGAAGATTTTTAATACAGATATTCATGTTTGCACAAAGATAATTCAGGCCAGCCTATTTTGTGTAACTTAATTGTCAAAGCCTTTCAAGAAGGGCAGAGCCTATTGATGAGAGCGAGTCGTAAGCGCCCAAAAACAGAGGATGATGGGCCGTTTCATCCTGCGGGATTTCAGATACAGTATGGTTGTACCAGCAGGTTCGTATACCGGCATTAACGCCGCCTGCTACGTCTGTTTCCCAGGTATCTCCGGCATAAAACACACTATTGAACTTGCCCCATTTCTCCTCAGCCGTTTTTAATGCGATTTCGAAAATACCTTTATCCGGCTTGGCTATACCCACAGCCTCACTGCTAATCATTAAATCCACGTAATCCACCAGTCCGCATGCCTGAATCTTGGTACGCTGCGTTTTTTCAAAACCATTGGTAAGCAGCACAATCACAAAATGCTCCTTCATTTCCTTCACAAAGGTCATGGCTCCGGGCATCATACGGGTCATGACGGGACATATTTCCAGATACTCATCCCAAACATTTTCAGGATGCTCTTCATCGGGAATGCCCAGCGCCCTGAATGTATCGATGAACCTTCCTGTTCTCAGCAAATCTTTTGCGATTTCCCCTGCCTCATATCTCTTCCAGTAAGATTTATTGATGCCTTTGTAGGTCTCAATAAAATGATGAACAGAATGCGAAGTACGAATGTGCAGTTTATGCCTGTGAAAAAGTTCGGCCAGTGCTTCTTCGGCATTGCCGTCAAAATCCCATAGGGTATTGTCCAGATCCAGCAGCAACAGGTTGCGGGCCGGCATCAATGGGTCGCAAAATTGGAAGAAACTGTCACACGCGCAGTCTTGCGCTTGCTGGAGGTATTGAAAACACCGCCCCAGCTGTATTCCTCATTGTCATTTTCACCGGTAATCTGAAAAACGCCGAGATCTGAAGACTTAAGCGCCCCCAGACTGCTGTTGCTTGCTTCTGCAATTTTACCGGCCCGGGAACTGGCGTCTGCAGCGGCTTTGCGGATGAGTTCAAGTTTCAATTCAGAGAGGCGGGTATAATAAAACTCGGGCGTTCCGGCATTGAATTCAATTCCATTTTCTACAAGCTCCATGCTTTCCTTCGCAATAGATTCAATGGCATCGATGCGGCGCGAACGTATTTTTATCCCCTGTGAGGCTTTGTATCCGACAAAAACCGAACGGTAATTACCATCAGAACGAATATCCTCGTACTGCTTATCCAGATTCACAGTTCCAAATACCATTTCTGAATCGTGAATCCCTTTGGATTTAAAATACTGATATACCTTGTCTTTGTCAGCCTTGAGTGACTGATAGGCATCTTTCATTTCCTGGCTTGAACGTGAAAAGGAACCCGACCAGTGAATGTCATCGCTGGTAAAATTGACTTCCGCCATGCCGGTTACAGAGATATATTCTCCCTGAGGCTTGCGCTTAAAACCATTGCCGATAAGCCATGCGGCGGTTATTCCTGCCACAGCAAGAATAAGGTAGTGGATATTGTTTTTTATCATTGTTTTACTGCGTTAATAAACGAACACAAGTTACTGAATATTTCATCAATTTCTCCAATTCCTTCAACGCTGTGATATTTTCCCTGCTTCATGTAAAAATCCTGAAGCGGCAAAGTCTTGTTTTGATACTCCCGAAAACGGTTGCGAATGGTATTTTCATCCTGATCGTCAATCCTGCCTGAAGTCTGACCTCTGAGCACAAGCCTTTTAACCAGTTCATCCTCCTCAACTTCCAGACCCAGCACGGTGGCTATCGATGTATTGAATTCCAGAAGCATTGTATCCAGCGCCTCAGCCTGAGGCGTAGTGCGCGGAAATCCGTCAAAAATGAAGCCCTTTGCGGAAGATTTAGACAACATAAAATTGCGAACCATACCAATTACCACCTCATCGGGAACCAGTTCTCCCTTGCTGATGTATTCATTGGCCTTATTTCCGAGCTCAGTTCCGGCATTCCGCTCTGCACGAAGCAGATCTCCGGTTGAGATATGTTCCAGCTGATACTGTGCGATGATTTTTTCGCTTTGGGTGCCTTTGCCTGCACCCGGAGGACCAAAGATGATGAGATTAAGCATGTGAACGGGCAAAATAAAGGTGGAAAAACCGATTGAACAAACAAATCGAATGCTGGTGTGCTTTTGTCGTAAATTGTAAACAAATTCATCAACGGGATATTGCAATCCGTAAATTTGCTGCATGGGTGTCATCATACGCCAAAGCATAAAATCAACCTTGAGTAATTATGTGGGCATAGGCCTGGCGTTTCTCAGTCTGTTTTTATTGCAACCCTTGTTCTACACGCCCAGAGAATTGGGTGCTGTGCGACTTTTGATAGAGAGTGCTGCGGTTATTTCCAGCTTTGCCCTGATGGGAACAAATTACAGCATCAATCGCTATTTCCCGCATTTTCAGACTGCAGACAAAAAACACCACGGTTTCTTTTTTTGGGCATTCAGCATACCCTTGGCAGGTTACCTGATGGTACTTACAGGCCTGCTTTTCTTCCGTGAGCCATTGCTCAATCTGTTTAAAAAAGATGCAGCCCTGCTTGGCCCCTTGTATCCCATGCTGATTTTCATGGTTCTGTTCTCATTGTATCAAACAGTCATGGAAACCTGTGCGGCCAATCACGGCCGGACCGCTGTTCCCAACTTTCTTAGGGAGGTGATATTGAGATTGTTTATTATCGGTTCCGGATTCAGCTTTTACAAAGGTTGGCTTACCTTTTCGCAATCATTGTGGGTGATGGCGTTTGCATATGGCGTCGTATTTTTCTTCAATATCCTGTTTATACGAAGACTCACCCCCCTCCATCTGAAACCCGATTTCCAGTTTTTACGGGACAATCCGGGCATAAAAAAAGACATGATCCGCTACACCGGATTTCTGTTTCTGGGTGGCCTTACCGGCCTGGTGGTGAGCAAGATTGACTTTTTTATGCTTTCTTCAATGAAAGAGCTGGGTGATACTGCCATTTACAGCATCGGTTTTTACCTGGCCATGCTGATAGACATACCAAAACGAACCCTAATACAAATTGCAACTCCGGTTTTTTCACAGCACATCAAAAATAATCGCTGGGATGAAGTAAAAGACCTGTACAAACGCAGTACCCTCAACCAATTTATGGCGGCCATCATCCTGTTTTATTTCATCTGGATAAACATTGATAATATATACGCCATCATGCCCCACGGTGAATATTACGCCAAAGGGAAATGGGTCGTATTTATGATAGGAATTACCCGACTCATTGACGCTTTGGGAGCTACCACAAGTCCTATTCTGGCAAATTCGCCATTCTATGCCTGGGCATTAATCAATTTTCTGCTCGCGGCAGCCACTGCAGTTATCTCCAATTGGCTGTTAATTCCGCAATTTGGCATTTTTGGTGCCGCCATGGGCACAATTATCACCTACCTGTTTACTCAGTCTTTTGGAATTTTTCTGCTGTATAAAAAGCTGAATCTGCATCCTTTCACACGCAATAAACTGGTTCTGCTTCTCATTTTCGGCGCATCGCTATCCTTCACAGGACAATGGATACCAAACCCCTTTGCGGACAGCATAGTTAAAACCCTGCTGCTGGGCGGAGGCCTCTTATATGCGTTATATGCTTTTCACATTTCGCGGGAAGTAAACTCACTGGCAGATAAATACCTCGCTAAATTCAGCGGTAACAGAATCAGGAAATTGCCCCGTTTTTATTGAAACGGCTCGCTAAAAAACCGGACAGCAGCATTTCCTGAATCTCTGTAATTTTCTTTTTGTAATTGTACCGATTATGCATGTAGTCCCGTCCGGATTCAGACAAGCTGTTTCTGAGGCCATTGTCGACCAATAACTCCAACATCTTTTTGCCCAAATCTGCCATATTGCCGCTTTCATAACACAGCCCGCCCTCCTTCAGCCGCTCGCGGTTGGTTTCGTCAGACTCCATAATAACGGGAAGTCCGCAGGCCTGCGCATCCAATGCGCTCAGGGTATTTTGCCTTGGAAATACTGCAATATCCGCAGCGGAATAATACCGGTGCAGCAGGGCATTCGGAACAGCCGGCAATACCAGTACTTTTATGTTGGAATTGTCGAAAATATTGCGTATATTAGAGGTTTGATATTCAGGATTTTCAGGTCCAACAAAAACAACATTTAACGCAAAATCTACGTCCTGTTCCACTTTTTTCAGAGCTTCCAGGATAAGACCCGGTTGCTTGAAATGATCAAATTTACCCGTGTACAAAATCACCTTTCCACCGGGCAGCATGTCGGGAAAAATCTCTTTTCGGTCCACCTCTGCTTTTCGAAACAACTCAACATCCGTACAAATTTCATTATTGAATATCTGCGATTCCGGAAAACCGAACCATTCCAGTACCCTCTTATTTTCTACCGCGGTATAAAAAACAGGGCAGTTCCATTTTTTCATATTCCCTACCAACAGGGGCTTAAAGAATCCTTTAAGGTATATATTTCCCAGAAAGGACAAATCGCGAAACTGCCCAAATAACGTGTGTGTATCGGCAGCTACGAAACGCTTGCCCACCTGATTAAAAATCGACCAGGCAAAAGTGGTGCTTTCCAAACCATGGTAAAAAACAATGTCTGGATTCATGCTGTTGATGGCTTTGTTCAGCCCTTTGATGAAAACACCGGCCTTGCGCTTGCCTGTTTTGAACGATGGCAGCCTGACAATTTCCACATTATACTCGTCCTTAAGATATTGGTCCTTGCGGGAAGCTTCCGCAGCGCTCATGTTCCATAAATCCAGGTTATCTGAGGTAAGTACTTTCACCTCCATACCGGGATGGGCAAAACGCACAAAAAGATTTACATCATATCCCATTTCGGGATGAAACTGATAGCAGATATGCAGCAGTTTCGGTTTCATGAACCTTTCTTTTCTATGTGGCTTATAATGGAATCGCGCATTTTTTCTGCCGCATGTCCATCTCCGTAAACCCCTTCGTGATAGGATCCAGGAACTGTTTTCAAGGCCCGCGGCAAGTCTTTTAATGGGTCAAAAACAAGGATATTCCATTGGTTTTCGAGGGTTTCCACCCACTCGGTTTCAGGCCGCAGGGTCACACAAGGTTTGCGCACAAACCAAGCCTCCTTTTGCAATCCGCCACTGTCGGTGATAACCCGCTCTGCATGCATCAGGTATCCCAGATTTTCAAAATAACTTTGAGGGGGGATAAAATGAATATTCCCGTATTGACCAACATCAACACCCTGTTTTTCCAGCAAGGATGAGGTTCTTGGATGAATGGAAAAATAAACGGGATGGTCAAGCGTATTCATTTCACCCAGAATTTCTCTCATGCGTTCCGGATAATCTGTATTGTATGGCCGGTGAATTGTGGCATAATAATAGGCTCCGGCAACAGGCTGTTTAACAACACCGCGCTCCTGCGACATTCTTAGAATGTCCAACATGATATCACCCGTGATTTCTACACCTTGGGTTATACCCTCTTTTTTTAAATTGTCAACAGCCACCTGAGAGGGCACAAACAACAATTCACTTATATGATCCGTCAGGACACGGTTCACTTCTTCGGGCATAGTGCGGTTGTAACTGCGCAGTCCCGCCTCAATGTGCGTAATGGGGATGTGCAGTTTCGCGGCTGCCAGCGATGCTGCCAGCGTGCTGTTGGTATCGCCGTAAACAACCACCATGGAAGGTTTTTCCTGCAGGAAAATTTCCTCGAGCTTTTCAAGCATACCTGCGGTTTGTTTGCCATGGCTGCCACTGCCTACGTTCAGCTGATAGGCCGGCTGTTGCAAACCCAGTTCATCAAAGAACACACGACTCATATTTTCATCGTAATGCTGTCCCGTGTGAATGGAAATCAAATGATAGTTATCGCAATTCCTGAATGCGATTTCCAGGGGCGCAGATTTAATAAACTGGGGTCTTGCACCCACTACACTGATTATTTTATGCCGCATTGACGGGAACAAATTTACAACCTTACGCTATCCCTATGCATCCGGCTGTCCTTTTTTTATTGCCCAAGCGCCTTGGGTATCCTCAAAATCAGACAATTGAATTGTCATACATCTGTCTTTTGAAAAATTATTTTTAATGCATTATTGAATTTGTCCCTAACATTGCCTTAATTCGAAGCCTATTCAGACTAAAACTACTAAAAAATGAAAAAACTATTGTTCGTAGCTTCAGCCGTGGCACTTACCATGACTGTAGCCTGCAAAAAGAAGAAAACTGACACTCCTGTTGACGCTTTCACAGTTGAAAACAAACAAA
>CAYSIK010000020.1:0-10859 GCA_964431045.1 uncultured Flavobacteriaceae bacterium
CAAGCTTATACGCTTTAATGGCACTGGCAAAATTAGCTCCACCAAAAGTGATGGTTTGAAGTGTTCCGGGGGAAGTGGTCAGTGTTCTGCGGTACAATGTTCCGGTTCCTTTAGCAGAAAAAATCCCACTGCCATTGTCATCCCATTCTGCAGGGTTTATAAAACGCCCCGTAGTTCCATCCGCAATCAGTTGAAATGCCGTTGGGGTTGTCCAGTTATCCAGTGTGTAGTAATACTGGTTGTATACATAACTGGTAATTTGTTTGTTGCTATTGGATTGCGATATAAAACAATAAGCGCCGTCCCCACCGGTGAGCGCACCTACGGCATTTTTACCGGCGGTGGTGAATCAATGGCTTCCATTGTCCTGGGCGCCCGCAATCATAAGGTTGGAGCCTGAAGTTTGCGCCATATCGCCCCAGTAATACTGAGCGGTACTGTAATCAAATGTTCTTTCTGCTATGGCAGTAGAACTGGTAGCTGCCGAGCCAATGTTATTGCTGTAAAAAACACCGCCATCATTGCCGATAATACAAGTGGAACTGCTGCCGGGTTTAAATACAAATGCGTGCTGATCGGCATGAACATAAGGACAATTCAGGGTGTTCATACTGGTATTGTTTGACCACTTGCTTATTTGGGTCCAGGCACTGCCACCATTGGCACTCCTGAACAGGTTAATTGCACCGGCATACACAACCATGGAATCATTGGGATCAACTGCCAGAATCAAATCATACCAGGCCTGTCCTCTGGAAAAATCGGTATTGGGAATGCCATTATCGGCATCATCAGGTTCTGCGCGCGAAGTCCAGTTAGCGCCTTTATCATACGAAGCAATAATGGCATCTACAGTCTGATTATGTTCAATCATGGCATACACCGTTCCGGACTTGCCTGGCGCCGTTGCTACTTCTACCCTGCCAGTTTTATTGGTGTGGGTATAACTGGTGGTCCAGGTTGTTCCATTGTCGCTGTACATAACCCTACCCGCACCCCTATCTGTTCCTGCATAGGGATTGTTGCGTGTTCCAATCCAAATGCGGTTGTCTGAAGCTATTTCAATATCGGCTACGGCAAACTTTTGTCCATTTGGGGCATTTGAGATTACATTGGTCCAGCTACTGCCACCATTGGTGCTGCGATACAAGCCATAATTACTCAGTCCAAACAATGTGCCTTGGTAAGTATTCGCATCAACCGCAGCATATACCACACTGCTGCCATTTTCATTTCGAACCAAAATATCCAGCACATAAAAATAACCCGTGGTAGAATTAAGCTGATTCCACGTTTTACCGGAATCGGAGGTTTTCCATATGCCAAATCCACGCGAGGAACTGCTGCTCGTGCCAAAACCCTCTCCTGTTCCCACATAGCCGGTGCCGGGATTATTGGGGTCCCACGCCATACAACTTACGGTTAGGTTGCTCCATAAACCGCTTACCTGAACCCATTTGCTGTTGGCATCGGTGATATCATTGTTATACCAAAGCCCTCCGGTTACGGCTCCTGCCCATACTTTTTTGCCGGCGGGATCTATGGGATCCCATGACAAAGCGCGTGTTCTGCCGCCTACATTATTGGGACCCCTTTCAACCCACGGGGTAACGCTCATGCCTGGCATGGCCCTGCGCCCCAAATTTTTTGTGGCACTGCTTTGCTGTATGGCTGTGAATACATTTTCAGGAGTAGTCCTGCCTGTCACAGGATCCATGGTGGCAATGTATTCCTGTGCCCAAAATAAATCCGGAGTAGCCTTTTCGTCAGTTTCTCTTATGCCGTTGTTTATATGCGCCTGTTTTACCAGTTTTTTATAGGTTTTGTTTACCCGCTTGCCGTATTTTTTAGGGTATGTCTGGGCATTGACCAAGGTAAAAAAACACCCTAAAAACAAGAAACCGAAAATTCGTAAGTTATTCATTATAATTTTTTTAAAAACATTATTCCACCCAGCTTTTCCAGTAGGTAGGGTCTTCCAGTTTAAGGGCTTCTTCCGTAATCATGAGCGGAGCAAAGGGATCTATCATTACCGCCAGTTCACGGGTTTCTTTTTGTCCCAAACTTTTTTCCACCGTTCCGGGGTGTGGTCCATGCGGAATTCCTTTGGGGTGAAGCGTTATCATACCGCGTTCCACATGTTTTCGGCTCATGAAATCGCCGTCAACGTAATACAGAATCTCATCGCTGTCTACATTGCTATGGTTGTAGGGAGCAGGAACACTCAGCGGGTGGTAATCATACAGGCGAGGTACAAAACTGCAAATCACATATCCCCTGCCCTCAAATGTCTGGTGAATGGGCGGAGGCATATGCAGCCTGCCTGTGATGGGCTCGTAATTGTGTATGCTGAATCCAAACGGATATAAAAATCCGTCCCAACCAATCGCATCAAAAGGATGCGTTGCGTATGTATATGGCCATATGGATTCCTGTTTTTTGATCATTACTTTAAATTCACCCTTTTCATCATGGGTTTGAATACTATGAGGCAGTTTGATGTCGCGCTCGCAATAGGGCGAATGCTCCAGTAACTGTCCCATGCTGTTTTGATAGCGTTTGGGAGGATAAACCGGACTGGGAGATTCCACAAAAAAGATGCGGTTGCTGTTCCCATTAAAATGGAGCTTGTAAATGGTTCCACGCGGGATAACCAGGTAGTCGCCATATTCAAAATCGATACGACCGTAAATGGTTTCCAGGTATCCTTCACCTTCATGAACAAAGAGCACTTCATCACCATCGGCATTCTTGAAGAAATAATCATTCATACTTTGGGTGGGTGCAGCCACGCCAATTTGTATATCACTGTTCATCAACAGCACTTTACGGCTTTTGATATAATCCGCTTCAGCAGGTACATCCCATGTCAGATAGCTGCGGTGCTGCATATTTTTGGGCATGGCAATTTTAGGTTCCACACTTACCGGAGAGCCAATCTGGGTAACAAGGGTCGGTGGGTGGCAATGATAAATGAGTGAGTAAATACTGTTGAACCCTTCGGTGCTCACCAATTCTTCTGCATACAATTCGCCATTGGGTTTGCGGTATTGGGTATGTCTTTTTGAGGGTATTTGCCCTGCTTTATGATAGAAAGCCATTGTATTGGTTTATTCAGCACAAATATAAGAAACAGTACGAATATCTCTATCTAAGCAAACGGGTTAAGGTCTAATAAATAACTTAAACTATTAGTTTACTAATATTCATATATATTATTGTTTTACAATATTATATGAATTAAATTATTGTTTGTCAATGTTGATATTTCTTTGAAATGTCATTTTTTTTTTCTAAGATTGTGATAGTGTTGAAGTTTACCCTCCCCCTCAGCCTTATTTTTCTGCTGATTTCTTCATGCACGAAAACGGAAGATATTCTTATTTCGGGCAATCAGCCCCCCGATTACCGGTCTGTACCCACCATCAAGGTTGAAAACTACGTAAACCGCTATTTTATTGATTTGCTTGGCCGTGAACCAACAGACACCGAACGGGTTTATCACACAGAATTTCTAAAAAGAAACAACCTCAGTATTTTAGCCAGAGACACCTTGGTTAATATGCTATTATATGATACAACCTACCACCCCGGTGATTCAAGCTATCGACATGCTGCAATTCAACGTATTTATGATGTGAGCAAAGCCAGATTTCTGGAAGGGGCAAGCGATGATGATATAGCACAAAACATAGGAATACTTGAATTTAGCATTACCATCGCTCGCCTAAATGGTGACTCTGTGGGCGTTTACTCGGCAAAAGCAGCTCAGAAACAGTATCGTGATGTTTTGCAAAGCCGATATAAACTATTGAAAAACAATGCCACCTACAGCAACATGTGTGCTGCCATGCTCAACAACTCCATCTACGACCAAATCAACATGAACAGCTTCAATTATGTGAATGCCAGTTTTGACGATCTTTTTCAGCGGCAGCCTACAAAAGATGAATTTGCTGCTGCGTACGATATCATAGACAAAAACATACCCCGGCAAATTTTTAACCGATGGGCAGCCAACAAAAATGAGTATTGTGATGTCTTAACCCATACACCCGAGTTCTATGAAGCACAAATACGCTGGGTATATTACCTTTTACTGCAGAGAGATGCCAACACGCAGGAAGTGATTAATCTGCTTGGGAACTATATGCGCAGCGACAATTTACAGGAAGTTCAAAAAGCCGTAATTAAAACCGATGAATATGCACAATTCAGGTAAAATAACCCTTGTTTTCATCTCTGCAATGGCCATTTTTGCAGGATGCACCAAAGAGAAAAACATAACATTTGGGGTAAACGACAAGGTAGTTTACGAAGATAAAAGCCTCAAAACCAAGCGAAAATCAGACGCAGAGTACATTTCGATACTGTATACCAACCTGTACCAGGTTCCGATTTCTCCTACCCAACTCTATAAAACCCAGAATGTAATTTACAGTATTGGAGACCGAAACGTAGCCAACGAAATGGTTTTGAGCAACTATTTCAACACATCTACATTAAAAATCCCGAAGGACAGTGAAATGAGGGCCGATGTAGCGGCATTTGTAGAAAAATGCTATAAACGATTCTTCTTGAGATATCCGTCTGAAGGCGAAAAGACATTCTTTATCAATTACATCAACAGCAATCCCAACGTAACGGTAGAAATGGTTTATACGGCATTTTCCGTGAGCGATGAATACCAATACTATTAAAACCACCCATGAACAGAAGAGATTTTTTTAAGAAAAGCGGTTTGGTCACTGCAGGCACTGTAGCGGCACCTTACATTTTACCTACCGGCAGAATGTTTGCCCGAACCAATGCCCCAAAAGCCGAGTATGTTATCATGGTGATGTTTGCCGGTGGTGTAAGACAACAGGAAAGCGTGTTGCAGCGTTACCTCGATGACAGTCAGGATGTGACCGGAGCTGCGGGAAATATTATGCCCAATCTGTTTACCGGAACAGCACCCGACCGTAAAATCGTTTATGGAACCGATCCCGGCGGCGGAGCTACCCGTGGCAGTGAGCCCATACCCCGCATTCTTAGCCAAAGCATGGAAGATACGGGCACTGTATTTAAGGAGATGGCGGCCATTAGCGCAGGCCATTATGTGGGGCTGAATACTTTGATAACAGGAAGTTTGGGAACTGCACAAGGATTAAAAACACGTCCTAAATACCCCACGATATTTGAATACCTTAGGAAACATGCCGGTTTTGCCGCCTTGGACACCTGGTTTATAGCCAACGGCCTGGGCAACAGCACTCCCCTGCTCAACAGCAGTAAAAATCCGGATTATGGCCTACAATATGGGGGCAATATGTTTGCCGCACCCTATACCTTTGGAGGCGTAGGCAGGGAAATTCTGGGCAATGGAAAGCCTTATTCCAGGGCCGATCTTGATCCGATGTATTACATGAAGAATTTCCTGGATCAAAGCTTTGGGCTGAATCCGGATCAGCTTGAAACCATTAAAAACACCGATGAGGAGAAATCCCGCAGCAAGGAAGTCATTCGGTCCGTATTTCAACGTCAGGATCAGGGGCTCATCCCCCGCCCTCCGGTCAGCGATAACGGAGATGCTGGAACCATAAGTTATGCCGCGGAAGTATTGCGCTATTTCAAACCCAAATTTTTGACCCTCAATATGAGTGCCGTTGATGGCTGCCACAGCAATTTTACCGGATATCTTCGCAGCCTGCATAGGGCCGACCATTCCGTTGGCTGGCTTTGGAACTATATTCAAAACAATATTCCGGAGATGGCGGGTAAAACAATTATGATTGTTGCGCCGGAATGCGGCAGAAACCTGAACCCCAATCCTATTCTTGATGAAAACGACTGGTACGCTTATGACCACAGCGACGCGAATGCCATGCGCGTTTGGTCTGTGATGGTAGGAAAAAATGTGCCCAAAATGTCGGTTGGTTCCGAAGGGAACAGGGTAGGAAAACTCACAGACATTGTGCCCACCATAGCCGATATATTCGGTGTTTACGATGAAGTAAAGGCCAGTCCTTATCTCGACCCGCAATCCAAGAGCTTATTTCAGAGAATGTAATGAATAAGAAGCACCTCATACCGACAATAGTATCCGCTATTCTGGTCTTTGGCATTGCATGTAAAAAAGACGGATCTTCGATTGACAATCCATATGGAAAACCCATAAAGATTAACCGCGATACCACCACCTCGCGTGATTCTTCAGCGGATGCCACCAGTATTCAGGGGTTACACCGAGATTTGTTTTCACCAACCTGTGCCAACAGCGGTTGCCATGATGGTACTTTCGAGCCGGATTTCAGAACGGTAGAAAGTTCTTTTGCCTCACTGGTGAATGTAAAACCCATAAAAAATGACCAGGGCGGAACATTTAATGCGAGGGTACTTCCAGGCAATGCTGATGCCAGTATTTTGATATACAGAATGACAGTGGATTTGGGAGGAAATTCCGGAATTATGCCCCTTGCACTGGAACCCGGTAGTAATTATCCTGCAGTAAAAGACAAGTTGCTCGACAACCTAAAACAGTGGATTAATAAAGGCGCGCCCGATTCCAAAGGTAACAAACCCGGTCCGGTAAACTTTCCACCGCAAATTCTGGGGGTTCAGGCTTTACTCAACGGATCGCCCACAGGCAGAGGCGGAAAATACGAGCCTATGATTGCACAGCCCGGACAAAACCTGGAACTCTGGTTCTCACTGGCTGATGACGTTTTAAACCAGGAAAACCTAACCGGCATGAGCATCAACTGGTCCACCAACCCCGATAACTTTGATCCGGTCAATGAAAAACCTTTGGTAAAAGGAACTCCAAAGAACCTGCCCGGCCTTTACGCAGCCTCTACTCCCTATGTTTGGTATTATCCCTTCTCAACTGCAGGATTGCAGTCTTACGATGTAATCTGGTTCAGGATTACCTGCAGTGACAATATCAACAACAATTACCAGTTGCCGAATACCAACAGCATGTTTTTCCTTAAAAAATATTTTGCCCTCAGAATACCATGAGACACCTATACACATCCTTGATACTGACGGCAACTTTTGGGGTTTTTAGCAACTGCAAAGAAGTCCTTAATACCACAGGAAACCCTGTTCCCCGCATTGCACTTGTCAAAATAGAGCCAACAGAGGTAAAGCAGTTTACAGATTCCTTAAAAATCACATTTACCTATGAGGATGGTGACGGAGATTTGGGCAATGACAATGCAGATATCAACAGCCTGGAAGTTCAGGATGAAAGACTTGCCAAGCCGGATTTCTATTATGTGCCTCCAATGGCTCCTGTAGATGCCAAAATTCGCATTAAGGGTCAAATGACGATGAACCTCAGAAATGTATTCCTTTTAGGCACGGGAAATATTGAAACCACTACGTTTACGGTAAGGATAAAAGACCGCTCAGGCAATTGGAGCAACCCCATTCGAACCCCTGAAATCACCATAACCCGCTAATGCTCAAAAATCTGGCCTGCATATTGTTTTTGGCAGGATGGGCGCATTCATCTGCAGCCCAAACAGAAGTTTTTATGCAAAATGGCCGTGTAAGGGTTTGCAAAGGGGTTTTTAAGGACAGTGAGAAAGGAAAAACCAAAGGCGACTATGATCACAACGAAAATTACACACTTACACTGAGTGTCCCGGGGGCCAAGAGCATCACACTTAAATTCAAATCGTTTTGTACGGAAAAAGACAACGACATTTTGAGGATTTTTGATGGCAAGGATACATTTGCTCCTTTAATTGGACGCTGGAGTGGCAGCAAGGGTACGGGCAATATAGTTAGTAAAGACAGCTTGATCACCATGCATTTTAAAACCGATAAAAGTGTGGCCGAGGATGGTTGGGGAGCCGATAGTATTACGACCATTATTCCACCCCCTACTCCTGTATTTACCTTAAATGGCACTGTAAAATGCAATGCCACATCCTTTAAAGTCAACAGCAACCGAAGCATCCCTTGTGACAGCATAAAAGCATTGCTTGGATCATTAACAGGTCCTTTTGGCGGTGTAGGAATCACGTCTATCACGCCCGACAACTGCACCGGAGGAAAGGCAACTATCTTCTCGGTTAATACAAATGGTCCTTTGTTCCTGAATGGAAGTTATACGTTTCAGCTTAGTGTTTATTGGAAAGACTTTTGCGATAGTGTATACTTAACTACCAGCAAATTGATATTCAATGTATCCGATTGCCCACTTAAAGTTATACTAAAAGCTGATTTTGATACCATTTGTAAAGGCAGCTGTACCTGGCTGCGCGCCACAGTCAGTGGGGGAAATGCATCCAAATACGTACACACTTGGACGCCCACACTATCCGGTGCAGGCCCTCACAGAATCTGCCCCTCTGTCAATACAAGATATATCCTAAGGGTAACCGATGGCTCCTCAATACCTTCCGCAGACACGATTGATATTGTCGTTCTGGATCCACCTGCTGCAATGGCTGATACTGAAATCTGCTATTATGGACCGAATATTTACCTGCGGGCAACACCTGCCGGCGGCAAATGGTATGGTTCGGGTATTGTAAATTCAACTACCGGCGAGTTTAAACCCTCTTTCTTCTGGGGGCTTAACAAGGTATGGTACAAAGTAGGAAGCTGCGCGGATACTGTGGTAGTTAATAGCGTAGGCCCATGGAATCTGGAGAATGTATTCTGCCCGGGTAAACCGCCACAGGCTGTTTGGTGGTATGGTCCGGCCGGTGGCACCTGGAGCGGACCTAAAATCACGCCTGCCGGAATTTTCACCCCGGATGTTCCGGGTATTTACAAAGACACCTATACTTGGAAAGGTTGTAAAAGTGTGAAAACCATTCGGGTGGAAAACATGGTGGTGCCCAAGTTTGATACAACCTGCGAGTCCAGAACCTCAGACACACTCATTTTTTCTCCGAAAGGAATTTATCCGAACTGGTTTTCGGGGTTAACCAATTCCTATTGGGGCTGGTACAATCCCAGTCAGACGGGAGGAGCCGGCACCAAACTGATTATTTGGAACGGAGGCGGTTGTAAAGACACTACCCGATTAACCGTTCTACCCAGTGAAGCCGGTCCCAATGATACCTTTTGTCCCGCTGCGGGCATGAAAGTACTTACCAATTTCAGACCCGGATCCAATTACAGCTGGACCGGAAAAGGAATTATATCACCCAATCTACCTAATTATGACCCTTCCTTCTTCAATGCATTGGGAAAAACTTCCTACATCGATACCCTTACCATTCGCAACGGAGTTTGCACAGACCGCAAGTTTGTATATCTCATACCTACCAAAATAAACAAGAAAGATACGCAGTTTTTCTGCATAGAAACACCTTTGAGGGCGATGAACAATGCCCTTTTAGGCCTGTCACCGGATGGCGGTTTCTGGACTGGTCCGGGAATAACGGGCAGCAACGGTTTTACGGCATCGCTGGCCGGTTTTGGAAATCATAAGCTGGTATACAACAAGAATGGATGTACAGACACCCTAAATGTGTTTGTGAGGCCCAGGCCTACCGCCCAAGGCGATACAGCAGTTTGTATAAATACCGGGGCCTTTACTTGCAGGGCCGGCGAAACTGGAGGCACTTTCAGCGGCAAAGGCATTACTAATGCAGTACTTGGGACATTCAGTCCCGCCGTGGCCGGAGTTGGGACCCATATTATTACCTTCCGCAACAAGTGGGGTTGCACGGTGCCGTTTAATGTGCGTGTGGATGCCGCTCCTTCCCTTTGGTTTGTGAACCCGGTAACCGATTACTGCTTCAAAAACAATGCTTATCGACTTACAGCCAATTTGCCCGGCGGTACCTTTTCCGGAAGGGGTATAACCGGCAATGATTTTAATCCGTATCTGGCGGGTAGCGGCAAACACACCCTCACCTACACCTTAATTTCCGGGGCATGCACTGCTTCCACAACATTGGATGTAAACGTAATAGACACCCTAAAGGTAAAGGTAAACCCACCCATTGATACCATTTGTCCCGGAGAAATAGTTTGGTTGAGGGCAGCAGCCACCGGCGGAGATAAGTTTTCTTATTTCTATTCTTGGAGCAATGGCCAAACAGGCAGCGGAACGTTTGTGAGTCCTGCTGTTACTACTGTTTACACCATCACAGTTACAGATGGCTGCAGCGAACCGGCAACTGCCAATGTGCCCATTTACAGACATCCCAAACCCTATTTTATGGCCACCACCTCCCCACCGGTTTGCTTCGGACAAAAGGGATGGATCAAACTGCGCATGAAGGATGCGGGACCGTACCGATTTACCTGGGATGTAAGCCCGGTTTATATCGGCGATTCTCTCCATGCATTCAGCGGAAACATCTACCGAGTTACAGCCGAAAACCTGAAAACCGGCTGTATTGTCGATACCAGCATTGAAATCCCCGGCTATAAAGCCATTACAGCAGCATTTATTGGCAGCATTCCCAACGGAGCACCTTGCCTGAGTCCTATCTATCCCACCCTGCGTATATTCAACAATTGCATAGGTGCAGTTTCAGGAACATGGTACTGGGGTGATGGAAGCAGCGAGCCCTTCGATCCGGCAATGAGTCCGAAACACAACTATACCGGTGAAAAGAACCGGTACAAGGTGAAGCTGGTAGTTCAAAATGCAGGTGGCTGCTCTGACAGCGCCGAAGCTGAATACTGCTACAGAGATACAGTTGTGTATTACATCCCCAACGCCTTCACACCCAATAACGATGGTTTTAATGACAAACTGGAATCGGTGGTAATTGGCGCAGTAGAATTTGAAATGCTTATCTATAACCGCTGGGGGCAAATTGTTTTCAAAAGCGAAAATCCAGCCCAATTCTGGGATGGAACAGTCAACGGGAATCCCTGCCAGGAAGGGGTATATG
>CAYSIK010000020.1:10869-11447 GCA_964431045.1 uncultured Flavobacteriaceae bacterium
CAATAAAGATCAATACTTGTCTTGTCGAATTCTTCAAAGATTCTAAAGTTCTTTGCAGCTTTTCTGGCCTGGCGTAACATACAATAAGAACTGGGATCATTGACCATAACCTTCCTGAAGGGGTATATGCCTACAGAATCAAGTTTAAGGGGCGCAAAACTGCCAACAGGCAGGATAAAGGAGTTGTTTTGTTGCTGAGGCCGAAGAATTAGGAGTAATCTCGGCTATTTTCGCAGGCAAATGCAATATGCATCCGCCCTCACCTATCAGATTATAGGATGTTATTTAAAAAAACACCTACAGGGCGGGATTTTGCTCGATGCTTTCAGCAGCCATAAAGACGCGCTGGTGCTGGAATTTAAAACACAGGAGAACGGACTGTTTCAATTGCTCATCCAGTTAGTGGATGGAAATATTTACTTTTTAAAACCGGCACAACGTCTGCAACCCGGTAAAAAAACCATCAGTCAGTTTAAATCACTGCACGGTTTATCGGTCGCTGATATCCAGGTGTTTGAAAATGAAAGGCTACTGCTACTGCAATTTGAACACAACAAACGATTGATTATCAAAGGTTT
>CAYSIK010000020.1:11532-13863 GCA_964431045.1 uncultured Flavobacteriaceae bacterium
CGACTTGTAAGCATGTATTCTCTCGTGGCCAAAAAGCCAACCAACCTTGCCCTGCTTCCATGTTTCGCCTGTCGCTAAAATCAGACCAGGAACTGAACCTGAATGAATTGCTGGCAAAAGTCAACCCTGTGAGTTGTTCAGATATTATCAATATACGAATTTTTTCTGACAATTCCAAATTATTCGGAGAACCTGCCGATGGCCGGCAATTGATGGGTGTGGGTGCCGAGGGCTTGTTCACTTTTGCGGGTCAATACGTCAAAAACTGCCGAAGGGAGCAATCTCGGATGCAATGGCAAAACCATTGGATACGACAAATCGGTATGCACAAAGCCAGGATTGCCAAATTGAAGGAACAGATTGCAGAAATAGAAGGTCGGCGCAGTTATAAAGAGCTGGGAGACATTGTACTTGCCCATGCCCATCAGATTAAAAAAGGGGTTGGAAACGCGCTGCTTCAGGACTTTTACACGCAAAAACCCATACGCATAAAACTAAATCCCGACCTTGATGCGGCTGGAAATGCAGAACGTTTTTACCGCAAGGCCAAAAACGAAGGACTGGAAAAATCCCATCTTCTGCAAGGTTTGGAAAAAACAGAAGAATCATTGCAAAAGGCCGAATCAGAACTGGAGGCCGTTTTAAACGCCTCCGGCGAAGACAGAATCAAGCCTATTACTGCATCCCAAGCTGAGAAGCAAGCGGAAGGCAAGCCCTATAAATCTTTGATTATAGATGGCTATGAGATATGGATTGGTAAAAGTGCTTCCGACAATGATGCAATGCTCAAGAAGGCGGGCAAACAGGATTTATGGCTGCATGTTCGCGGTTTTTCAGGCTCTCATATCATTATAAAACGTAAGGGAACATCATTCCCTGAAAACATTATTAAAAAGGCAGCTGAACTGGCTGCCAGGAACAGCAAAGCCAAAACGCAGAAGATGGTCCCGGTTATTTACACAGAAAGGCGATACGTAAGCAAGCCGCGAAATGCTGCACCCGGCGAAGTGGCTGTTTTGAAGGAAAAAGTAATGGATGTTTACTTAAATATTTAAATTAAATAAATTATTATTATAACTTATCTTTCAAGTATTTAGCCGTATAACTTTTAGGCTCTTTCAACAAATCTTCCGGTAGCCCGGCAAAGAGCAGCACTCCCCCATCTTCTCCGGCTTCAGGCCCCAAATCCAGCAACCAGTCTGCGCACTTCACCACATCCAGGTTGTGCTCTATACAAATAATGGTATTGCCTTTCTCGATGAGGGCATTAAAACTGTTCATCAGCTTTTTGATATCGTGAAAATGCAGTCCGGTTGTGGGCTCATCAAAAATAAATACGGTGCCGCCATCCTTATGCGGGTTGGCTTTGCTTAGGTAAAACGCCAGCTTTACACGTTGGGCTTCACCGCCTGACAATGTGTGACTGCCCTGACCCAGGGTTATGTATCCAAGACCCACATCCTGCAAAGGCTTTAATCTTTCGTGAATACTTTTTTCATCGGCAAAAAACGATATTGCCTCATCCACAGTTAGTTGCAGTATCTCATGGATATTTTTGTCTTTGTATGATACTTCCAGTACATCGTTTTTGAAACGCTTTCCACCACAAGCATCGCAGGGCAGTTTAATGTCGGCCATAAACTGCATTTCAATCACCGTTTCCCCTTCGCCCTGACAGGATTCGCAACGCCCACCATCCACATTGAATGAAAAGTGAGCCGGCTTAAAACCTTTAAACTTACTCAGCGGCTGTGCAGCAAATAGTTCCCGAATCTCGTCGTAGGCTTTTACATAAGTAACCGGATTGCTTCGGCTGCTTTTGCCAATAGGGTTTTGATCCACAAGTTCAACTGCCTTTACCAGCTTCTTTGCGCCTTCCAGCGCTCTGTGTCTGCCGGTTTTGGTGCTGATATACTGTCCAATTTCTTTGCTGAGCGCAGGATATAAAATTTGTTTTACCAGACTGGTTTTCCCACTTCCGCTAACACCTGTAATGGCAGTAAAAACCTCCAGCGGAAATTCTACATCCACCTCTTTCAGGTTATTGGCCTCGGCACCCAGTATTTTGATGCTGTGCTTCCATTTACGACGGACTGCTGGCACAGCAATTTCCTCTCTTCCTGAAAGATATTTCCCGGTAAGGCTATTTTCATCTTTAATGAGGTTTTCATAGTTACCACTAAATACCACATCCCCGCCAAGCGCACCTGCCAGTGGGCCCATATCAATTACCTGATCGGCCGCCTTCATCACCTCTTCATCGTGCTCTACCACAATAACCGTATTGCCCTCTTTTTGCAACAGTTTCAGCACACCAATCAGGCGCTCCGT
>CAYSIK010000020.1:13873-15098 GCA_964431045.1 uncultured Flavobacteriaceae bacterium
GCTGTGCAGACCAATACTGGGCTCATCGAGAATATACATACTGCCTGTGAGGTTGCTGCCAAGACTTGTGGCCAGGTTGATGCGCTGACTCTCACCACCACTCAGCGTATTGCTCAAACGGTTCAGACTTAAATAACCTAATCCCACATTTTTCAAAAAAGACAAACGAGCGACAATTTCATTCAGAATCCTGTAGGCTATTTCTGTTTTAGATTCATCGTATTTTACCATTGAAAAATACGAATGGGCTTGGTCCACCGTCATCAACAGCACATCCTGAAGGTTTATTCTTTCAGGAATACTTTCTCCTGGGTTAACGGCCCTTAGTTTCACATAGCCGGCTTCTTTGCGCAGGCGGGTTCCCTGGCATTCCGGGCACTGCGTTTTTCCGCGGTAGCGGGCCGAAAGCACCCTGTACTGAATCTTATATGACTTCTCCTCTACATAGCGGAAAAAATCATGAATGCCCGGCAGGGTTTTGGTGCCATCCCAAAGCAGCTTGCGCTGTTCTTTGCTAAGCTCTTTGTATGGCTTATGAATTGGAAAATCAGCAGATAGTGCAAGACGAATAAAATCCTCGCGCCACGCCCCCATGGTTTCGCCTTTCCAGGGTGCCACACAACCTTCGTAAACACTCAGTGACTTGTCGGGAATTACCAAATCTTCATCAATACCGAGAACACTGCCAAATCCTTCGCATTTGCGGCAGGCGCCGTATGGATTGTTAAAGCTCAGAAAATCACGGGTTGGCACTTCAAACGCGATTCCATCGCGCTCAAAACGGTTACTAAAAACCTGCAAATGCCCGCTATCCGGCATAACTGCGCACGCTCCCTGTCCTTCCCAAAATGCAGTTTCCACAGCATCAGTTAGGCGGCTTTCAAATTCATCATCCTGAAAATCCACCGTTAAACGATCTACTACCAGATAGCTGTCACCACTTTCCGCCCCTCCTTTCTCTATTAAATCTTCAATTTTCTTTACAGATCCGTTTACAAAAACACGGCTGAATCCATTTTGACGCAACAGCTCAAGTGTTTCTTTTTTAAGTTCTTTATCGTTTAAAGGCGATAATATAATTACAGACGAATCTGCGGACAATTCCTTCACAAAACGGACGATATCATGAACATCATCTCGCTTCACCTCCATACCGCTGATGGGAGAAAACGTGTGTCCTATTCTGCTGAATAGCAGTTTTAGGTAGTCGTATATCTCTGTTGAA
>CAYSIK010000020.1:15108-16569 GCA_964431045.1 uncultured Flavobacteriaceae bacterium
CAGTACTTCGTGGATTTCTTGTATTTACTTTCTGTTCAATGGCAATGGCCGGACATAAGCCAAGAATATAGTCCACCTCAGGCTTTTTCATTCTGCCCATAAACTGTCGTGCGTAACTGCTAAGGCTTTCCACATAGCGTCGCTGACCTTCGGCAAACAGGGTATCAAAAACAAGGCTGCTTTTGCCGGAACCGGACACGCCGGTTACCACCGTGAAGCTGTTGTGCTGAAAAGTAGCATCCACACCACGCAGGTTGTGCTGTCGGGCATTTTTGAGGTGTATGGCAGGTTGTTTTGACACGAATATAACAGAGGGGTGCAAAGTTCGTTCATTTTAGCCCAAACAGGCTAAAATTCATCAAAAAACGCACAAAAATCAGCGGATAGTATCTCTGGATATACTGCTTCCGGCCCAGATTCCTACCCCATTGCGTATATTGGAGAATACCGGTGTAGCTTCACCAAACACGCCGGCCCCTGCTTTGTAATTTTCTATGCTTTGGAAATACTTAAAGTAAGAATCGTTTAAACTTTCAGTGACCACCAGGTATTTAGGGGTTCCCAAAGCATACCCGAACGGTGTGATGAATTCAATGTTTTTTTGCTGACCGTTGAAACTCCTATCTGAAAAAACCCATGACCCATTATCGCTCACAATGGCATCGTTTTCGATGGCAGCATCCCGGGTAACAGGCAGCAATGTGTTCCAGGTAGCCGTGATATCATCGTAATAAAACAATGAAATACGATAATAATTATTTTCCACACCCTTGTCATTGAGCTTTACACTCAGGGTTCCTGTTGGAAATCCGGAGGAATCCAAATCGGTGGAATCTTTCCAGGTCGAGGGATTTTTAGAGGCTTTATCCGGCATAACCATCTCAGCAAAAACCTCATCAAAACCGGGCGCTATCACACTGACGCTGTAATATTTACCGGCAAGCGCCCTGAATGTAAGATTCTCATATTTATCGGTACCTACATTATACGTAAAACCGGTACTGTTCCCATTTTCATCACGCACCCGCACCACCGCATTTTTTACAAACTCCACGGCACCGGTACTCCCCAGCGGTATGGTTTGGCTGACCTGAATTTCAACTTTATCCTGATCGTTTACAAGTGCGTTCACTACCAAACGGGTACGCCCGTTCACTTCACTCAAATCCAGTTTGGTTTCGCAGGCAATAAGCCCCAAAACGATTATTCCTAAAAATGTTAATTTTCTCATGGTTTAAAAAACAACTCTGTAAAATACTGAAGGGATGAATGGGAAATAAGAGATACCAAAAGCCTGAACAGCCTGACCTGCAGGTTGATCGACCCTTACCAGCAGAGGATTGTTTCTTGCGGCAATGTTATACACATTCACTCCGTAATACGAATTATAAGGCCTGCGCAGATAAGGCTTTAATTTCTTGGTAAATCGTTTTATAACAACCACGAACCATTAATGGTCGT
>CAYSIK010000020.1:16579-20402 GCA_964431045.1 uncultured Flavobacteriaceae bacterium
ATCGGCTATAAAAAGGCATTCTGAAATTGTTTTTGGCAGTGTAGTCCAAAACCAACATCCCATCAGCAGACAGATACTGTCCGGTGGGCACGGTTACGGCGTTTCCGGTCATCCAGACGCCACCGAACTGAATGGTCCAGACTTTATTAACAGCATATACTCCCTGAAACGAAATTTTATGTCTTCGGTCCCAGCGAAATGGATAGGATTCGCCAAAATTAATATCGGGGATGTTGCGATCACTGCGTGAAAGCGTGTATCCGGCCATGCCATTGAACCTACCTATCTTTTTCATCAGTAAAAATTCAATGCCATAAGCCCTTCCTGAACCCTGAGCAAGCATCCTTTCCCAGTATCTGGGCTCATAATCATTTTCGTCCTGTCCGGAGAGATCTGTAATGCCATCAAAAGACTTCAGATACATTTCCATGCTAAATTCCAGGCCTTTCTTCCATGGCTGGTAAAAGCCTCCCGTAATTTGCAGGGTTTGTTGTGGACGAATATTGCCACCGGTAGGAAACCAGATATCCCCGGGCAGGTTGGCGTTTACACTGCTTAGGCGGTGCACACCCTGATTGGCGATACTGAAACCCAGCTTCAACGCTTTTTGTCCCTGTAAAATCTGACTGATCAGAATGCGGGGTTCGGGCCTTATCCATGTTTTTCCGTTTCCGAAAAACGACCAGATTCTGCCACCGAGATTCACCTTCAATCCCCCACCCAAATTGTTTTCATATTCTCCATAAACACTAACTTCGGGCGAAACACTTCTGTTGTCAAGTCCAAAGGTAGTATCAAAGCCTGTTGTCCCTGAACCGTTGAGAGCTATGTAAAGGGTAGACGGATTAAAGGAATGAAGAACCCATTCGCCACCATAACGCAGATGCGCATTGGTTTTGAGCCTGTATTCCAAATTGGCTTTTCCTATTACATTGGTTATCGCATTCGAATTTTCTGTCTTTATACCAAAAGAAGAAAAGGATGTATCGGATTGTATACTGGATCCTATCTCGAAAGGAACGCGGTAGGTGGCGCGTGTCATACCCAGCATAAAATTACCATAATGCCTGTTATTTATTTTCCGTGCCCAGTTTACCCCAAACAGATTATTCTGCCAATTGAAGCCCAGCTTAAGGTTGAACTTTATCCGGCGGTTTAGTGAATCAACATCATTCGTGCTGATGGCACTCAACAACTTATCCCTTCCACTGTAGGCAAAGAAGCTGAGTTTATTGCTCTCGTTAATCCTCCATGTTACTTTACCATTCAAATCATAAAGGCTGTAATAGGCATAGATATCTCCATCTTTGGGCAGAAACATGTCCAGCCAGGTGCGCCTTAGGCCAAAACTGCCGGTAACTGAGCCACTTTGGTTTAAGGGGCCATTGGCCGCGGCATTAAACAACAGAAAATCCTGATTGTATGAGCCTGTCCAAGTTTTTGTATTTCCCTCCGTTATACCCACGTCCAGCACAGCCCCTGCCCTGCCTCCGTATCTGGCAGGTGCAACCCCTCGGTAAAATTCCGTACTGCCAAGAACTTCAGGATTATAGGAACTTAAAAATCCGAAAATATGACCATTGCCATAAATAGGCAAACCGTCCATCATCATAAGGTTTTGGTCGCTGTTCCCTCCCCTTACATACATTCCGCTTAAACCTTCGATACCACCGGAAACACCAGGCAAAAACTGCAACAGTTTTACAGGATCGGGGATGCTTAACAGAGAATTCATCTGGAGGGATTGCTTTCGCGTAGGGCTTGTGTGTCCGCTTCGCAAATCAAAAATAGCATGGTATTTATTCCAGGTGGTATCATTTTGATTGGCATCCAGCTGGGTTAGCTTGATATTAAAAGGGGTTGAAGAATACACATCTTCCACCATTCTTACCGCATAATAACCGGCGGCAGCAAAAAGCAATACGTGCCGGCCGCTGCCTACCCCCATGTTGTAATAACCATCGCGATTGCTATATGTGTATTGCAAATCACTGCTGTCAATCACCAAAGCATTTTCGATGCGTTCACCTGTTTCTTTGTCTTCTATCCAGCCATAGATTCCAGGCACATTCTGTTGTCCGAGCAGAGAAGTAAAGAAGCATAAACTACCCAGAATATAAGCAACCCTAAAGTTCATATTACAAGAAGACAAAGTTAGTGTATTTGTTACGGATTAAAGGAGTATTCAACACCACAGGCTTTGGCTGCATAGCCTTCATGAGGAATAACAGGCTTTTCAATACGAATATGGATATTGTCAATACCTTGAACAGATACATTCTGCACAGCAATGGCAATGTCGGAAGCCAGTGTTTCAAGCAGGTGTCTTTCTTTTCCTGCTTCCTGATTGACAATATCTACCAGTTGTGTGTAATCAAGTGTGTGATAAATATGATCCATATCAGGAATATTTTGGAGCGTAACCCTTACACTAATCTTGAGCTGCACACCTGATTTTCTCTCAAATTCATGCACCCCAACAGGACAGTGTACTTCCTGACTGTCTAAAAAAACGACAAACATATTGCCAATGTAGTTAAGTATTGATGTACAAAAAAACGGAACAATGTACCTTTGCAAACAAATAAACGAAATGCAGGCACAAAATCTCGACGAACTGTACGCCTCCAACAGGGGAAAAGACAACTATCAGGCGCCCGACTTTATGGGGGTGGATGATTTACTCACAGAAGAACAAAAGCTGATTCGTGCTTCGGTACGCGACTGGGTAAAGAAAGATCTTTCTCCCATTATTGAATATTATGCCCAACGTGCGGAGTTTCCTCACCATATCATTCCGGGACTTGCAGGTGTTGGGGCTTTTGGGCCTCAATTGCCGGCTGAATACGGTTGCGGCGGCATGGATTATACCACTTATGGCATTATCATGATGGAACTGGAACGTTGCGACAGCGGTATCAGAAGTACGGCCAGCGTACAGGGAAGTTTGGTAATGTACCCAATCTATAAATTTGGCAGTGAAGAGCAGAAACGCAAATATCTTCCCAAGCTGGCTTCGGGCGAGATGATGGGATGTTTTGGTCTCACAGAACCCGACCATGGAAGCAATCCCGGCGGCATGACCACAAATTTCAAGGATGCCGGAGATCACGCGATTCTGAATGGTGCCAAAATGTGGATTTCCAATGCACCATTTGCCGATGTAGCTGTAGTTTGGGCTAAAAATGAAGAAGGAAAAATTCACGGACTGATAGTAGAACGTGGCATGGAAGGTTTCACCACCCCGGAAACCCACAATAAATGGAGTTTAAGGGCCAGCGCTACAGGAGAACTGGTTTTCACCGATGTAAAGGTTCCCAAGGAAAACATATTGCCTGGTGTAACCGGCCTCAAAGGTCCCCTCACCTGTCTCAACAGTGCCCGATACGGAATAAGCTGGGGCGCTTTGGGAGCTGCCATGGATTGTTACGATACCGCTTTGCGCTACAGCAAGCAAAGACAGCAATTTGGCCGTCCCATAGCCGGATTTCAGCTACAACAGAAAAAACTGGCTGAGATGATTACTGAAATCACCAAAGGTCAGTTGCTGGTTTGGCGTCTTGGACAACTTATGGATGCCGGTAAAGCAACACCTGCTCAGATTTCCATGGCCAAGAGAAACAACGTAGAAATTGCCTTGAATATTGCGAGGGAAGCCAGACAAATGCTGGGTGGCATGGGCATTACCGGAGAATACCCCATCATGCGCCATATGGCCAACCTCGAAAGTGTAGTTACCTACGAGGGCACCCATGATATTCATTTACTGATACTGGGACACGAAATCACCGGCGAAAACGCTTTCACCTAAACCTTGGATATT
>CAYSIK010000021.1:0-20094 GCA_964431045.1 uncultured Flavobacteriaceae bacterium
CTGGGTGGTATTCGCATGCTGACACCGGTTTTTGTGCCCGATGCGAGCGTTAGGGCGCGTAACCATGCACTGGGCTTGGGGACGCAATTAATTTGGAGGATTGACTAAATGATGACGAAGAAATCCTTACTGTATGCTAAATTGCCAATTGTGCGGGTGCAGGTTTTACTTTTTGCCATGTTTGTCTGTTTCAGTGCCAAATCACAGGTGCTGGAGCCGCTGGGAAGTGGTTTGCCAAGCAAGGTGGTAACGGCATACGCTTCAGGTCAGGACTATCTGGCATTGTTCAGTGACGAAACCACACAGGATACTTCCGATTACATAGTAGCGCGCTGGAATGGGGCTTACTGGTCATATTTCCCCGGATTATACAAGCCGGAAGCGGTAAAGACCATAGACGGACAATATATTTTTAACAGTCTCGTACTTTACCGCGACACCATGTACGTAGGGGCTTACATTTCCGGTGCAAAGCAAGACGCAGCGCTGCCGGTTAGTCATCTTTATAAATGGAACGGGGAAAAATGGATTACCGACAACAGTGTGATAAAAAGCAAAAATGACGGTATTGTAGCCATGACCGTTTTCGATGATAAACTTGTTGTGGCCGGTAAGTTTCTGGATGTCATTAATGGTAATCTGGTCAATAACATTGCCATTTACGACGGAAACAAGGGTCAGTGGGGTTTTCTGGGTAGCTCAAATACCAGTCAGGGTTCGGATGGCGTTATCAAAGCCTTGCAGGTATTGGGCAACAGGCTTTATATAGCCGGCGATTTTCAAAACTTTGCAGGCACTTTTACCGGTAATATTGCCTATTACACTGCATCCAATCAAACCTGGGGAGGAATAGGAAGTCCCTTCGGTGATAAGGTAGAACAGCTTGCCGTGTTTGCCGATAAACTGGCTGCCCTGGGCATGAACGGCGGAAAAACTGAAATCAGGGAGTTTGATGGTAAATGGAGTCAGGCGCTGCGTTTGGATACCTTTAGCAAGGCTAATTTCAATACCATCGCGGGATCCGGTAATACCTTGCTGATTGGAGGAGATTTCCTTTACAACGGCAACGGAAGTTCGGTGCTGGGCTATGAATCCGGAAAGTTCAGGCTCACAGGAAACCGAATCCAGGGAGGTTTTGCTCTCGGACAAAGAGGTTCCGAAGCCTTTATCTGGGGCGATTTTACTGAGCAAAATACAGGACTAAAGCGTATTTGTAAAATTGAGAACAATGCCGGTGATATTGCCGGGATGGTGTTTTATGACAAGAACCAAAATTGCCTGAACGATGCTTCTGATATGCCACTTGGCATGGTAACGGTTCGCTTTGCAAGCATAAAAACCGGTAAATTGTGGTTTGCAGTTACCGACAGCAAAGGAAAATTTGCGGCAGCATTGCCTGAGGATGATTACAATATCCAGGTTTTTGCGGGCCGCCATTGGGTAAATGCCTGTCCGGGGAACTTTGCAAGTTCTGTGAAGAAAGGAGAATACAGCATGGTTTCTCTTTCGCAGTATATGGCTCCCAATGTGAGCGATATTGAGATAAAAACCGGTGTGATTGTATCGGGCTCCGTTCGTCCGGGCGATGATGTAAAAGCGGTTATTACACTTAAAAACACAGGAAACACCCTCATCAACGGTCCAACCCTGCATTTGATTCATGATGCCCGTTTAACGGCTTTTTCTGCCGACAGTATGCCCGATAATTACTCAGGAAATGAAGCCATCTGGAGCATTACCCAATTTGAACCGGGCACTTCCCGCAGCATTCCGTTTACATTCAAGATTCCTGCAGATGCCAATGCAACAGACCGATTTCCGGTTTACCTGAAAACCGGCACTACCTTCACTGCAGGTGATGCCTACAAAGGCGACAATAATGATACATTGCAGTTGATGCTGATGGACAATGGAACGTCTGCCGTTACCAAAAGCAGCCTCAAGGGCGATAATGTGGATTTTAGGGTCCGGGAATTAACTTATCATGTGAACTTTACCAACACAAGCAAAAGCTCTGTAAAACGCCTGGTGATGCTGGATACTGTGGATGTAAACCTGCCCATGAGTCGTGTGGTAATCACCAATCTCTATCCTACGGATGCACTGGTGAGAACAGAGAAAGGCAATATACTGGTGGTGGAATTTCCAAACGCCAATCTGGCGGCACTGGAGTCAAACCCTGCTTTAGCCAGTGGATTTATGACCTACAGAATCGAATTGACGTCAGACCTGAAATCCGGTCAGTCTATTTACAACCGCGCAAACGGAGATTTTGACAGCCGGTGGAAAGCCAGCAGCAATATGGTAGTGGTGCAGGCAAAAAATCCATTTGCGACCGTAAGAAAAATTGGAGTTGGTCAGGTGAAAATTTGGCCCAACCCCACCTCAGATCAATTGAACATAGTTTTGTTGGATAAGGTAAGCGGTACGGTAGAAATTACGGATAATTCAGGAAGGTTGCTGGTGCGCAAAGCCATTTCAGGCCATCAGATGCAACTGGATATTTCTATGTTAAAGCCCGGATTGTATTTTCTGAAAACACCAATGGGTGTCAGCGGATTTCAAGTGAATCGCTGAGCAGAATATCAGCTTTCCGCATTAGGTTAAGGTTGTAGAGCACAAAATTTTCAAGACCGGCATCGTACTCCGCATTCCCAAGGCTGTTTCCTTCAGGGTCCAATGCTTTGGGTGTAAACTGACTTTCAAAGCTCTTGGCAGAAACAATGCTGTTGAAATTCATCACATTGATAAGTTTGTTGAGCATATAGCCCAGCTGTATGGCAGGAATGCGCCCCCCGCGTCCACTGCTGATGCCGCAGGTGGCAAAAACCTTTCCTTCCCAGCATTCAGAAAAATCTTTTCTTCCAAACTGATTGATCAGATTGATAATTTCCGGGGTGGGAAACCAATTGTATTCCGGTGAGAGAACAAAAATGAGTTTACTGCCGGCTAAGCTATCATAAACAGATTGGCTGAAAGGGCTTAATTGACCGGGTTTCAGGTATCCGCCGTTGCTGAATGGAATATCGTAATTCTCAAAATTTGGGATTGTTATCAGCGAGGACTCAATGCCTTTGGAAGTTAAAATGCGGTGGATGGCATTTCCTACCCTGGCTGTATTGCTGTTGGCTCTGGATGAGCCGCAAAGAATTCCGATCATTGATGGTTAGCTGAATTGATTTGCATATACATACAAATTGAAACCGGGTTTGTTTGCAATCTGCTGTAAAATCAGCGCTTGTTTTTGAACATCATAATCAGCCATGCGTCTTTTGGCTATGATTCTGCCCAGCTTTTCTGCCAGCAAAATGAATCGCCTGGGGTTATTGAGCGTTTTTTGGTGATGTTCGGCTATTGCCTCGCTGAGAAGATCAATTCCTTTGCCTTTTATCGCGATGGTTTCGATAACCTGTATTTCATGGGACTCGTTTTCTCGGGCTCTTTCTTTCAGGTGGCTCGCAAAGCGGCTTGCTCCTTCGCGATCAGCCTTGTTGACTACGAAGACATCTGCAATTTCCATCACTCCGCTTTTGAGGGTTTGTACTTCATCGCCGCTTTCGGGAACCGTAACCACGACGGTAGTGTCGGCCACACCCGCAATTTCCACTTCACTCTGGCCCACACCCACGGTTTCAACGATTATTCTGTCAAAGCCTGCATGTTTGAATATGTCGATGGTTTCCAGAATGCCGGAGGAAAGGCCACCCAGGCTTCCCCGGCTGCTCAGGCTTCGGATAAAAAGATTGGGGTGGGTGAAAAGCCCGGCCATACGGAGCCTGTCGCCCAGCAATGCACCGAAATTGAACGGGGAAGAGGGATCTACGGCAATTACCGCCACTTTGAGATTTTGATGTAACCAAAATGATGCAAGTTCATTGACGATGCTGCTTTTTCCGGCACCGGGCGGTCCTGTTATTCCCACCACGGGTATAGGCAATAGCTCCAGGCTTTCCAGCAGCGTATGGCTTCCAGAAAGGTTGTTCTCCACCATACTGATGGCGCGGGCAATTGCGGCTGTTTCGCCTGCTTTCACCCGTTGAGATAACAACTGCCAGTCCATAGGGCGAAGATAGGTTACGGAAGCGGTTTAAATGCCTTGCAGGCTTCGAAAATAAAGTTCCAAATCTCGTCCTTGCCGGTTTTGTCTTCACTGCTGCTCACGATAAATGGCGGCAGATTTTCCCAGCTTTTCAGCATCTCTTCCTTGATGGCGGTGATACTCTGATTCAGGGCCTCTTTGCCCAGTTTATCGGCCTTTGTGCCAATAATGGCCATGGGTATACCCTGTTCGCCGATGTCGTTGATGAAGTCCATGTCGATGGCCTGAGGTGGAATGCGCAGATCCAGCAATACAAACAGGCACATCAGGTTGGGTCTTTCCAGCAAGTAATGCCTTATCATCCGCGCAAATTTTTCGCGCTGTGTTTTACTCACTTTGGCATAGCCGTATCCCGGTAAATCGCACAATTGCAATTTTTTGTCAATCAGAAACAGATTCAGGGTTTGCGTCTTGCCGGGGTTGGAGGAAATCCGGGCCATGTTTTTTCGGCTGCACAGCATATTGATGAGACTGCTTTTCCCTACGTTGCTTCTGCCAATGAAGGCAAACTCAGGAAGACCTTTGTGCGGCATCCCGTCCTGTCGTTCCCAGCTTCCCAAAAAATCGGCTTGTTTAATTTCTGTCATATTGATTCATCCGCGAAGGCCCGAAGGGGAATCCGTATATTTGCACCTTCATTTCGAAGCTTGTGCAAGTAAAACCCAATCAGGAATCCGCGCTTTCAAAAAAACAACAAGTTGCCCAAATGTTTGACGACATTTCGGGTAAATACGATTTTTTAAACAGATTGTTGTCTTTGGGGATTGACAGAGGCTGGCGCAAAAAGGTGCGCAAAGCACTGTCAGCAAACAATCACAGCCATATTTTGGATGTTGCTACAGGCACCGCAGATCTGGCCATTGAATTGTCAAAAATTCAGGGATCTGCCATTACGGGCATCGATATCAGTGCCGGAATGTTGAAAAAAGGAGATGAGAAAATCGCGCGTGCCGGATTAAACAGCCGCATTCAGCTGCAACTGGCCGATTCTGAGAATCTTCTTTTTGGCGATGCGGAATTTGATGCCGTTACCGTGGCATTCGGAGTACGCAATTTTGAGAACCTACAGGCCGGAATTAAAGAAATGTTGCGCGTAATAAAACCCGGAGGACACTTGTATGTACTGGAATTCAGTAAGCCTAAAAACAAATTCTTCAGCGGGTTGTACTGGTTCTATTTTAAGAAAGTGCTGCCCGGTGTGGGTAAGCTTGTCAGTTCCAGTGTAAATGCCTACAGCTACCTGCCCCGCAGCGTAGCGGCTTTCCCGGAAGGCATGGAATTTGCCGGTATTGTGAAAGATTGCGGCGCAAAGTCCGTTATAATAAAACCCCTTACCTTTGGTGTGAGTTCGCTGTATATATGCGAAAAGTAATTGCCATAGCTCTATTTTGGCTTTGCCTGCAAGCACAGGCACAGACCGATCCCAACCGCATTTACAGGAAACACTTTTTCTGGGGCATCGCATTTACAGGAACTTACGCCAAAATGAAAATGAACCTGGATCCGGTTTTCTGGCAGCGACAGGATTCTATCGCGGGTATTTTTCCGGATGGACAGGCAGGAGGTGGATTTGGTGGAACCGTGGCATATCGTTTTGGCAAGCACTGGGAGTTGAAAACCCTTACCATGTTGCAGCTTCACCAAAGGGATCTTAAGTACCAGTGGAGACACACCCCCGGGCCCGACATCAAAATGGAAACCATTTCCTTTGATTTGCCCCTTACGCTTAAATACCGGAGTAAAATGCATGAGAATAAACGGTTTTATGTGCTGGGAGGTCTGCGCTGGAGCCATGATTTTCAAAGCAACGAGGATGTAGTCATCGGGGTAAACAAACCTTTGGTGGCCCTCAAGAAAAACACTTTCTATTACGAATATGGTGCAGGCTGGGAGTTCCAACTGGATTTTGTGGATTTGAGTATAGAACTCAAGATGAGCAACGGGCTCAATAACGGTCTGGCCAATAGGGTTCCCAACAGCTATTACAGCGGTTCCATTCAAAGTATATTTCCCCGCCTTTTCAGCCTATCGCTGATGGCGCAAAACTGAGTGTGAAATTTACGCTTCAACATACCGATAAATCGAGTAAAGCCAGGGCAGGTCTGGTAGAAACCGATCATGGCAGTTTTGAAACACCGGTTTTTATGCCCGTAGGAACCGCCGGAACCGTGAAATCGCTGCACCGGGATTTTTTACTGGACGATATTAATGCCAATATTATTTTGGGCAATACCTATCATCTCTATCTGAGGCCCGGAACTGAGGTTTTACAACAGGCAGGCGGTTTGCATGCTTTCAGCAACTGGCCGCGTGCAATACTCACCGATTCCGGCGGATATCAGGTGTATAGCCTCAGCGGTACCCGTAAGATGAAGGAAGAAGGGGTTACGTTTCAGAGTCATATTGACGGAAGCCGTCACTTGTTTTCGCCGGAAAGCGTTATGGATATTCAGCGCAGCATTGGTGCCGATATTATCATGGCATTTGATGAGTGTACGCCCTATCCCTGCGATTATGAGTATGCAAAGAAAAGTATGCACATGACCCACCGTTGGCTGGACCGTTGTATGACGCAATTCAATGGAACCCGGTCACTTTATGGATACGAGCAATCGCTTTTGCCTATTATCCAGGGAAGTGTGTATGACGATTTGCGCAAACAAAGCGCCGAATATGTGCTTAACCACGATGCACCCGGCTATGCCATCGGCGGACTGAGTGTGGGTGAACCGCACGAAGACATGTACCGCATTACCAATATGGTTACAGATATTCTGCCCCAAAACAAGGCCCGGTATCTGATGGGGGTAGGCACGCCGGAAAATCTGCTGGAATGCATTGAGCGCGGTATCGATATGTTTGACTGTGTGATGCCCACCCGCAATGGCAGAAACGGAACCATTTTCACAACCCAGGGTGTCATCAATATCCGTAATCAGCGCTGGGCAAGGGATTTTGAGCCGCTGGACAGCCTTACCCCGGAATATTCAAAAGCCTATCTGCGTCATTTGTTTGCCGCCGATGAAATGCTGGGGCCTGTTGTAGCCAGTCTTCAGAACCTGCGGTTTTACCTTTGGCTGGTGCGAAATGCACGAAAACACATTCTGGATGGCGACTTTATTGACTGGAAAAATGCAATAATGCCTGTTATTGCCAAAAAACAGCAATAATGATAAAAGAACTGGATAAGTATATCGCAAAAAAGTTCCTCACCACTTTCGTGGTAACGATACTGCTGTTTACCATCATCATTATTGTGTTTGACATTGCTGAGAAACTGGATGATTTTCTGGAACACAAAGCGCCCATACACAGTATCATCTTCACCTATTATGTGGCCTTCATTCCGCATCTGATCAATACGTTCAGCCCCATCTTTATTTTTATTTCCGTTTTGTATTTCACCAGCAGACTGGCATCCCGTTCAGAATTTATCAGTATGCTGGCCGGTGGGATGTCGTTGAAACGCATTCTGCTACCCTATATGGGTGTAGCCGCAATGCTTACGTTTGGAAGTTATTTGCTGAATGCATGGGTAATCCCTATAACAGACAAGGCTCGCGTGCGTTTTGAAAATACGTACCTGCGCGATTACTGGAGTCAGGCGAAGTCAACCATTTACAGACAACTCCGTCCGGGTGAAATTCTGTATATGGAATATTTCAACAACAATGACAGCACTGCCATTGGTGTGAATATTGAAACCTACGCAGGTAAAGAGCTTAAAAGCAATTTGTTTTGTCGTTTTATGCGGTGGAACAAAGCCGCCGGAAAATGGCGCATGGAAATGGTATGGCAGCGTGAATTTTTACCCAATGGAAATCAGAAAATAGCCTATAAGCCTTTTGTGGACACGACCCTGCAGTTTGATGCCCGGGATTTCTTTTTTAGAATTGATGACGTGCAAAGCCTGAACCAGAATGAACTCAGGTCATTTATAGCCAAGGAAACAGTGAGGGGTTCGGAAAATATAAAGTTACTGGAAACCGAATTGCACCGCAGATACGCATCTCCATTCAGCACGTTTATTCTGGTGGCCATCGGGGTTTTTGTGGCCGGGCGTAAAACCCGAGGCGGTTTGGGATATTCGCTTGCAATCGGTATATTCGTTATAATATTCTTTTTGTTTTTCAGTAAATATTTTATCAGTATGGGGCAAACCGGTGTATTGCCGCCCTGGGTTTCGGTCTGGGCCCTTAATATTTTGTTTGTGCCCGTTGCCTGGCTGTTTTACCGTTTTGCACAGAAATGATGCGCACATGGCTCATATCGGCTTTTCTGGGTATGAGTTTGCTCATTTCATGCAAAAAAGCAACTGAGGATTACAAGTCCAAAGGCCCTGAATATTTTCCGTTGCGAATTGGAGCGGAAAGACTCTACAATTATGATTCGGTGCACTATTCGCGTTTGCTTAACAATACACGGATTTTTCGTTTTCGGATTAAGGAGTTTGTCAAAGATACATTTACCGACCAGTCCGGGAACCTGGCATATCGGCTGGAACAATATATCAGCAAGGATACCGGCCGTTCCTATGCATTCTATGATTTAATTACAGTCACTGTTTCAGAATATGGCGTGCAGCGGGTGGAAGAAAACCGTCGCAACATGGTGCTGAGTTTTCCCATTCGAAATTTAAAAGTCTGGTACCCATACAGCTACTGGAACGATAGCTTCAGCACGTATATCAAATACCAGTATTCAGCTGTAGATAAGCCTTTTGACAACGGTTATATTCAAAATAAAGAGGCTGTTTATGTGAAGCAGCAATACGACAGTACATTCATTTTTGTGAAAGAGGCCCGTGAAGTATATGGAAAATCGCAGGGGCTGCTGTACCGCAAAAAGAGAGACTTAGACCTTCAGGATCTTCAGAAGCCGGATGGGTATGACCTGACCTGGCAGTTAATTCAATACTTTCCATGAGGATTTTACTATTGCTATTTCTGTTTGTTTTTTTGGCAGTTGCCTGTAAAAAGGACAGCCTAAGCAGCGACAGACATGAAATACTATCGGGCTGGGTCCATTTTAAGGAAGGTGGTCGTTTGTTGTACAGGGTAGATTCCATTGCCTATCGCAGGGATAAAGCCATTCCGGATACATTTTCTTTTGATTATATGGAGATTGTGGATACCATGTATCACGACAATACGGAAGAACTTGTGGTCCGCATAAAAATCATTACCCGCAAGGATAGCCTCGATTTCTGGCAGTTTAGAAGAATGTATTATGCCAAAATTACGGATAATTTTTATGAACGGGTGGAAGAAAATGTGAGGTTGCTCAAGATGAGTTTCCCGCCCACTGAGGATGCATTTTGGAATTTAAACAGCCGGAATAACATGCCCCCTGCGATGCTTTCTTACCGAAATCTGTATGAACCCTATGAAGGAACCTATTTGAAAGCCGATTCTACCCTCACGGTTGTGGGAAAGGAAATTAATAATGCGCTGGAGAAGTATAATTACCTCGAGGTGTATGGAAAAGGAATTGGCATGATGTACAGGGAAAATACAGAAATGCTCAATCAGGGCGGAAATTGGGATGGGTACAAACGCACACAAAAACTTGTTTATGCGGATTAAATTCACTATATTTATATGTTTATTTCCGCTACTCTCGGCCGCGGATAGTATCGAATATTATTACTGGGTATCTTTCAGGGACAAAGCCTGTAGCGAAAGCCAAAATGGGCTGAAACAGCCCGATTTGTTTTTGAGCAAACGATCCATTCTAAAGAAGTACGCGGCCGGCACGGGCATAACCGGTGATGATCTGCCGGTTTGTCCCAAATATGTTAATGGACTCTTACTAAAATGCCATTCCATATCATTTACCAGCCGTTGGCTGAATGCAGCTTTTGTGGTTGTGCGCGATACAACAGCGATTACTGCTATATCGGAACTGGATTTTGTGACATCTGTAACGCCTTTGGGATACAAGACCCGCAAACCCTTTGATGTATCGGAGGATGCTGTTATCGGGATGATGGAGGAAAATAGCATTCCGGTAAAGACAGAACCTGTAAAGGGCAGCATTTATGGCGCAGCCAAAGACCAGATAGTACAATTAAAAGTGGATGAATTGCACCGCAAAGGTTTTACCGGTAAGGGAATTCAGATTGCTGTGCTGGATGCGGGTTTCTACAAGGCCAATAAGATGCAATTGTTTGATAGCCTGTTTCTGCAGCAACGAATCATAAATACCTATGATTATGTGGACCATGAAACCAATGTGTTTAACGACGATGACCATGGAATGCAGGTGCTCAGTTGTATTGCGGCAAACAAGCAGGGAGTGATGGTTGGTTCAGCACCCGGAGCTTCATTTATGCTCTTTCGCACCGAAGATGCCTCGGTTGAAATGCCCTATGAAGAAGCCTTTTGGGTGCGGGCTGCCGAACAGGCAGATGCATTCGGTGCTGATATTATAACCTCATCACTGGGCTATACCACTTTTGATGATGAAAGATATAACCACAAACTTTCTGATCTGAATGGGAAAACAACCCTCATAAGCAGGGCTGCGGAAATGGCTGCATCCCGCGGGATTCTGGTGGTGAGCAGTGCCGGAAATGAAGGCGATGCTTCCTGGAGTAAACTTGCAGTTCCTGCAGATGCAGTGCAAGTGATTGCTGTTGCAGCCGTGGATAACGACGGTGAAATTGCGGGTTTCAGCAGTAGGGGCCCCACTGCCGACGGGCGTATCAAACCGGATGTGGCAGCCATGGGCAAACGCACCGCCGTGGCTTCCGCCAGCGGATATATTGTAAAATCCAATGGAACCAGTTACAGCGCCCCACTGATGGCGGGTACACTGGCATCGGCCATGCAGTATTCGGGTATGTCGGCCTCGCAATTGAGAAAAACACTTCTGGCAGACAAAACGCCTGATACACTCACGGGTTATGGGATTCCGGATTTTTCGGCTGAAAAATGGAAGCCTGTGCTGCCACCAAAGAGTCAGCAGGTTGCCGATCCGCGCTTTACAAACTGGGTGCCGGGCGATACGCTTTATCTTCCCTTTGTGATTGGCACAAGGTTTTCACCCGAAAAACAATGGACCTACAAACTGAGCTGCGACTGCGGTAAAGTATGGCAGCAAGCTCCTTTGGAACGTGTGACAGCGAATTGGTATGGCACAATCATTGCACCGGTAGCAACAGGATTGCACTTTCTGGAAGTAACCGACGGAAAAACGGTATTTAAGGAGAGTTTTTATTATTACAAACCATGAAAAACCTAAAAATATCAGCTCTGATGTTCATGTTGCTGCCACTGGCACTCATGGCCCAGTCCATTGTTTCCAAATCCCGCCATATGCGCATAGAAAATGCGGAAGTTTCGGTACATTATCCGGGCATACAGGGAGCACCCATCATGAGGAATTACACAGTGACCGTGTTATTGAAAAAGGACATGAAATCCCTGCCTGATTCAATTTTTGTAGATGGCTTCGCTGAAAAGCTGACACTGCAAGCAGGTCCCGGGGTAAGCAACCCTATTGAATTGAATAAGGCTATTTCTATCTGGTTTAAAAAGGGTACCAGGCTCACATTTACCGCTACAGTTACAATAAATACCGCAGAAGATGCGGAGAATAATATTGCGTATTCACCAAAGTCAGCGTTTACAGGAGACGGTGTTTGTGTAGTTAGGTTTTATGCAAATAAAAAAGGCAAAACAGAGCCTGTTTACCTGCGTGCCAAATCCCTGAAAAAAGGGGCTGAGGTGTTTGCGCCGTAATCATTAATCAATATACAGTACCAACCCTTTTAGGTAATGGCCTTCTGGGTGAAATAAATTCACGGGATGGTCGGGGCCCTGCCCCAGACGGTGGAGGATTCTGGCATTTCGGCCCGCCTCAATGCCTGCGGCGGTAACGGTATTGGCAAACAATGTATCGTCGATAACCTGGCTGCAGGAGAAAGTAAACAGCAGTCCTCCCGGTTTTACGGTTTGCATGCCCAGCTGGTTCAGGCGTTTGTAGCCCATCACGGCCTGGTGTTTTTTTGACAAGTTTTTGGCAAAAGCCGGAGGATCCAGTACCACAATGTCATAGGCCTCTTTGTTGTCTTTTAGGTACTGAGGAACATCGGCAGCTACGGTGGTGTGGTTTTTTTCAAAACCGTTCAATGTGGCGTTTTCAGCGGCAAGCGCAACTGCTTTTTCAGAAATGTCTACGCTGCAAACCGCTGTGGCGCCGGCTTTCAACGCATATACCGAAAATCCACCTGTGTAACAAAATGTATTTAATACAGTTTTACCCGCGCTGTAATGTGCCAGCAGCTGCCTGTTTTCCCGCTGATCCAGAAAAAACCCGGTTTTTTGGCCGGCTACCCAGTTTACTTTAAAAGAAATGCCATTTTCCAGGGCCACTGTCTCGGGTGTTTCCCCTTTCAAAAATGCGTCATCGGCATTGGGGTCGTGCATGGAGGCGCGGCTCTTGGCATAAATGGTTTTCAAATTGCCTGAATATACCTCATCCAGCGCCGCTGCAATCTCTTTCTGGGCATGGTACATTCCGTGGCTGTGCGCCTGTATCACTGCGCAGTCGGCGTAGATATCGATAATCAGACCGGGCAATCCGTCGCCCTCCCCGTGTACCAGGCGATAGGCATTGGTCTGGGAAAAATCACCAAAGAGTTTTTTTCGGATATCAAAACATGATTGTAGTCTGTTTTTCCAGAAACCATGATTGGGTAATTCCTGTGTCCGGCTCAAAACCCTCACCAGTATTGATCCATTGCCAACATGACCCGAGGCCAGGTACTGCCCTTTAAAATCGAGCACTTCAGCCCAATCGCCGGGATGAATATTGTCGGCTTGTTGCACGGCACCGCTGAAAATCCAGGGATGACCGCGCAGAACCGAAGTTTCCTTGCCTCGTTTCAGTATGATATTTTTCGTTTTCAGTGCTGCAAAGTTCAGGGAATTAACAGAACTTTGAAGCATACATGAAATTGTTTGAGATAATTGAGGCCATTGAAATGGTTGCGCCACCCTCTTTGCAGGAAGATTATGACAACAGCGGATTGCTGGTCGGATCGCCGCAGGCGGAGGTGACAAAGGCCTTACTGACACTGGATACAACCGAGGCCGTGGTGGAAGAAGCCATTGCCGAAGGCTGTGATCTGATTATAACCCATCATCCCATCATTTATAGAGCGCTTAAGCGGCTTAACGGAGCCAATTATGTGGAGCGTGTGGTGATGGCTGCCATCAAAAATAACATAGCTATTTATGCCTGTCATACCAACCTGGATAATGTTTTAAAGCAGGGAGTGAACATTAAAATCGCCAATAAGCTTGGACTTCAGGAAACGCGTATTTTGAAGCCCATGCAAAATTCCCTGATAAAAATGACGGTATTTACGCCGCACAGCCATGCCGATGCCGTGCGCGAGGCATTGTTTGCCGGTGGGGCAGGGCAGGTAGGCAATTATGATGAATGCAGCTTTAATATACAGGGTCAGGGAACTTTCCGCGGCGGAGAAAACACCAATCCAGTAATTGGGACCCAGGGAGAAAGAACCACTTTGGATGAGCAACGGATTGAGGTTTTGTTGCCCAAAAACAGATTTAATTCGGTGATGAAATCGCTGAGAACTGCGCACCCGTACGAAGAAATTGCCTATTATGCAGTTCCGCTTGAGAACGCCTGGCAGGATGCCGGGAGCGGTATGCTGGGTGTGTTGGAAAAACCCATACAGGGCGAGCATTTTCCGGCTTATGTTAAAGAATGTCTGAAGGCAGAAGTGGTAAGGTTTACAAGACCTGTTGCATGGGTGAAAAAGGTTGCCATCTGCGGCGGCAGCGGGGCTTTTTTAATTAAAAATGCTTTACAATCAGGGGCTGATGCATACATCACCGGTGATGTAAAATACCACGAATTTTTTGATGCGGAAAACCGCATGATGATTTGCGATCCGGGGCATTATGAATCTGAACAATTTACCGTTGAACTATTCGCTGAGATTTTATCAGAAAAATTCCCTAATTTTGCAACCCGTTTTTCCCATACATATACCAACCCCATACAATACCACTATTAACCGATGGAAATAAGCATTCAAAAGAAACTCACTGATCTCTGGAAACTGCAGGAGATTGACACCCGTCTCGATAAGCTCCGCTCATTGCTGGGTGAACTTCCCATGGAAGTTGCAGATCTGGAAGACAGCATTGTAGGTCTGGAAACCCGTGTCAAGCATGTTGAAGAAGAAATCGCCGGGGTGGAAGCTGAAATTTCTGACAAAGGAAACAGCATTAAGGATTTCAACCGCAACATCGAGAAATACGATGAACAGCTGAACAATATCAAAAACAGCCGCGAATTCGAAGCCATTGAAAAGGAAAAGGAAATCGCGGGTTTGGAAATTCTGCAGGCTGAAAAGAAAATCCGTGAACTCGGCAAGTTGCTCGACATTAAAAAAGAGTTGCTCGATAAGACTTCAGAAGATCTCGAAAACCGCCGCAAAGACCTTGAGTTCAAGCAGAGCGAATTGTCTGAAATCGAAAAAGAAAACGAAGATGAAATTAAGAAGCATTTTGCCGACCGTGAAAAAGCTGAGGCTTCATTGGATGAGCGCCTGAAAAGGGCTTATAACCGCATTCGTGAGAACATGCGCAACGGTATTGCAGTTGCTCCTATTCTCCGCGGAAGTTGCGGTGGTTGTTTTTCCAAAATCCCACCTCAGCGCCACAGTGATATCCGTGCGCACATCCGCATCATCGACTGCGAACATTGTGGTCGTCTGCTCGTGGACCAGAGCATTACAGGTCTTGAATCTTTTACAGAAGTGAAGGAAGAAAAAACCACACGTCGCAAAATTCGCCTTACTGCCAAGGCAGAATAAAAAATTATCCAAAAATGGTAACGAAAGCCGATCCGAATGGGTCGGCTTTATTTTTTATCTAAAACGAAAGCAAGGTCGGGCATAACCTGCATGATTTTGTCGCGGCTAAGCCCGGTGACATTCACAAAATAAACCGTTTGTGTTTTTATGTCGCACTGACCGCCCAGCCATGATACATCTACTACATCACCGCCCTGTGCATCCTTGCGGTAACTGCGCACCGGCATGAGGCAGTACCAAGCCGCAGCAAATCCGTTATCATCGGTGGCTGGTGCAATGCGCTGAACCGGTCCTGCCAGTATTTTTTCATAAACAGGTCTCTCTTCATCGCTCATTTTCATGCGTTCAATGTAGGCTTCCCTGCTTTTATAAAATTTAATGATGGCTGGGGGTGTGAAAGTGGAAATTTCAGTGTAATCTTTGTCTTTCTCTGCCTTGCACATGCGGTTGGCTGCAAGCTGGAATGTTCGCGCAAATTTGAGGCTGTCTTTACCGTTCTCATCCTTATTTACGGTGTCTTTAAGGAGCGGCAGCGGGATGGAATCCAGCGATTTGAGCGCCACAGGATCGTTTTGAATCAGTGGCAGAATCAGTGCCAGTGAATCTGCCTTTTGCTGATTAGCCTCAACCTCCGATTTTTCTTTTTTGCCCGACTGGCAGGCGGCCAGCAAAGCGATGCACAGCCATGCGGTTCCAATATTTTTCATGCCTGTAGCCATAACGAATTTGCGTCTCAATTTCTTGCGAATATAAAGAAGAAAAGGCCGGCACAGGGCCGACCTTTCTTTTACAAACAATATGAAAAATTTATTTGACCTCTTCAAAGTCAACATCTTCTACCTTGCCGTCATTTTCGCTTTTGCCCGCGCCTTCTGTTCCTGTTGTTTCACCTGCCTGATTGGCGGCATTATACATATCCTGGCTGGCTGCTTCCCAAGCCTTGCTGAGTTCGGCTGTGGCTGTTTCAATGGCGGCCAGATCTTTGGCTTCGTGGGCTTTTTTCAGCGATTCGAGTGAAGTTTCAATAGCGGTTTTCTTTTCAGCAGGAATTTTATCACCGTATTCCTTCAGTTGTTTTTCGGTGCTGAAAATCAATCCGTCGGCGGCGTTCAACTTGTCCACCTCTTCACGGCGTTTGTTGTCTGCCTCGGCATTTTCCTGGGCTTCCTGCTTCATTTTTTCGATATCCTCCTTGCTAAGACCGCTGCTGGCTTCAATTCTGATCTTCTGTTCCTTGCCGGTGGCTTTGTCTTTGGCGCTTACGCTCAAGATACCATTGGCATCGATGTCAAAAGTCACTTCCACCTGGGGCACGCCGCGGGGTGCGGGAGGAATACCGTCCAGAATGAATTTACCGATGGTTTTATTGTCGCGTGCCATGGGTCTTTCACCTTGCAGTACATGGATTTCCACCTGAGGCTGGTTGTCTGCCGCAGTGCTGAATACTTCGGTTTTCTTGGTTGGGATGGTGGTGTTGGACTCAATCATTTTGGTAAACACGCTTCCCATGGTTTCGATACCCAGGCTTAGCGGGGTAACATCAAGCAAAAGTATATCCTTTACTTCACCGGTAAGTACGCCGCCCTGAAGTGCTGCACCAATGGCAACCACCTCATCGGGGTTTACACCTTTGCCGGGAGCTTTTCCAAAAAAGTCTTCAACCAGTTTCTGAATGGCAGGGATGCGGGTAGAACCACCCACCAAAATTACCTCATCGATATCAGAAGGGTTCATTCCGGCATCGGAAAGGGCCTTTTTGCAGGGCTCAAGTGTGCGCTGTATCAGGCTGGCGGCCAGTTGTTCAAACTTGCTGCGGGTGAGTTTGCGAACAAGGTGGGCAGGCACACCGTCAATGGCGGTGATATAAGGAAGGTTGATATCGGTTTCGGTGCTGCTTGACAGCTCAATTTTAGCTTTTTCAGCCGCTTCTTTCAGGCGCTGCAGGGCCATTGGGTCCTTGCGTAAATCCATGTTTTGCTCAGATTTGAATTCTTCGGCCAGCCAGTCGATTACCACCTGGTCAAAGTCATCTCCACCAAGGTGGGTGTCACCGTTTGTGCTCTTTACTTCAAAAACACCATCGCCCAGTTCCAGCACGCTGATGTCGAATGTTCCGCCACCCAGGTCATACACGGCAATTTTCATATCCTGACCTTTTTTATCCATACCGTAGGCCAAGGCCGCTGCGGTAGGTTCGTTGATGATACGTTCCACCTTAAGGCCTGCGATTTCACCGGCTTCTTTGGTGGCTTGTCTTTGTGCGTCGTCAAAATAAGCAGGAACAGTAATAACGGCGCGGGTTACTTCCTGTCCAAGAAAATCTTCGGCAGTTTTCTTCATTTTCTGAAGCACCATGGCGCTGATTTCCTGGGGAGTGTAGGTGCGGTCTCCGATTTTAACGCGGGGTGTATCGTTGTCGCCTTTGACCACTTCATAGCTCACACGGCCGGTTTCAGACTCCACATTGGAAAATTTCTCACCCATAAAACGCTTAATCGATGAAACGGTGTGACGGGGGTTTGTAATGGCCTGACGTTTTGCCGGATCCCCTACTTTACGCTCTCCGTTACCACCATCCAGAAAAGCAACAATGGACGGAGTCGTGCGGCGGCCTTCGCTGTTGGCAATCACAACGGGCTCGTTTCCTTCCAGTACGGCAACACAGCTGTTGGTGGTGCCTAAATCAATACCTATAATTTTACTCATGATTTCAGTTTAGCCAATAGGAAACAACAAAAATGCCAATGCCTAAAATGGCATTTTCATATGACGAAATGGCAGTAAGACTGATTTTATGGCAGAATGTTGAGCGGCTTGGTTTCGATGTTGTTTCTCATAAACAGGATGGATCCGCCATCAAACTTAACCTTGTCTATGCGCTGAATGCAACGGCTGGCAAAAAGTCCTATACCCCCCTGAATATTGCTGAATTCAGCTTGTTTTTGCACAATGCCAATGGAAGGCTCATTAACCGATATGTAATCAGATAAGAGCTGGTTGCCACCATATACCCGCATGCCGGCAAATTTCATTCGGTGGTAAAGTCCGGGATCAGCCGTAATGGTATTGCGCAAAAACTGCAACAAAGCCAGGCGCGGAATTTTGTAGAGCATATTGCTGTTTCCCAGCGCTGATGCATTGGTGAGCATATTCCAGGTTGCTACTTTAGTAGTCTTTTTGAATGTATCATTCACAGGAAATTCATCGTAGGTTATATCCAGCTTGATGTCGTAGGCAAAACTGTTTTGTCCGGCCTTGATGCTGACCGTTAGATATTCGGGCGTTACTGCCAGGTTGCGGTTAGAATCTCTGGAAGGAGAAAGTATGTTTGCCGGCCCAACAAGGTTTGTTTCTGCCTTTACGGTGTTACCGGATTTGGGGCTAAACACCTCCAGGATATAGCGTTTAACGGGATTCAGGGTTCTTGAACCTGATGTGCTGATGCGATAAAGAGGGTTGATATCGTTGGCAAACAATCCCGAATCTTTGGGAATATTCCAAATCCGTGTCAGTTTGTCCGAAAAACTATTGTCAGCAGCGCGCAGCGTAACTACCGCTGAATCCAGGTACAATGAGTCGCTGATTTTGGCCACCTGCAGTGCGCCTGTATTTTCGTTCAGGAATGCCTTTGCGATTCTGACGAATTGTACGCTGTCATTCGCGTTCAGCATGCCGTACACCACAATTGTTTCTTTCCAGTTGGCATTGATATCCAAATCGTTTTTACAGGAAAACAGGAATGTAATTACCGCAAGAAATGCGGTGATTAAAAAACGGTATGCGGTGGTCAGTTTTTTCACAACGGTGCTGAAGTCAGATTTTTTGGTCTAACTTTGCCTTTCTTCCCGCAAAGATGAGGAAAATTATCGGCCTTTTCAGCCTGCTCTGCTTTTTTTACCCTGCGCATACACAGCAGGTTACCAAAGATTTCATGAAGCTTTTGTGGGAGGATAATTTTCAAAAGCTTGACAATGCCTGGGCGCAGCAATCCACAGCGGATAATTTTTTTATTGGTTCTTCTGAAGGATTTGAAGTTTGGCGCAAAAGCAAGCGAACCGGTTTTTTTATTTTTCCGCTCAAGGTTCAGGAATTTAGAATATTTGAGGCTTCTCTGCAGTTTGTTTTTGATGGAAAAGGCAGTGTTGAGAATTCAGCGGGACTGGTGCTGCAGGCCCAGCCGGACGGAGCAGGGGCATTGATTGTTGAGGTAAACCGTAAAAAACAATTCAGAATACGCCGTGCCGCTTCCCACCGTATCATGCCTGTGAATGAGCCCAACGGTGGCTGGCGAAAACCTTCCAAAAAGATAAAGGGTGATATTGTTACACTGTCGGTCAAAACCAATGATAAGGTTTACGACGTTTATATCAATGGGATATATGTTCATTCATTTACCGAAATTGAATATTCCAAAGGTTGGATTGGCCTTTATGTAGGTCCGGAAAGCAAGGTTATCTATAAAAAGATAGCTGTAAAAATAGACGATGAGGCATCTTCTGTTCCGGAGGCAGCCTCGGCCTATCCCGATGACCGTAAATCCCTTAGCCTCGCCATTGTAAGGCTCAAGGAAATAATTCAAAAAAAGGATTTACGCATTGCGGAACTGGAAAACCAGCTGAAAGACCAAACCGGTTTGAATTACAAAGCAGACAGTGTATTGCTGAAACAATCGCAAGAGGCTGTGGCCAGGGTAGATGAACTGGAAATCGAGCTTGAAAAGGCCAATACAGATAAGTTGGCGCTGGAAAAAGAATTGTTAAAGCTTCAGCAATTTAAAAATGCGGTATCCGGATCTGATGGTGGCAATGTGGCTGATAATCTTATCAATATCAATGAAGAGCTGCGTTTGGAACTTCAGAAATCGAGGAAAACCATTGAGGAACTGGAAGCAGGTTTGTTGAAACAGCAGAGCCAGGTGGCAGACTGGATAAAGAAAATTAACCAGCTTGAAAATGCCTCTGAAGATTCTAAAAATACCATTCAGTTTCAGCGTAAACAGCTGATTCAGAAAGACAGCATGATTCGCGAACAGCAAAAAACAATTCAACTGCTGGAGAAGGCTGCCAGGGAATCAGATAAAGAAAGGAAAAAGACTTCAGATCCGGCTAAGAAGGATAAGGATATCAAGAAAGAAACC
>CAYSIK010000022.1:0-9941 GCA_964431045.1 uncultured Flavobacteriaceae bacterium
GTTTCCGGTGTTTGATACGCAATCGAAAAGGTGAGTTTTGCCTTATGGCTGATCTCCAAAACCGGAACCGAAATGTCTGTAAAATCCACATGGGTATCACCCACATTGGCCACCCCAAGTGCCTTGCAACCTATGGTGTCGGGCAGGGCATCGCAATACCCGGATTCCAGCACGATCCCTTCGTCCGAAAAACGGACGTATTTGGTTCGCGTATTGCCGATATCCAGGGTTAGGTACATACAGGTAAAGCGATTTTACGGAGTTCAAAGTTACGTCTCCGGCGCAACTGCATGCTTATTTTTTCGTCGGGCTTGGCTTTTTACGCCAATCAAGGCTAATATCGCATGCGTTGAAAAAGGCAATTTTCCCATGGCTCATTGTCATCACCGGTGCGGTTCTGCGCTGCATCTGGCCTGCAGACATGGAGTGGAAATTCGACGAGCAGGAAATGTTTCGGCTGGCGGGTGATGCATGGGAAAACGGACTTCCGCTGATGGGAATGCCCTCCGGCGCCGGGTTGCCCAATGCGGGCTTTAGCATCTGGCCCTTTGCACTGTTGTATGGTATTCATCCCACACCGTTGTTTATGGCCATGGGTGTGCAGTGGCTGAATGTGCTGGCACTGGCGCTGATGGTGTATTGTGCTTTGAAATATGAAGATCCGGTGAAAACCTCCTTGCTGTGGGGGCTGGCTGCTTACGCTGTTTCCCTCATGCCGGTGTTGTTTGCCCGCAAAATTTGGGCACAGGATCTGATGCCTGTGTTTATAGCTGCACTGTGGTGGGGATACCTGCACCGACACCATTGGTTTGCCCTTGTTCTGACGGGCATTTTCTGCGCTTTCGCCGGACAATTGCACCTGAGCGGCTTTTTCTATGCCGGTGGATTTTTACTGGCAAATCTGCTTTTCAAAAAATTCACCAGAATACAATGGCTGTGGCTTTTTGCCGGAGCCATACCGGCTGCCTTGCCCGGTATACCGTGGGTATTGGCAGTTTTTAATGGGGGGGGTGGTATTTCTCACCTCAGCAATATCCTAAAACTGGAATACTGGCTGCGGCTTCTTACCGACACGCCGGGGTTCAATATGTATTATTTCGCTGCTGGCGAATGGAAAACCTTTACGGCATTTCCTGCCGGAACTTTCTTACCGCTAATCATTGCGTGTGTAATTGCCGGACTGGTGTTATTCGGAATCTACAAAACCATCAAAACCGGATTTTCGGAAATAAAACCCTCGCATCCCATCGGTTTTCTGTTGTTTGCCTTTGTGATTATACCGGGAGTGCTAATTACCCTATCGGGGATTCCCGTGCGTTCCCATTACATGATTGGCGCACTTCCTTTTGCAGCTGTTTTACTTTCTTTAATTGTTTCCAGAACATTTAAATACAGTACATTACTTTTAGTAATACTTCAGATATTTTTTACCCTTCTTTTTTTATTGTTCATTCATCAGGCAGATACCCTGAGGGGCGATTATGGCACGCCCTTCCGAAAACAAATTACACCGACTTCAGAAAATCATCCCAATAATCTGCCACTTCCGGACCCAGATTAAACAATAAATCCAGTGCACTTACCTCCGCCCGAAATCCATGCCGGTCATCAAAAACCTGCGGATAAGCAGGTATCTGATGTTCCGGTTCGCAATAATGCCATTCCTCTTCAAACACAAGCGGCACCTGGCATTTTAATTCCCGGTGAAGAATTTGGATGGACTGAATAATCAACTCTTTAAGTGATGTGGTTTCTGCGTTTAGCAAAGGCAAAATACGGTAATCATAAAACTCAAAAAACGGGGCATTGCCATACGCACTTTTAATTGCCCGTATATGCTCATTAATCCAAGGGTTTTGGGCACTGATCCGGGTTTCTGACAGCAACCTGGAACTGCCATGAACCACAGGAACAGAAAGGGTTTGCAGGTTGTTGGGGCCCGCAATAACGTACCGGGAGCGCAAAGTTTGTTTCTCGAAATTACCGCCCACAGCCACGCGGATTTCACCGTTTTTAATTCCACTTAAAAACCACGATACCGGGGGAAACAGATACGGGGGCAGGTTCTCAGGCATGGTTGAGTTCCTGTAGCAGTTCAGACATGGTTTTTTGCAAAACAGGGTGTACAAAATCAGGGGCAATTTCCACCATGGGTTTTAGCACAAATTCCCTTTCATGCAAGTGTGGATGGGGAATGCACAGGACTTCTTCGTTGATGATGCGGTTGTTAAAAAACAGAATGTCTATGTCAATAATCCTGGGGCCCCATTTTTCAGTGCGGTTGCGGCCCATTGCTTTTTCGATGTCCAGCAAGCTTTCCATCAGAAAAAAGGGAGGAAAACGTGTTTTTATCTTCAAAACCTGATTCAGAAATGCGGGCTGATCTGTTTTGCCCCAGGGTGCTGTTTCTATGATGCTGCTAAATGCCTCAATCTGCCCGATAAATTGGGTAATTTCCTCTACGGCCCGGGCGAGAAATTCCGCGCGGTTGCCCATATTGGATCCGGTTGACAGATAGACCGTATGCACCCTGCAAAAGTAAGGAATAGGATTATTTTGGGGCGGCGTTCTCGTTTTTTTGTGCCGTATTCCTGTTGAGGTAAGACTGCAGGCGCAGAGCGGCATTTTCCCGCACATCCAGGTAAAACAGGTTGAAGTCACCAATGTGATAATTGGGATTTTTGATGAGGCGGCTGCCCGGAAATTGGGGGCGATGCACCCACAATACTTCATGGTAAACCTTGGCATCGCATAGCCGGGGTCTTGTTTTTTTAAAATCCCTCAGCACCGCCCCTTTATGTTTGGACTTATCTACCTGAACCGTGTCTGTGGTCCAGGAAACAGGGTTATGACAAACAGCGGCAAACCTTGTGGGTTCGTAGCCATAACGCCATGTGCGCCAGCTGGTCCAGCAGCCATAATCGGCGCTGTCTTGGCAGGGTCTGAGCAGCATGAAGGAATCTGCCGGAACCGGCATTCCGGGCAGGTAGGCACCTACAAAATCCTGCTGCAGGGGTTTTCCCTCCACAAATTCGCGTAAAATCCGGTGAGCGTGAATGGTGCCCTGGCTGTGCGCGGCAATCAGAAAAGGCCTGCCGTTGCGGTGATGCGCAAGGTAATATTCAAAGGCTTTGCGGACATCGGTGTAGGCCAGGTCCAGGGCTTGTTTTTTGTCGGAAAGGTTGTGTGTTAAAAAACTATAATAATGCGCCTGCCGGTATCGCGGGGCAAACACACGGTAGCGGGCATTGAAAATACTGGCCTGAAAACGAATGGCGCCATTGTCGGTCTCCCGGTTGATTTTTGCATTTCTTACATCGGCATTCCAGCGGAAGGAATCGCCGCTGTTGCCGGTGTAGGAGGTGGGGTGAATGAAAAATACATCGGCGTCCTGTTGGTTTTCTTTGCCCGCAAGGCTTTTGGGAACCTCATCCGAGGGGTCCTTTTTATCGGGATGCGCCGCCCAGTTATTTAGGTTGGTGTAATCCGGTGCCGGTGGCGCGGGGGATTCGCTGAACCGTTTTTCGAGCACTTTTCCTTTACGTATTTGCTTTCGGATATTTCCGCCCTGAGCCCGCGCCCATTCTGGCAAAACCATAAGGAATATCAACAAAAGGAAACTGTTTATTCCGGTTCTCATCGCAATTCAAAGATATTAAAAATGACACTAAATGAGCAAAGATGGTCGTCATACAGCGCCTTTTTATCGAAGCATATGTAACATAGCAGGGCTTTTGTCATTTTTAAGGTAAATTCGCTGACCATGAAAAAACTCTTTTCACTCAGTTTCCTGTTTCTGGCCTGTTATGCCCTGCTTGCACAGGACCGCGTTTCCACCTACAGCGAGGAAAAAACCGAAAAATGGACCGTCCGCAAATTTGAAGGCGATCCGCTGAATGTGCGTATTTATACTTTCAAAAACGGTCTTACCCTCATCACCAGTAAAAACACCCGCACACCGCGCATCCAAACCATGGTGGCCGTGCGCACCGGCAGTAAAAACGACCCCGCCAACAATACCGGACTGGCGCATTACCTGGAGCACATGCTTTTTAAAGGTACCGATCGCTACGGAACCCTTGATTGGAGCAAAGAAAAACCCCTGCTGGACCAGATTGATGCCCTGTATGAGCAATACAATCAAAGTAAGGATGATGTGGCCAGAAAAGCGATTTACAGACGCATTGACAGTGTGAGCCAACTTGCGGCCAAATGGAGCATCGCCAATGAATTTGACAAAATGTGTCAGGCCATGGGCGCTGAAGGCACCAACGCCTTTACCAGCAATGAAATGACGGTGTATATCAACGATGTTCCCAGCAACATGTTTCACAAATGGCTGGAACTGGAATCGGAGCGTTACCGCAACCCGGTGCTGCGCCTTTTCCATACAGAGTTGGAAGCCGTTTATGAAGAGAAGAACATAAGCCTGGACCGCGATGGTGAAAAGGTGGAAGACAAACTCATGGGAGAGTTGTTTAAAAAACACAACTACGGACTGCAAACCACCATCGGTACGGTGGAACACCTCAAAAACCCGAGCCTGAAAGCAATCCGCGATTACTTTAATTCCTATTATGTGCCCAACAACATGGCCATCATCCTGGCCGGTGATTTTGATCCGGATCTTGCTGCAGACGGCGTTGCCGAACACTTTGCCTGGATGCAGCCCAAGCCGGTGAAAACATATGAATTTGAAGGAGAAATGCCCCATGGTGCCCCCCGTCAGTTCGATGTGGTAGGCCCCGATGCCGAATGGGTTACCATCGGCTACCGCATGCCCGGTGCCGGCACCCGAGAAGCCAGGGCTGCCAAACTGATTGATCTGCTGCTAAACAACAGCAGCGCAGGTCTTATTGACCTGAATCTGGTGAAAGCACAGAAAGTGCTGAGCGCCAACAGCGGTGTAAATACGCTCAACGACTACAGCGTGTTTCAGCTTACCGGCAAACCCAGAGAAGGCCAGACACTCGAACAGGTGCGCGATTTATTGATTTCACAAATGGAACTGATCCGCGACGGCAAATTTGATGACAGCCTGGTAAAGGCCATTATCCTCAATGAAGAAATCAGCCGACTGCAGCAATTTAAAGAAAATTCCAACCGCGGATTTTTCCTAATGGAAAGCTATATCAGCGGCCTCGGCTACCAAAAGCAATGGAATGAATTCTGGGCCATGAAGCAACTCACACGTGAAGACATCATGGAAGTTGCCAAGGAGTTTCTGGACCGTGAGCGTGTAGAAGTATTCAAACGCCGTGGCACAGACAGCACGGTTTCCAAAATCAACAAACCCGAGATTAGCAGTGTGGAACTGAACCGCGACAAACAAAGCTCTTTCGTAACCGAATGGCTGCAGGAAGAGACCTCTACTATCGCACCCGTTTTTGCCAACCTGAAAGATGGAATTGTGCATACCGGACTGGGTAAAGCGGCCGGATTGCGCCTCAAAACAGATCTTTCGGTGCACTATGTTAAAAATACCGAAAACCGCTTGTTTGCCATGTCATATGTGTATGCTTTTGGCAAAAACCACAACAAGTCGCTGCCACTGGCAATGCAGTACATTCGTTATGCCGGTATTCCCGGGATGAATGCAGAAGAAATCAGCAAAAAAATGTATACGCTGGGATGCAATTTCTACACCAGCGTAGGCGATGAAGAAACGTATGTTTCGCTGACGGGCCCCGAAGAAAATTTTGAGCAGGCACTGCGCATCGTGGAAGGCTTACTGAACAATCCTGTTGCCGATGAAAAGGCATTTAAAGACATGGTGGAAGGGGAATTGAAAAAGCGTGAAGACAGCAAACTCAACAGCAGGGCCATTAGCGGTCGTCTGAACTCGTATGCCATCTACGGAGCCGACAACCCGGCCCGCTGGATTCTCACCAATGCAGAACTGAAAAAACTGACGGCTGCAAACCTCATTGCCCAATTAAAAGGCATGAAATCGTATTCACATGAGGTTTTGTATTACGGTCAACGGGATCAGGGTAAACTGCTGACCACGCTGTTGGACATTCACGGCGCTCCCAAATCGTTCGCCAAAACCAAACCCGCCAAGAAATTCATTCCCCGCGAAAACAAAGAAAATGAGGTGTTTTTTGCCGATTACAAACAGGTTCAGGCCAGTATATTCTGGTTAAACCGCGATGTGCTCTACAATGCGGCAGACGAACCCATTGCCGCTGCTTTCAACCAGTATTTCGGTGGCGATATGAGCAGCGTGGTGTTTCAGAACATCCGTGAAGCCAAAGCACTCGCCTACAGCACCTACGCCGGATACAGCATCCCGGATGAAAAAGATGAATATTGCACCAGCATGGCATTTATAGGCACCCAGGCCGACAAATTTCACGATGCCATCGCGGCCATGAATGAATTGCTTACCCAAATGCCTGCAGACAGCAACGTATTTGCCCTGGCCAAGGAAAGCCTCAAGAACCGCATCGAAACCTCCCGCACAACCGAAGATTACTTGTTGAGCACCTTTATGAGCCTTCGCAAAAAAGGGCAGGATACCGATGCCAACAAAGCGCTGTACGAAGCCCTGCCCACGCTGTCGCTGAGAGATATTGAAGCGTTTCACAAAAACCATATCAGCAATCGCAAATGGGCGCTGTGTGTGGTTGCCAGCAAGGAAAGAATCAGCCGCAAAGACCTGGAGAAATACGGGAAAGTTACCGAGTTGGGGCTGGATGCCTTGTTTGGATATTAATCTGCAACAGCAAACACCATCAATTCGTCAAAATATCAGTTACAGTAGCCGTTTCCCCGCGTAAATTTGCAGCATGAATATCCTGTTGCTGGGTTCCGGTGGCCGAGAGCACGCATTTGCATGGAAACTTTCACAGTCCGGCAACACCGGTAAACTGTACATCGCGCCCGGCAACGCCGGCACGGCTTTATGCGGTGAGAATGTAAACCTCAATTCCCTCGATTTTGAAGCTGTTCTGGCCTTTTGCCGCGATAAAAACATTTCCCTCATACTGCCCGGAAACGAGGATCCGCTGGTGGCCGGCATTGTTGATTTTATGAAACTCCATGGCATTGCCGTGGCCGGCCCCGATCAATACGCAGCCACGCTAGAGGGAAGCAAGGATTTAGCCAAGGCTTTTATGATGCGCCACAATATCCCTACGGCAGCATACAAGAGTTTCACGGCCGAAAACCTGCACGAAGGAAAAGCCTTTCTGGACTCTCTTGAACCGCCCTACGTGCTCAAAGCTGACGGGCTGGCAGCCGGAAAAGGGGTCATCATTACCGAAGATATTGCCGAAGCAGAAACCGTTTTGAACGACATGATCACGAATGCGCGTTTCGGCAGCGCCGGAAATACCGTTGTGATTGAAGAATTTTTACACGGCATCGAAATCAGCTGTTTTGCGGTGAGCGACGGCGAAACCTGGCGTATGCTGGGCAGTGCCAAAGACTACAAGCGCATCGGTGAAGGAGATACCGGCCCCAACACCGGTGGTATGGGTGCCATCAGCCCCGTTCCCTTTGCCGATGAAACTTTCATGCAAAAAGTAGCCGAACGCATCGCCATTCCTACGTTTGAAGGCCTTAAAAAAGAAGGCCATCCGTTCAAAGGGTTTCTGTTTATGGGACTGATGAACTGCAATGGTGAGCCCAAAGTAATAGAATACAACGTCCGCATGGGCGATCCGGAAACCGAAGCCATATTTCCGCGACTGCGTGTGAACATGAAAGACCTTGCCCTGGCCATTGCCCATGGTGGTCTTGATAAGCTGCCTTTTGAAATGGATGCGCGCACAGCGGCTACGGTTTTTCTTGTATCGGCAGGCTACCCCGGCGACATTGAAAAGGGAAAACCCATGCACATCCCCGCTCCCGGCGCCCAAACCCTGTTTTTTCATGCCGGAACCAAACAGACCGACAACGGCGTGGTTACCAACGGCGGCAGGGTGCTGGCCATCACATCATTGGCTGAGAACATTGCCATGGCCGCGGAAATATCTCTGCATGCCGCAGAAACCGTGCAATATGAAGGCAAGTTTTACCGCAAAGACATAGGAAAAGATTTACAAGCCCTGCAATCATGAACCAAACAAATAACCTTTTTTCCATAAGTGACAATCAGCGAAAAGCACGCAGCACCTGGCGCATGCTCATTAATTATTTTCTGCGCGGTTTGCTGGTATTGCTGCCCATAGTACTTACTGTGGTTATTATCGGATGGCTCGTGAATATGGTAACGGGACTGCTCCACCTTCGCGATATCAGTGGCAAGGAATTTTTCTTCTATACACTGCTGGTATTGACCGTCATCCTGACGGTTGGCTTTATCACCCGGGGTGTGGTAGCCAGGCAAATCCTCGATTTTTTTGAAGGAATCATTGAAAAAGCCCCCGGACTCAGTTTTATTTTCGGTACCACCAAAGACATGACCGAGGCCTTTGTGGGCGATAAAAAGAAATTTACCAAACCGGTTGTGGTATGTGTCGGAGAGGGTATTTACCGAATGGGGTTCATTACGCAGGAAGACATGAAAATCATTGACATGCCCGGTCACAGTGCCGTGTATTTGCCTTACAGCTACGGTTTTAGCGGAGAAATGCTGGTGGTGGAGAAAAGCAAAATCAAACCCGTGAATGCAGAAAGCAGCCACTGGACCAAGTACATCATCAGCGGGGGTGTGGCGGAACTTGACAATATGAATTGAACCTTGGCGACCGAAAAAACAAACACTGGGGATAATTTTCCGGTGCGCTTTATCGTTAAACCATAAATATTGCTTTTTTTCGCACTACCTAAATCATGCATCTGCTAATCACACTTCTTCAAACCGACACCGCAAAGGCAGTAGCAACCGCCGCCAAAAACGCCGAGCACGTTTCAGCACCCATTCTGGAAATTATGGTAAAGGGTGGTGTCACAATGATATTTCTGGCCATCGCCCTGCTGGCGACCATTTTCTTTCTTATCGAACGCTACATGTATATCAGCGGCCGCGCCAAAATGGATTTTAACCTGATGAATGTGGTGAAGGATCATCTCAAGGAAAACCGTCCAGACAGCGCACTTGCCTACTGTGCTAACTCACCTACCGCCCAGGCTCAGGTGATTGCAACAGGCCTGCGTTTTTTGGGCAGCAATATGCGTGAAATTGAAAGTGCCATGGAAACCCGTGCCAATGTGGAACTCAGCGCCATGGAGAGCAACCTCAATATGCTCAGTCTGATTAGCCGCCTGGCACCCATGATCGGCTTTGTAGGAACAATCTGGGGTGTAATCAATATATTTTATGCCATCAGCGTAGACAACAACCTCAGCATTGGCGCTATCTCCGGTGGTCTGTATGTGAAAATGGTAACCAGTTTTGCCGGTCTGCTGGTGGGTATTATCTCATTTTTCGGCTACCAGATGTACATCCGCAAGATAGACCGCTTCGCAGAGCGCCTGCAGGAACAAAACCTGGCTTTCCTGGAACTGCTGAACAAATCCAACTTTTAATTAACGGTTTAGCCCCAACATCATGAAAATAGGAAGACGCAAACGCGAAGAAGCAGAGGTAGAATCATCGTCACTGAACGATATTATGTTCTTCCTGTTGCTGTTCTTCCTTATTGCCAGTACCCTGGCCAATCCCAACGTAATCAAGGTGATGCTGCCCCAGGCAAAAACCACCAGTACCGTAAGCCCTAAATCCATACCGCTTACCGTAAGACGCGATCCTGCCAATCCCGATGCCCTGCAGGTGTTTATCGAACAGCAGGAAGTAAGCTACGAAGAACTGGAAAGCAAATTGAAAGCCCTTCGCGATCAGTATCAGGATCCCAATAGCAAAGACGCCGGATTGGTGGTAGTGCTTCGTGCCGATGCCAAGGCCTACGTGCAGGATCTGGTAGATGTGATGCAGGTGGGCGCCAATTTGGGGAGTAAAATGGTTTTGGCCACCGAGAAAAACGAAAGGCAAA
>CAYSIK010000022.1:9952-19457 GCA_964431045.1 uncultured Flavobacteriaceae bacterium
CTCTTAAGTTTACTCCTGCTTTTTTGTTCGTTACGTGCACAGCATGCCTGGTCTTTTCGGGCCTATCCGGGTTTTCTTGCAGCACACCATGAAGACATGCAGGCCATGGGCAGCCACGTACTCGGCCTGGAAGCTGCCCGGGAATGGAGAATTGACAGAGACGGTGAACTGGCTAAAAAACAATTACAACCCTTTGCAGGTATTGGCGCTAACCATATCATGATGTTTAATGACATCAATGGCAATGTGAGCGCGCTATTTGGCTATTACGATGCGGGCATCCGCGGCAATGAAAAAACATCACTGCGTTTCAGGCTCACCACCGGTGTCGGCATGCTTTCGCGGCAGTGGGATGTATACACCAACCCCCGCAACCGTGCCATCGGCAGTCGGTTCAATGGCATGATGCAGGCCGCCATGTATGTGCAAACCCCCGTTTCCGACCGTAAGCAATTACAACTGGGCCTCTCGCTGATTCATTATTCCAACGGCAACTTTGGACAACCCAACCTGGGCATTAACATGCCCTGCCTGTTTCTGGGCCTGAAACAGTTTGACGGCAATAACCAGCACTATAAGCCCCGCTACCCCGAAAATCCCAACACCGTGGAATGGCAGCCCTCATTGCGCTTTGGTAAGAAACAAATGAGTATGGATGATCCGCGCAATATTTTTAACTATGTTGCCGAACTCAAATTGCTGTATCCCCACAAACCCTGGCGTTTCTGGACAGCCGCCATTACAGGCTTTTATGACCGTACTTACGTGTACACAAAGTTTCAGCCATTGCCAAATGCAGGGCTGGATAAAATATCAGAGCTGGCCATCAGCGGGGGGCATGAATACCGCGTGGGCCGTGTAGGCATGGTCGCAGATGTGGGCTTTTATCTCTATCGCCCCGACGATTCCAAACGCAAATATTATCAGGCACTGGGTGTAAAATATTACGCTTCTCCATCGCTCACCGCCATGGTGCGCATGCGCACTCACCTCAGCATGGCCGACTATCTGGAATGGGGCTTATCTTACCGAATTCACACAAAATCTACCGTGAAACCCGGCTTTAAAGAAGGTTTTAGGTGGGCGTTCAGGGGCTTCAAACCCTAATTAGAAAAATCCGGGAATGCGGGGTATACTGAAACTGCCGCTGCGCACATAGCGCAGGTAGAGACCGTGCGAAAATTCAACGCCGGCGCGCTCAAAATCATAATGTGGTTCTATGCGGGCATCAATCCAAAGATTATTTCCCACAATGGGCCTTGAATACACATACCGCAACATGGCAATGCGGCGCGTGTGGGCATTGGCATAAGGGTAACCCAGGTTTACGTTGTTAAAAACCGGATTCCCCAATGTGCTGGTAAACTCACGGGAAAACCACCAGGTAGCGGCAATCCGGTGATAGCGGCCAAAACGCTTTTGAATATTGGCCATAAACGCATGTCCATTTTTCCATGGCTGCTGCGGATTTGGCGAATTGTCGAGGCTTTGCAGCGCGTAGCCTTCCATTACCCAGCCGGTGTCTTTGCCCGCCAACCGGAACCCCGCAGTGGCCGCAATGCGCGTGCTAACGGGCAGCGGATTGCTTACCGACTGCCCCCCCTGATGCACCAATACCATTTGAAGCGGAAGCGAAAGCATTGTGTTTTTACCCATGGCAAAACGCGGCTGAATATGTTGCCCTGCCACCAGCATTTCACGTGTTCCGTTTCCGGCGTTGAACCGCTGTCTCCATTCCAGCCAGCCGTCATAAAAAAGCTTGCTGTTATCCCTGCGCACCTGTATTCCGTATTCCAGAGGTTGCGTGAGCACTTGCTCGTAGTTATACAAAGGTTCAATCATTCCGTGTCTTGTTCCCGAAACCAGGGCGCCAAACACATAGTTCCATTCCTTGTAGGAAGTGAGCGAAAGTGAAAAAACAGGCTTGATGATGGTGTTGGCATCACCATAATTTTCCTGCATCAGCAGTCCGGTGGTAAGTCTGGCTTTGCCACCCGGCTGCAGGTTAAACACACCGGCAACAGATGTTCTAAACCCAAAAAAGGTTTCTCCCGGATTGAGCGCATTGAAATATTCGTTGTTTTTGAGAAACGGAAACACATCGGCCTGCAAGCCAATGGATCTGCGGGGAGGCGCAGGCTGCTGATTAAAAACGTGATTGGGCAACTGCGCCAGCAAAGGCTGTAAACCCAGTCCGAGCAGGCATAGCAAAACCCGTTTCATGACTGCGAAATTACGGTTTAACACATACAATCTGCCGAATTCTGAATCTTTTTACTATCTTCGTATTGGAATGCCCGACCCTGTCGTCACGCCGTCTCTTTTGATTACCCAAACCCCCGATATGACGGGAAACTGGGTTGTTGTAGCCGCCTGCCTTATTACCTGCGGATTTTTTGCCGGAATGGAAATAGCCTTCCTGTCGGCCAATAAACTGCGAATAGAATTGCGCAGCAAACAAGGCAGTTTTACTGCCAAAGTGCTGAGCCGCTACCTCAAAACCCCTTCAGATTTTATCAGCACGGTACTGGTGGCCAACAACCTCGCACTGGTAATTTACGGTATTTATATGGGTGAAATCCTGGAATCGGGGCTGGGACCTTACATTCCCAACCATTTTCTCAAATTTTCACTGATTACCATCCTAAGCACCATTATTGTGCTGGTTACCGCCGAATATTTACCCAAAAGTCTGTTTCGCATCAACCCCGATACGGTGCTCTTCTCGCTGGCGCTTCCTTTTCGGTTTGTGCATATTTTACTCTGGCCCATCATTTATTTTTCCAAAAAAAGCAGTGGCCTATTGCTCCGGTTATTCACCCGCACCAAAGTGAGTGAAAATACCGTTATGTTCAGCAAAGTTGACCTGGACAATTATATTGTTTCCCTTGAAAATACCGGGCAGGCTGAAACCACGGATATTGACACAGAGGTATTCAGAAATGCCCTGGAATTCAGCGATGTGCGGGTGAGGGATTTTATGATACCCAGAACCGAAATTATTGCACTTGACATCGAAGACTCCATAGAAGATTTACATAAACTATTTATTGAAACATCATTATCTAAAATACTGATATATAGAGAAAACACAGATCATATTATAGGCTTTGTGCACCAAAGCGAAATGTTTGGCAAACCCTCGCGCATTCAGGATGTTTTAAAGCCCGTTTTGATTGTGAACGAGAGCATGCAGGCACACGATCTGCTCCGTGACTTTATTCAAAAGCGCAGAAGTGTTGCTGTGGTGGTGGATGAATTTGGCGGTACCGCCGGTTTGGTGGTTATTGAGGATGTGATAGAAGAAATTTTTGGGGAAATTGACGATGAATTTGATACCGAGCAACTCACAGAAACCGAGTTGGGCCCGCGTCATTATTTGTTTTCAACCCGCCACGAAATTGAATACCTGAATGAGAAATACGACCTCGGTTTTCCGGAAGGTGACTACAACACGCTGGGTGGTTTTGTAATTTCCATTTGCGGAAAAATACCCAGGGTAAGGGAAAGCATTCGCGAAGGGTCGTATGAGTTTATTGTCACCAAGGCCAAAGGTGCCAGAATAGAAGAAGTGGAACTGTTTATCCGAAATGAAGATGCGTAATACCGTACTCATTTTAATGGCATTTACGGCACTGGGGCTGCATGCCCAGAAGGTCAGCATTGTGGACGATGCCGGATTGCTAACCCGTTTTAATACAGGCGAAAAACCCAGAATTATCAATTTCTGGGCCACCTGGTGCAAGCCCTGCATGGAGGAAATGCCCCATTTTGTAAAAGCCGACAGCCTGTACGGAGATAAAATTGATTTTGTTTTTGTAGCCTTCGACCGGGTTAGGGATACCGCCAGGGTGGCTCAGAAAATTAAGGAATACAACATACCCGGCGAACATCTTTTGATTAAAACCGCCGATATGGGCAACCTAATCAACGCCGTGGATTCTACCTGGGGAGGGGCGTTGCCGGTAACCTGGTATGCTTCGGGTCAATACCGGGGTAGCAAACAGGATTCCTTTGAACAATTTGGCGACCTGAAACGTTTTATTGAAACCTTTTTAAACCTAAAAGAATAAAACCATGAAGAATCTGCTGTTTTCTGCTGCTGTTATGGCAGCAATGGCTTTTACCACCGGAAAATCCGGCTACAAACCCGGAGACATGGTACAGGATTTCAAACTGCCCAACATTGACGGCAAGAAAATGAGCCTGGCCACCAACAAATCAGCCAAGGGCTACATTGTGGTATTTACCTGCAATCACTGCCCTTATTCTGTGGCCTACGAAGACCGTATCATTGCCCTTCACAACAAATATGCAGCGCAGGGATATCCAGTTGTAGCCATCAACCCCAACGATGCCGCACAATACCCGGATGACAGCTATCCCGAAATGCAGAAGCGCGCCAAAGACAAAGGGTTTACTTTTCCTTACCTGCACGATGAATCTCAGGCTGTGGCCACGCAGTGGGGAGCCGAGCGCACACCGCATGTGTTTGTGGTGAAGAAAGAGAAAAAGAAGTTTGTGGTAAAATATGTAGGCGCCATCGACAACAATTCGGAAGATGCAGCCGCCGCTGATAAAAAATATGTGGAGGATGCCGTAAACAACTTGCTGGCCGGCAAAGACCCTGAGGTGAATTTCACCAAAGCCATTGGCTGCCGTGTAAAGTGGAAGAAAAAAGCAGGGGAATAAAACCCTTACTGAATTCCAAACTTCACATAAATACTGCTTGTTACTTTAATCTTTTTAAAGTCGATGGGATCGGTGTAGGTTTCATTTGAAGAAGTACTTTCGATCTTGTCCATCCTTGCATTCGCCATGGTCCAAACCGGCTGTGGATAGTATGGGTCGTTCTCTCTGACAATGAGCGCCTTCCCGGTTTTTTCGCCAATGGCTGCAAGCAGGTAGTCGGCTTTGTTTTTGGCAGATTTGATAGCCATAATTTTCACCACCTTGCGCAGACTGTCGATTTTTGAATGCTGCACATGCGAAACATAGGCATCGGTAATTTCCAGTTTGTCCAGTTCAGTAAAAACCTGACCCAGGATGGTTGCATTGCCCAGTTTCAGCGAATATTGCTTTTGGGTGATAACCCCTTTTTTTCGCCATTCTATCCTCACCAGATCGGCATCTGCCCCGGCCAAAGAAAGGTTTTTGAGATCTACCTTTAGATTCTTCAGGGCGTTTTTTAGGTTCTGCTCCTGCTCCTCCACACTGATGGTTTTTTTATTTGCCGTTCTTTCCCGCAGGGTGATGGCGACGAAGATTTCGTCGGGTGTTACCTCCATCTCACCGTTTCCGTTCACTTCAATGTAGGGTTTTTCTTCGCCTGTGGGGTTTTGGGCAGTTAATGCGGCTGTAAATAACAGCGCAGCGGATAGAATGATGTTTTTCATAGGAATTGATTTATAACGTTTTCAGCGCAATTGTATTGTTTGTTTTTAGTCACCATCCAGCAGGTTGCCAAATCCACCGAGTATGGATCCTTCTTCTTTGCGTCCTCCCATTCCATAGGAAAGAATTCTGCTGGCCAGTCGGCTTACCGGAAGGGTTTGCAGCCACACTTTTCCAGGCCCGCGAAGTTTGGCAAAAAACAGTCCTTCGCCTCCAAAAACTGCGTTTTTAATACCTTTCACAAACTCAATATCGTAATCAATGTCTTTGGTATATGCAACCAGACAGCCCGTGTCTACGCGCAGGGATTCGCCGGGTTGAAGTGTTCGCTCCATGATGTATCCACCGGCGTGCACAAATGCCAGGCCGTCGCCTTCCAGTTTTTGCATGATAAAACCTTCACCACCAAACAATCCGGTGCCCAGTTTGCGCTGAAATTCAATACCTACACTAACCCCTTTGGCAGCGCAAAGGAAAGCATCCTTCTGACACACGATTTTTCCGCCCAGTTCATGCAAATCCAGGGGTATTATTTTTCCCGCATAGGGAGCGGCAAATGAAACCGTCCGCCTGCCGGATCCATCATTGGTAAAAGCCGTCATAAACAGGCTTTCTCCTGTTATCAGGCGCTTGCCCGCACTAAACAATTTGCCCATAAACCCACCACCGCCGGCATTGGAGCCATCTCCAAAAATCGTTTCCATACGGATGTCGTCATCCATGAACATAAAACTGCCACTTTCGGCCACTACGGTTTCCTGTGGATCCAGCTCAATTTGCACGCACTGCATTTCTTCGCCGTGCAACTTGTAATCAATTTCGTGATTGCTTCTCATACTTAGCTACAAAATAAAATGCAGTTTTTATGCCAATTTTTACAAATCGGATGAATATCCTGTTTTTATTGACAACTGATCAATTATCTGAAGTTTTCATCTGCCGAAACGTGATGTTGATTCTGGGCCCGCTTACTTTCCTGGTTTTTGGTAGCTCGTGCCACCAGCACTCCTGACAAAGTCCTTTCATCAGCAGCAGGCTGCCATCAGGCAGGGATATGTTTATTTTTTCACGGCTTTTTTTGTGCAGAAAAACAAATGGCCTTTCCGTACCAAAACTCAGCGAAGCGATACCGCTCTGAGGCACAATGCTGTCTTCATCATCGCTGTGTCTACCCATGCCTTCCATTCCATGGTGATACAAATTCAGGAGTGCGCTATTGAATTTGTGGCCTGTGGTTTCTTCGCATTTTTTGCGCAAATCTTCCAGCACCTGCGTAAAGGGCAGTGCGGTTCTTTCTACGTGTGAATAGGTATACCGAAATGGCTGCAGGCCATACCAGGCGGTTTTGCGGCTCATGATGAGCCGTTTTCCAAATATCACCACTTCATCGTTTTGCCAAGCAGAGGTCTGTAGCAGCTGCTCAAAAAACAACCCCGACTCTCCGGGACTGCACCATTCGGGGTAAATGATGGCTTCGCCGTCGTATGGAAGGAGAGAACGGGATGGTGACATTTTATGCAAAGGTAGGGACAGGTAGGGATAGGTAGGGATAGGTCGCGACCTGTCCCTACCTGCGCAGCACCCGACCCCGGAGGGGTCGCATAACCAAACATGGCCAGCCTGCTCCAATGCCACGGCTCTGACTTACCTTTGCACCATGATCATCGACATCAAAGGCAAAACCGCGGTGGTGTGCGGAAGCACCGCCGGCATCGGCAAAGCCGCAGCCATGGAACTGGCGGCCTCGGGAGCCAATGTGATTCTGCTGGCACGAAACGAGGATAAACTCAAACAGACCCTTGCCGAACTTCCCGGAACAGGCCACAGCTATGCGATAGCCGATTTTAGCAACAATGCACAGGTGGCAGAAACCGCTGCGCGGATTGCCGCTGCACATACCGTTCATATCCTGGTAAACAATACCGGTGGCCCGCCCGCAGGTCCGGCCCATGCCGCAGAATCCTCCGCTTTTTTAGAGGCGTTTCAAAACCACCTGCTCAACAACCACAATCTTGTGCAGGCTTTTTTACCCGGCATGAAAACCGCCGGTTATGGTCGTATCATCAACGTTATCAGCACCAGCGTGAAAGTGCCACTGCCCAACCTGGGTGTGAGCAACACCATCCGCGGTGCCGTAGGCAACTGGTCAAAAACACTGGCCAATGAACTCGGGGCTTTCGGCATAACTGTAAACAATGTATTGCCCGGCGCCACCGAAACCGAGCGCCTCAGCAGCATCATCGAAAACAAAAGCGTGAAGACCGGCACTGAAATCGATGCCGTGAGGGCAGAAATGCTGCACGAAATTCCGGCGGGCCGATTTGCCAAACCACAGGAAACCGCCTACGCCATTTGCTTTCTGGCTTCTGACAAAGCCGCTTATATCAACGGTACCAACGTGGTGGTAGACGGAGGACGTACCGCCTGTCTGTAATTCATTATGAAATCCTGGATAGAAGCATTTAGGCTGAAAACCCTGCCCCTTGCGGTGAGCGGCATTGGCCTGGGGGCTTCACTGGCCGCCATACACGGCAAATGGAACGGCGTGGTTTTTTTGTTGGCTGCACTTACCGCAGTGAGTTTGCAAATTCTCAGCAATCTGGCCAATGACTACGGTGATTTTACCAAAGGCACCGACCGCGCAGCCAACCGCACAGACCGCGCCCTGGCATCAGGCAGTATCCGCCCGGCGCAAATGAAAACGGCGATTATCATCAACGCCCTGCTTTCACTGGGTTTGGGGTTGGCATTGCTGTACCTCACATTGCCCAATTTGCAATCCTTCGGATTTTTTCTTGTCCTCGGAATTTTAGGCATACTGGCAGCGCTGGGTTATACCATGGGCAAGCGTGCTTTTGGCTATTCGGGCCTGGGCGACCTTGTGGTGTTTGTGTTTTTTGGCCCCGTGGCGGTGTGTGGCTCGTTTTACCTTATGGCGGGCAAGGTTATGCCCCAGATCTGGCTGGCAGCCATCGGCATGGGTTTGTTGAGCACCTCTGTTTTGAATGTAAACAACCTGCGCGACACCGAAACCGACCGGCAGGCAGGCAAACATACGCTGGCCCTGCGACTGGGCAGGCGCTTGTCCCTAGTATACCATAAAGCCCTGTTATTGCTGGGTTTTCTGTTTGTCTTCACCAGCTTTTTGAGTGAGGAGGGCAACCTGCAAATACGCCCCAACCTGACGGAACCCATGTTGTTGTTGCTGGTATATGCACCGGTGGTTTTGCTTTTTACCCGGCATGCCGGCCGAATAACTGAACTCAGTGCCCAGGCTGCCCCCACTTCACCGGAAGCCCGTGCACCGTGGAATGCGGAGTTGAAAAACCTTAGCCTTACCATCCTGCTGATGGTGGGTATGTTTGCCCTCACAGCATGGCTGTTTGTGGGGTAATTATCGTGAAGTTTGCGGATTAAAAGGCCTTGTCACCCTTAGCTTGTCGAATGGGTCATGGCCATGCTTCGACAAGCTCAGCATGACAATTTCTCAACAAGCTTAGGGCGACAATTAACGTAGCATGACAAAACGTATCTAACACTTCCAACAAAAAAGCACCCTAAACCATTTAGGGTGCTTTTTAAAGGCTAATACAAAGAATTACATAAGGTTATACTTACATACCCTTTGATTTTAAGGGTGTAATAAGCAGCTTTTTACCCTTGTTTTACTCCACCATCAGTTTTTGGGTGTACCGGTCATCGCCCGGTTGAATGGTGAGTGTATAAACGCCTGACTTCAGCCCATCAATTTGGGTGATGCCGTCCAATTTACCTGCCCTTACAAGTCGGCCTGCCATGTCTAAAATCTGGTAGGTACCGCCTTCCGCAGCATAAATATTCACGGTGCCTTTCGAGGGGTTCGGATATACCTTCACAGGGGTGTTTTCACCCTCCTGATTGCCGTTGCTCATGCAGATGGAAGTGTATACGCGGTGCCCGTTATTTTCTTCCATGGCAATGCGATAGTAGCCCCTGGTTTTAAATGGATTGGGATCGGTGAAGCGATACTGACGGATGCTGTGGCTGTAGCCGGCGGCGGGGATGAACCCGATGGGCTCAAAGGTCTGTCCGTATTGGCTTCGCTCAACCACAACGCGGCAGCTATTTTCTT
>CAYSIK010000023.1:0-19313 GCA_964431045.1 uncultured Flavobacteriaceae bacterium
GCATACGGTTTGGGTGCTACCATTGCACTTGTGCATGACGTGGTATTCATTCTTGCTTGTTACAGCATTATGGACGGCTGGGTGCCATTCCCCGTGGAATTTGACCAGCATTTGATTGCAGCTTTGCTTACGGTAATCGGTTACTCAATGAACGATACGGTAATTGTATTTGACCGTATACGTGAATTCTTGTCCGGCAACAGCCGTGTAGAGAAAGATGACCACAAACTCATCAATATGGCCATTAACCAAACCCTGAGCCGTACGTTGATAACTTCAGCTACCGTGTTCTTTGTGTGTATCATTCTGTTCCTCTTTGGCGGTGATGCACTGAAAGGATTCTCTCTGGCTCTGGTACTGGGTATTATTGTAGGTACTTATTCATCTATATTCATCGCTACACCGGTAGTAGTGGATTTTGGACTGAAGAAAACCAAGAATTTAAAGAAAGCTTAATAAGACAAAATCTTCGCAAACAAAGAAGCGGGGATTTAATCTCCGCTTTTTTTATGTAAACAAAACAAAAGATGAAAATTGGAGGAATACAGGCAACCACGATTGCGGCTGAGTTTGGTACACCCGTATATGTGTATGATGCCGATACGATTATTACGCAATACCACCGGCTGAAAAATGCCTTTCCCGGGGTAAAGGTGAGTTTGCACTACGCATTGAAAGCCCTGAATAATGTGAATATTCTGCGAGTACTGAAGAATGAAGGGGCCGGTTTGGACGCTGTCAGTATCCAGGAAGTAAAACTGGGTCTAAGGGCTGGCTTCTCGCCGGAGCAGATTATGTATACGCCCAATTGTGTGGATTTTGAAGAAATACAAGAGGCGGTTAAACTGGGTGTGCATATCAACATAGACAACATCAGCATTCTGGAAGAATTTGGGCACCATTACGGTGGCAGTGTAAAATGTTGTATCCGCCTGAATCCGCACATCATGGCCGGCGGTCACAGCCACATTTCTGTGGGGCATATTGATTCCAAATTTGGTATCAGTATCTATCAGCTAAGGCACGTACTTCGTGTGGTGCAGAGCCACAAAATGAAAATTAACGGCCTTCACATGCACACCGGCAGCGATATTCTGGATGCAGATGTGTTTTTACGCGGCGCAGAATTGTTGTTTGAGGCCGCTGCCGATTTTCCCGATCTGGAATTCATGGATTTCGGCAGTGGTTTTAAAGTGCCCTACAAGGAGGGTGATATTGTTACCGATATCGCCGATACTGGAAGTCGCATAGCTGAAGCCTTTCAGAAGTTTTGTGCCCATTATGGCCGAGAATTGGAACTTTGGTTTGAGCCGGGTAAGTATATCGTAAGTGAAGCAGGTTTTTTGCTTGTAAAAGCCAATGTGATAAAACAAACGACGAGCACTGTATTTATTGGGGTAGACAGCGGACAGAATCACCTAATCAGGCCCATGTTTTACGATGCCTATCACCGCATAGAAAATGTAAGTAATCCGGAAGGCTTGCCGCGCCTGTATTCTGTGGTGGGCTATATCTGCGAAACCGATACCCTGGGTTATGATCGCAAAATTGCGGAAGTGCGCGAAGGTGATATCCTAGCCATTTACAATGCAGGTGCCTATGGTTTTACCATGAGCAATAACTACAATGCGCGTTTCAGGCCTGCAGAAGTTTTGGTGATAAACGGAGAGGCAAAACTGATTAGGCGCAGGGAAACCTTCGAAGACCTGGTGCGCAATGAAATTGAAGTGCTTTAAGGCTTCACTACCCGAATTATCGGCCTAAAACCAATGTTGGATTGCCCTTTGTTTTTAGGGTGAAAATACAAGGCCCCGGGCTGAAGGAAATAAGGGTCATCCAGCCATGAACCTCCTTTAATTACCATTAAATCATTGAGCTTTTCTCCGCGAACATATTTGTCTAAGGTGCTTTGGCTGTGGTTTTCATATATGTTGGGCGCCAGCCGGCCGGTTACAGTGTAAATAGTTTCCTTCTCATTGAACAGATGGCCTTTAGCCTCACTTCGGGTCCATTCTGCTACATTGCCCATAATGTGATATACACCTCCAATCGGTGCTACGCCATTGGTTTCTGCAGTAAATACAAAATAATCCAACCGTGTGGGTTTGATAATGGCCATTCTGGCACTGTACCAGGGCCCTGAAATCACCTTGTTTTGATTTCCGGGTGAGGCAAACTGGAGGTAGGTAGGTCGGGGTAGTTTGATATTGTTTTTACGCTCGTACTGCCGAATACCACTGTAATAAATATGGATCCATTCATCCGAACTCGGCAAATCTACTTCTACGCGCTGCGGTATATTTTTCTTCTTTAATGCATTGTTTAAACTGTCCTGTAGCCAGTTGCAATAGGCTTTTGCCTGCATAAAGGAAATACCAACGACAGGGAATTTATTGTATGCCGGATGCTGATAATAATAATGAACAAAAGGTTCATTATAGCCTACATGACCAATCCAGCAATTGGTATCAGGTGTGAAGGCCGGATTGCGGCTTGATTGTACGAATTTACGGTAGGCCTCATTGCTTATTTCTGTTGGTAAATAAAAGAAACCGCCATGCTTGGACTGATAATCATAATGATATAATGCCAGGATGGTGTCGAAGCCTTCAGTAGGTTCTACCCGGGTACTGTCCGGAGATATATATTTCCAGCCTTTTAATACTTTAACTAAGGAAGCCACAGGTGTTTCGGAAATTATTACACTGTCGCCCGGCTGGTAATAGTACCGTGTTCTGATTTCTTCAGGTAGTTTGTAAGGCTGAGCATTTACGGCAGTTACAACCGTTAAGAAAAAACAGAGTATTAAATAGCGCACCATCGCAATTTACTACAACGAACAATCAATCCCAATAATTTGGGATATTGATAAAAATATCCTGGTACTGATTTAAAGAGCGGCAACCGTATCTTTCACCGCCTGAAGGTTGGGCATTTCACCCGGATTTTCCAGTACTTCAGCGTAGCGAATAACTCCGTCTTTGTCAATCACAAAAGCACTGCGCTTGGAAACGCCTTTCATGCCAAAAATCCACTCTTCATAGATGCTTCCGTAGGCACGGCTAACCTCTTTGTTAAAATCGGAGAGCAGGTTGAAGTTGAAACCTTCGTCTTTTTTCCATTTCTCCAGGGTGAAAACAGAATCAACCGAAACAGCAAGAATTTCTGCATTCATGTTGTTGTAATCATTCAGGCTGTCGCGCATCTGGCAAAGTTCTGCTGTGCAAACGCCAGTAAAGGCCTGGGGAACAAATAAAAGTACTACGTTTTTGCCACGGTAGTCGGCAAGGCTGATTTCTTTCTTCTGGTCGTTGAATAAGGTGAATTCAGGGGCGGAATGTCCTACGGAGAGTGTCATATATAAGTTAACAATTAGGGTTTATAAAAGTTTAGAACATTACGGGATTGAAGAATGCCCGTTTGTTGAGTTTCATGTCCTGCAGCATGCCTGATTTGGGTCTGATGCTGAATGTCCACTGTTTGGCAAAACCGGATGGAACCCAGTTAAAATCAATTTGCCAGCAATGCAGGTTTCGACTCACGGTAAACTGGCTTGAGGCAATTTCTTTGTTGTGTAAATCGTATCCTGTCGTATACCCGATTTTCCACTCAGGCGTGATGCTCAGGTCGCCGCTGATGTTAATGCGGTTGCTGCCCACACGCTGGAATTTTGACTTTGCTTCGGCATTGTAATCAAATACATAGGTAAGGGCCACGTTCCATGGAATATCAAAATGAAAGTATTCATCCGGACGGCTTACAATGTCTTTTTTCTCCTGATCTTCTCCGTTTTCTTTGGTTTTTACCGTTTTGTTTTCAGGTTTCTTTTTAAACATTTCGGGGCCAAATCTTGTACTAATGCTCATGCCGGCATTGCGCATGCGAAGGGGTGTTTTTTTGTCTTCATACAAAAACCGTTGCACGTTTTTTAGCAAAGAGTCTTTCTGGTAAAGGCTGAAAGCAGATCTGGCGGTAATATTGATATTTTTTCTGAGAGTTGTGTTGAAATTTGCACTCACATCACTCCATTTGAATTTGGTGGCTGCCAGGTTATAGCGGGTGTTGAAACTCAACTGATCAATCAGTTTGAATTTTTCCAGCTTTTCCTTGCCATTGCTATCGGTGCTCACCACTTTTTTACCCTGCAGGTTGTTGTTGACACCAATGCCCACATATCCGCTTTCTGTTTGGCTTTGCCCTCCTCCGAATATGCCTTTTTCAAATCGGTTGTACCTTACCTGTTTGCCGGCAGTGTCTGTGTAGCTGCTTTCCCATCCCCGCAAAGCCGCATTGATTTTAGGCTGATAACCCATGCTGATGGTGGGTGTGATGGTATGGCGTATAGCCTTGATTTTTTTGGCGTTTGTACGCTGAAATGTCCCGTAAATGTTGGTAGTGAATCCGGTGTTGAAATCCCAGTTGTTGAGCCTGAAAAATCCATTTTCTTCACGGGTTTGTATCGCTCCCGTGTCATCCATGAACTGATCGGTGGCTTTCAGGTACCAGGTTTCGCGGTAATTAAAAGACGGAGACATATTCACAATGCCTTTGAGAAGTTTGATGTTGGTATTAATGGGCAGGCTGTGGCTGATTCCACTCTGGGTCTTTTGCAGTGCTTTTTTATAATCGCGGCTGAATAATATGCTGTCTTTGGTATTGATGACATTGCTAAACTGCATGTTGTAGCTGAGGCGAAGTTGTTCGTACCATTTGTTTCCGCTGCTGTTTTTCCTTGCAAAAGGGGTCAGGGAAGAAACACCCAGGTTCATGCTGGGCAATTCCAGCCGAAAGTCTCTGTTGGCAGTGTTTTGTGAGTGCCTTGCAGCTGCGGTAAAGTTGACTTTGTTCTGAAAGAATGTTTTTCCGAAATTGATTGAACTCTGAAACTGTTGGTTGCTGATTGAATTGATATCCCTTGAATTCAGCCGGTTAAAATTTCCGGTTTGAATATTGATATCTCCATTCAGGGATATTCCGGGTAAATATTTAGGATCAAAGGCGAAATTACCCCTGATACTCAGGTCCAGATTCCTTTTAAATGCAGGGCTGCTGCGCTCAGTTCCATTGCCAAACCAGCTGGCACCCAAACCAAAGTTGCTTCTGTAGCGGTAACGTCTTACAAAGTTGGAGGTGATACCAAGCCGCAAATCTCCGTTCAGGTAGGCATCGGTGGTCATCGTCAGGTCAGCGAATTCACCCAGTCCCATGTAATATCCGAAATTCTGCAGGTAAAAACTTTTGTTAAACTGATTGTACCCGTATCCCGGGAAGAGTATTCCGTTTCGCTGACCTTTTTTTAGCGGAGCAATTCCGAAAGGCACTGCCAGCGGTGTCGGTACATCTTCCACCACCAGGTTTGCAGCACCAAACAATGCTTTGTTATTGGGTATAACCTTAATTCTGCTTGCATTAAAATAGAAATGGGGATGGTCCTCGTTGCATGTTGTGATTTTGCCACTTTGACCTACAAAACTGCCATCTTCCTGTTTCAGTACCTTGGTCAGGTGAATGACAGCTTCATCCTGGGTAAGCTTTAAGCCATAAACCCTGCCTTTTTTAGAGTTGCTGTTGTAGCGTATACTGTCTGCCTTGTAATTGTCGCCGCCGTCCTTAAGCACAGGCAAATTGCTGTATTTTCCGGTACTATCGGGTCCGCCTGTGGCAAAAATCTCTTTTCGGATTAAATCGATTTCAATAAAATGTGCAGTCAAGTTCATTTCACCATACTCGATGGAAGCATTGCGGTAGAGATAAACTTTATTTTTCTTGATGTTAAACCAAATTGAATCGGCAGATTTATAAACGATGGGTTTATCCAGATCACTTTTTGGTTTTTGAATGGTAGTTTTAATAGTGTCGGCAGGATTCGACACTTGCCCCGAAACCCTTTCTGTATGCGTTATTGCGGCGGTTATTGCTGACAAAATGCAAACCTTCCACAATGAAAGTTTAAAAAGATTTGCTGTGCCATGATTGTGCATACGTCGGATACCGCGAAATTCGACAAAAACTTTGCCATTCCTTGAATATTTTGATGAATGTTACAAAATTTTGGCAAGGTTTATGAAGTTATGATAAAAGGTAACCTATGAGACGCATTGTTTTTGGTCTTCTGCTGCTTTTGCTGATTACGACGCTGCCTTCGGGCAAGCCGGTAAACCGTGTGCCCGGAAAACAGGTGAAAACCATTGTTATTGATCCCGGACATGGCGGTCTTGATCCCGGTTGTAACGGGGCCAACGAAATTTGGGAAAAGGCCGTTACGCTGGCGGTTTCATTGAAACTGGGTAAAATGATTGAAGACAGCCTGCAGGATGTTCAGGTGGTGTTTACCCGCAAAACGGACAAGTTTGTGGAACTGTGGGAACGACCGCACATGGCAAATAAAATTAAGGCAGATTTATTTATTTCCATTCATTGCAATAGCAATGTGAATACCTCAGCCGCAGGCTCGGAGACCTATTTTATGGGTTTGCACAAATCGCAGGGGAATCTGGATGTTGCCAAACGAGAAAATTCAGCCATCAAATTTGAATCTAACTATAAAACAAACGAGCGGTACGGCGGCTTTGATCCCAATTCGCCGGAAGGACATATTATTTTTTCGCTGGTGCAAAATGCTTTTTTACAGCAGAGTCTAAAGTTTAGCACCCTTGTGGAATCCAATACCCAAAAGGTATCCAAGATTAAAAGCAGGGGAGTGAAGCAGGCCGGATTTCTGGTTCTTTGGCAAACTGCCATGCCATCCGTTCTGGTGGAAATAGGTTTTCTAACCAATACTGCGGACCGAAGTTTTCTTAAAACAGATGACGGTCAGAAAACCATAGCCAAAGGCATATTCAGAGCGGTAAAACAGTATAAAAAAGAACTTGAGAAAGCTGCTACGCCGAAAATGACAGATGATGTAACTCCATCAAAGCGTGACAGCAGCGATGTGCGCCGTTAATGATTTAGTCTTATCTTTGAACATCGAATAACGTGGCTTTATTTACAGGAGTATCCAAAGAAACCAAGGTAGGTACACTCGCAGCGGTAGCAATTACCGTAATGATTCTGGGCTATAATTATATGGTTGGCCGTGACAATCCGCTGGGAGGCGCCAGGGAATTTGTAGTTTTATACGACAGTGCCCAGGGTCTTGCAGATAATACAGCTTTGATGTACAATGGATTCAGGGTGGGGCAGTTGCGCAATATGGAAATGGACCCTCAATCGGGTAAGGTAATTGCACAGATTGAAGTATACAGTGAAATCAAAATACCCAAAAACTCCGGCGTGAGGATTGAGTCGGCATTGTTGGGTTCTACCACATTAAAACTCGTGCCCGGAAATTCAAAATCGTTTGCTCAAGATGGCGATACACTTTTTCCTTTGTATACGCAGGATGTGATGAGCATGGTAAATGAGAAAATTGCCCCTATTGCAGCCGGTGCAGATTCTTTATTATCACATCTGAATGCAATTATTGCGCGCCAAAGTCTCAATGATGCAGTTGATCAGCTTCCTGTTGTGCTGAGTTCTTTGAACAGAACCATTTCTGAAATACAGGGAACCCTTGCTGCAGCGCGCCCCGGTCTTACGGCTACTATAAACAATGCAGCGCGTTTTACCAGTAATCTGGATCAATATAACAAAAGTATTGAAGGCAGCTTGAAAAGTTTACGTCAGACAACGGCCAAACTTGATAGTATTGAATTACAGAAAATTGGCAGGGATTTAAAACAAACTGCAGAATCACTTTCGGTCATCACCCGCAATATAGAACAGGGTAAGGGCTCGCTGGGCAAATTGGCAAAAGATCCGGCGCTGTATGATAATTTGGTTAAAACAACCAAAAATCTGGAATTACTCGCACACGATATCAATCATTATCCTGAAAAGTTTTTACCACTGCCCTGGGGGAAGTCACAGCGTAAAAAGGCCAAGAAAGCGAGTGAAAAAGGCAGGGTGCTGACAGATACCGCCCGGTAATTATTTTGGTTCTTCTGCCTCAGGTGTGAAGAGGTGAATGGCTTTTCGATTTTTTCTGGCTTCGTAAATCCATATCATCCACATCATATACAAAAGATTGTAAAAAAAATCCTCTACCGGAATTCCATATTGCATTCCCGGCAGAAATGAAGAAACCCTGATACCCAAATTCTCTGAGTTTTCATAGATAAGTATAGGTAAACCGGTAAGTAATCCATTGACTACCAACATCGGGATGATACTTACAAACCAGGCGACATAAAGATGCATTACATAAGTTCCTCTGGTGACCAGCAATTGGTTTAACAGGGTAAAAGCAAGCAAACTGAATGTAATGGCAGTGTAGAGCTTATTGTAATGTATTATCACCATGGCTATACTTAAGGCAAGCAGCAATAGAGACAGGATTCGGCCGGCATTTCTGTTTTCTATTTTCGGGAAATAATGCCGCAGGCAGGCATAAATAAAAAGACAGGCATAAGGAATGGCTATAAAGAAAAAGACTTCTTCCCAAGGAAGATTGCCAAGGTAATGCCCTGTGATAAACTTTGGGTTAAAGTGCCATACCCCAATCGCTGTGAAAATCACGTCCCATATCAGGTAAATGCCCGAGGTGATAAGCATGGCTGACAGAAAGAATTTCCATTGTGAGTAGAAAGCAACCCTTTTGTCGAATGACAATGCAAGCGGACCTGAGATGGTCAGAATATCAATCCATAAATAGGTGCTGTTGCTCATGATATAAAAAAGGCATCCCGTGTGGGATGCCTGCAAAGGTCGTGAATAAATGTTATGCATTCATTGCGCTCATACCAAATTCAGATCCGTATGAGGCCAGTTGCTCGCGTAAAATTCTTCTGGCTACAAAAATTCTGGTTTTTACCGTGCCAATGGGGATATTAAGTTCCTCCGCAATTTCGTGGTATTTGTATCCCTCAACGTTCATTGTAAAAGTTATCTTTAACTCAAGGGGCAAGCTTTCTATGGCCTGTTCCAGGTCTTTTCTGATAAATTTTAGTTCCGCGTCGTTGTCTACACGGTGCGACGGAAGATCTAAGAAGTAGGTGTTGTCTGTGCTGTCCAGAAAGGTATTCCTTTTGGAATCTCTTCTGTAGTTGTTGATGAAGTTGTTCTTCATGATGGTGTAAAGCCATCCCCGAAGATTGGTTCCTTCAGCAAATTTGTCTTTATAGCGCAGGGCCTTCAACAAGGTTTCCTGCACTAAATCTTTGGTGTCGTCCATGTTATGGGTCAACGATAATGCATAATTTCTCAAGGGTTGCAATTCATGCACCATGAGTTTGTTGAAGTCCGAGGTTAGTTTTGTCATAGATTTGTTTAGCAAAGTTTAACAAAACATGTCTTTTGTTCAAGTTATTTGTGTAAAAAACACAATTCAAAAGTTAAACACAATTTAAATCAATCAAAAGGAAATTATGTTTAAAATGCCTGTAAGTCAATAATAGTAAGGTTTTTTGTTGTTTGGGCTTTGTTGTTTGTTTCACGTAGTTGTGGAAAAGTTAAACATTCAAATGATATTCAGATGACAAATGGGTAAACAAAAAAGGACGGATATACCGTCCTTTTTTGTTTAATGTATAAAATTTAGACCTAAACGAGTACGATTACTTTGTTTTTTAGTACTTCAACCAGGCCGCCGTTTACGTCAAACTGCTGTTTACCTTCAGCAGATTTGATGCTGAGGATACCTTTGCTCAGGTTTGCAATCATAGGAGCGTGGTTTTTAAGAATCTGAAAACTTCCTTGAGCTCCGGGCAGGGTTACCACATCGGCTTCACCGCTAAACAACGTTTTGTCGGGAGTTAAAATTTCTACAATCATTATGCTGCAGCTTCTTCCAACATTTTCTTGCCCTTGGCAACGGCATCTTCAATGGTACCAACCAGGTTGAACGCCGCTTCGGGGTATTCGTCAACTTCACCATCCATAATCATATTGAAAGCTTTGATGGTTTCCTTGATATCTACCAGAACGCCGGGTATGCCTGTAAACTGCTCAGCAACGTGGAACGGCTGAGAAAGGAAACGCTGAACACGGCGGGCACGGTGTACTACCAGTTTATCGTCTTCACTCAGTTCGTCCATGCCGAGAATGGCAATAATATCCTGAAGTTCTTTATAACGCTGCAACAGGGCTTTTACACGCTGCGCGCAGTCGTAATGTTCTTTACCAACTACATCGGGTGTAAGAATACGGCTGGTGGAATCCAGTGGATCCACCGCGGGATAAATACCCAATTCCGCAATTTTACGGCTTAATACAGTGGTTGCGTCAAGGTGGGCAAAGGTTGTAGCAGGAGCGGGATCTGTCAAGTCATCCGCAGGTACGTATACCGCCTGAACTGAAGTGATAGAACCGCGTGTTGTGGAGGTAATGCGTTCCTGCATCACACCCATTTCAGTAGCCAGGGTGGGCTGATAACCTACCGCTGATGGCATACGGCCCAACAATGCTGATACTTCAGATCCTGCCTGGGTGAAACGGAAGATGTTGTCGATAAAGAAAAGGATATCGCGTCCTGCGCCTTGCCCGTCACCATCACGGAAATATTCCGCAACAGTAAGACCGCTGAGTGCTACACGCGCACGGGCTCCGGGAGGTTCGTTCATTTGTCCGAAAACAAGGGTAGCCTGGCTCTGGCTCAATTCGTTCATATCTACCTTATTCAGGTCCCATCCGCCTTCTTCCATGCTTTTGTTGAATTCCTTGCCGTATTTGATAACGCCTGATTCAATCATTTCACGAAGAAGATCATTGCCTTCGCGGGTGCGCTCACCCACACCGGCAAATACGGACATCCCGCTGTATGCTTTTGCGATGTTGTTAATGAGTTCCATGATCAGTACGGTTTTACCTACACCGGCACCACCAAACAGACCAATTTTTCCACCCTTGGCGTAGGGTTCCAGCAAGTCAATTACTTTGATTCCGGTGAACAAAGGTTCAGTTGATGTGCTCAGGTTTTCAAATGAAGGCGCCTTGGCGTGAATGCCGCGACCATTGCTATTGTCCGTGGCAGTCATACCGTCAATGGCTTCACCTACAACATTCAAAAGCCTTCCGCGAATGGCTTCGCCGGTTGGCATAGTGATAGCATTGCCGGTGTCGATGGCGTCCATGCCGCGACGCAGGCCATCGGTACTGTCCATCGCAATGGTTCTCACGATGTTTTCGCCGAGGTGCTGTTGAACTTCAAGCACAACTTTCTGCCCGTTTTCGCGGGTTACATGAAGTGCATTATAGATGTTGGGAAGTGTGGAGCCTGACTCGTTGAAACTAACGTCAACAACCGCTCCGATGATTTGAGAAATTTTACCTGTATTAGCCATGAGGTTTTTCGAGCCGCAAAGGTAAGAAATTATTGTGGGCTTTACTAAGAAAATATTAAGAACTTAACTCATAAAGCAGGTTAATTATTATCCAAGGAACTTCACCCATTTTACCCGTTGCGGTTTGAGGGCTTTTTGTATGCGTTTTTATGTGGATTATGCTTAATTTTGCCTTTTCAAAATGGATCGCAATACAATCATAGGCTTTTCACTCATCTTTTTAATACTGGTAGGCTACTACTGGTGGGCCGCACCTTCAGAGCAGGAAATTGCCATTCAAAGACGCATGGCCGACAGCATAGCCAAGACAGAAGCCGCAAAACAAAAAACATCTGACAAAGCAAACGCTGAGGATACCATTAAATCTGCTGATAAAGAAAAGGACAGTTCTTTACTTAGTAATATTTATGGAGGATTTGCTGAACAATTTGGAGGCACGCCTACTGAAATAACCCTCGCAAACGCTTCCGTTACTGTTTCTTTTTCTACATTGGGTGGAAGGCCTACTCAGGTAAAACTCAATCAGTTTAAAAGGGCCGATTCCACAGATTTGATTTTACTGGATAAAAAGCATACTGCATTTTATTATGAAATAACCACTAAAAACGATGTGCTGAGGACAGACAAATTCAACTGGAAAGTGTCTTCTCAAACACCGGAGAGCGTTACGTTCAGGCTTGAAAATGGCAAGGGCGGCTACATTGAGCAGAAATACACCTTGTCCAAACAGGATTACCTGCTCGATTACAGCGTAAAAGTTAGTGGTTTGGAAAATGAATTCCAGCGAAATAATGATCTGAAGCTGGTTTGGAGGGCAGTGCTCCACAAACAAGAGAAAGGCATGCTGTTTGAAAGCCAGCACAGTGCTATTACTTACAGGGTTCCCGGAGAACATCCTGAATCCTTGTCTGCAAGCAGCCCTGAACGTATCGAGAAAATCCCCGGTAATCTTCAGTGGGTGGCTTTTAAACAACAGTATTTTAACGCAACGATTATAAATAAAGAAGGATTTGCACAGGGCAGCAACCTGGAATGGAAAGAAACGCGTGAACCCGGTTACGTCAAGGATATGCAGTCTGAATTGTTTCTGCCTTACAGCCGTGAAAATGAAAAATCATGGAACATGTCCTTTTTCTTTGGACCCAACAGTTACAAAACGCTGCAGTCGGTTAATCCGGGTTTTGCAGACCATGAACTGCACCGTATGATACCTATGGGTTGGGGGATTTTTGGCTGGGTAAACCGCTGGATGGTATTGCCTGTTTTTAATTTCCTTGACGGTAAAATCGGGAGTATGGGTGTTTTGATCCTTATGCTTACGTTAATCATCAAGTTTATTCTGCTGCCTCTGGTTTACAAGAGTTATATATCTACGGCCAAAATGCGCATACTGAAACCGGAGATTGACCAGATAAAGGAAAAGTATGGCAATGATATGCAAAAAATACAGGTGGAGAACCTGGCCCTATATAAAAAGGCGGGCGTCAATCCCATGAGCGGTTGTGTTCCCATGCTGCTGCAGATGCCCATTTTATTTGCTTTATTTCAGTTTTTCCCGGTATTGTTTGAACTCAGGCAGAAATCATTCTTGTGGAGCCCGGATTTGAGCGCCTATGACAGTATTCTTGAGCTAGGATTTCATATTCCCGGGTATGGAAGCCATATCAGTTTGTTTACCTTGCTGATGACCATTTCAACCCTGATATATACCCATCTGAATAATCAGATTTCCGGTGTAACCGGTCAAATGAAATGGATTGGTTACATCATGCCCATCATTTTCCTGGGTGTACTGAACGATTACCCCAGCGGTCTTACCTGGTACTACTTTGTGAGCAATATGGTTACGTTTGGTCAGCAATTTGCCATTCGCAAACTTGTTGACGATCAAAAACTGCATCAACAGATTGCAGAGGCCCGCAAAAAGCCGGTTAAGAAAAGCAACTTTTCAAAGCGTCTTGAAGAAGTAATGAAGGCCCAGCAGCAAAAGACCCAGGGAAATCCCCGCAAACCTGGCGGAAAAAAGTAATCAGCCGAAGGCGATATTCTTATACATCTTGCCGGGCAGGCTGCTTACCATTTGTTTCATTTCCATCTCCAACAGCAGCAGTGTTAGCCTGCTCATAGGAAGACCTGTTGATAATAGCAGCTCATCGAAGTGTTTGGATTTGCCTTTGAGACAATCCATAATTAGCTTCTCTTCGGGCGAAAGGTCAAAAAGCATGGACGTTTGAACGTTCGTTTTCTTCACGCAACCTATATCCCAGTTCATGCCTCTGGCCACATCATTGGCGTTTTCGCACAACCCTGCTTTTAGATTTTTTATCAGGTAGTTGCAGCCTTCACTCATTTTATCGCCGGGTTTTCCGGGAACGGCAAATACATCCCGGTCATAGCTGTGGGCAATCTGTGCGGTTATCATACTGCCACCCCTGATCATACTTTCGATGACTACCACGGCATCGCTCATCCCGGCAACAATCCTGTTTCTGCGCGGAAATAAATCGGGATGCAGCGGCGTGCCGCTAAAAAGCTCGCTCACAATGGCACCGCCGGAGGCCAGCATTTTATCGGCAACGGCCTTATGCCTCAATGGATAAACCATGTCAAGCCCGTGAGCCACCACTGCAACCGTGGGAATTTGCTCCTCTACTGCCGTTTTATGGGCTACGATGTCGATTCCAAAAGCCAGCCCGCTGAGGATATGGCAGTTATGCTGTTTTAGGCCAGATACAATATTGCGCGCATTCTGAGCGCCTTCTGCTGTATTTTTTCGCGTACCCACAATTCCGCAAGTGCGCATGGGGTTGAGTTCTGTGTTGCCTCTCACAAACAGCAGGAGAGGGCTATCCAGAATTTGTTTCAGCCGGATGGGATATTCAGCAGATGTGTAGGGTAAAACCCGCACCCCTTCTTTTTCGATAAAAGCCATTTCTTTTTCAGCACTGAAGGCACCCTGTTCCTGCCGTATGGCAGCCGCACCCATGCTGCCAATACCTGGAATTTTTTCCAGTACTCGTTTCTTTTCCTTAAAAACAGCTTCGGCCGAGCCGCAGTGGCTAATCAGCGTTTTCCCTGAAATGGGACCAATACCGGGAATTTGGGATAATGACAATAAATAAAATAATTCCAAAATGATAAAAATATTAACAAACCTATATTCTCAAATATAGGCGATTTTTATCGGATTTCCAAATTATTTGGGAAAACCCGGTGTGGAATTAATCGTTCAGTTTCAATACAGCCATAAAGGCGCTTTGTGGAATTTCCACATTGCCCACCTGACGCATGCGTTTCTTCCCTGCCTTCTGTTTTTCGAGCAGTTTGCGCTTACGGCTGATATCACCGCCATAACACTTGGCAGTTACATCTTTTCTGATGGCAGAAATGTTCTCACGCGATATAATCTTGGCCCCTATGGCAGCCTGAATGGCAATTTCAAATTGCTGCTTGGGAATCAAATCCTTTAGTTTTTTACAGATTTTTTTGCCCAAATCGTGTGCATTGTCGCGGTGAATAATGGCGCTGAGTGCATCTACCTGCTTGCCGTTCAGCAGGATGTCCATTTTTACCAGCTTACTTTCTCTGTAACCCAAAGGCTGATAGTCAAAGCTGGCATAACCCCGGCTGATGGTTTTCAGTCGGTCATAAAAATCAAACACAATCTCTGCAAGAGGCATTTCGAAGGTCATTTCCACCCGCTCAGAGGTTAGGTAAACTTGGTTTTTCAATATGCCGCGCTTGTCCAGACAAAGGCTCATCACCGATCCCACATATTCAGATTTGGTAATGACTGAGGCTGTGATATAAGGCTCTTCCACATAATCAATCTTCTCGGGTGGGGGAAGATCGCTGGGATTGTTTACGAGTATTTCTTCGCCCTTCGTATCATAGGCGTTATAGCTAACGTTGGGTACTGTAGTTATCACAGTCATGCCAAACTCACGCTCCAGGCGTTCCTGAATGATTTCCAGGTGAAGCATACCCAGGAATCCGCAGCGGAATCCAAAACCCAGTGCGGCGGAGCTCTCAGGCTCAAATACGATGGATGCATCGTTGAGCTGCAGCTTTGACATGCTTTCCCTCAGTTCTTCGTAGTCTTCGGTGTCTACCGGATAAATACCGGCAAAAACCATGGGCTTCACATCTTCAAATCCTTTAATGGCCTCGGATGCAGGTTTCTCAAAATCCGTGATGGTATCACCTACCTTCACTTCTTTGGCATCCTTGATGCCTGAAATGATGTATCCCACATCTCCTGCAGATATTTGTTTTTTTGGAGAAAGATCCAGTTTCAGTACCCCAATTTCATCGGCGTGATAATCGAGGCTTGTGTTCATGAATTTTACGTGCTGACCGCTTTTGATGCTGCCGTCCAACACCCTGTAGTAGGCAATGATTCCCCGAAATGAATTGAAAACAGAATCGAAGATGAGTGCCTTCAAGGGGGCATCCGGATTGCCTTTAGGTGCAGGAACCCGCTCTACTATGGCACGCAGTACATCGTAAACTCCATGACCGGTTTTGCCACTGGCGGGAATAATTTCTTCTCGCTTACAACCCAGCAATTCCACAATTTCATCTTTCACTTCTTCGGGCATGGCTCCGGGAAGGTCAATTTTATTGAGCACGGGAATGATTTCCAGTCCGTGTTCCAGTGCCATAAACAGGTTGCTGATGGTCTGGGCTTCAATACCCTGACTGGCATCCACAATCAGCAGAGCGCCTTCGCAGGCGGCAATACTTCTGCTTACTTCATAGCTAAAATCCACGTGACCGGGTGTGTCAATCAGGTTTAGCACGTAATCCTGTCCGTCCAGGCTGTAATTCATCTGGATGGCATGGCTCTTGATGGTGATACCGCGTTCGCGTTCCAGGTCCATATCGTCTAGGGTTTGGGCCTGTAGTTGGCGTTTATCGAGGGTTCCGGTATATTCCAGCAAACGGTCTGCCAGTGTGCTTTTTCCGTGGTCAATGTGGGCAATGATGCAGAAGTTGCGGATGTTTTTCATAAAAGGCACTGCAAATATACGCTACAGCCAGCCCCAAACGGCAGGGTTTTAGGCATTTTCAATGCGTTGCACAATTTGGGCAATCGCCGGACAAATTTGCAGGTTTTTTTCAGCCAGGGTCAGCAATGTATGCATTTTTCGCATGTTGGTATGCGGGTATTCCCTGCAGGCTTTGGGTCTGTGTTCATACACGCTGCAGTAATTGTCGCTGCCCAGGAAAGGACAGGGCGTTTGCTTGAACGCATAAATACCGTCGGTGTCGAGGAATAAATACTGTTCAATAAAAGCACCCGGTTTCAGTTTTAAATGCTTTGCCAGCCGTTCAATGTCCTTTTCGAACAACATAGGGGAAGCGGTTTTGCAGCAATTGGCGCAGGTCAGGCAGTCTGTTGTGGCAAAAACCGCATCGTGTGCCTCTTCAAATTGCCGGTCAAGGTTTCCCGGCGGCTTTTTTTTGAGCCTGCGCAGTTTCTCCGCAATTTCACCAAGTTCTTTGGAAGATGACTTATCAGCATTCATGGGTTTATTTGCGCGAAGCGGAAGCAGAAGTAAGGGTTTGCAGAAAAGCCAGCAGGTCTGCTTTCTCCTGAGGCGTGAGGTTTAATTTGCCATTGAGCAAGGTATCGCGGTTGATTGCATTAGGAATCACCAATGAAGGATCGTTGTAGTAATCGATAACCGCTTCCAGGCTTTTGAACATACCGTTGTGCATGTAAGGCGCAGTAAGGGTAACGTTTCGCAAACCTGGAACCCTGAATTTGCCCAAATCCTCCGGCTTTTTGGTGACGCTGAAACGTCCACTGTCATTGAAATTTTTTGCATTGAACAGCCCAATATTTTTAAATTCATCGGCAGTAAAATCCGGGGTAAAATGGCATTCAAAACATTTGCCTTTTTCGGTGAAAATCTCACGGCCTCTCATGGCTGAAGCGCTTATGGCGGTGGAGTCTCCGTCCATAAAGCGGTCAATGGGCGCATTTCCGGTTTCCAGGGTGCGCTCAAATGCAGCGATGGCGCGGGCTGCCAGGTAAGCATCAGGGAGTTTTCCGTAATGCTTTTTGAACCATTTTACATAAAATTTATCTGCTCTAAGTCTTCTGTTCAGTTCTTTTAAGGTCAATCCCATTTCTAACGGATGCTGAATGGGATGCAGGACCTGGTCTTCAAGGCTGGAAGAACGTCCATCCCAGAAAAAATAAGGTCTTCCGCTCAGGTTGGTCAGCGGCGGTGCATTGCGGGTGGTGCTTTTCCCGGCAAAACCTTTGGATAGTGCGGTAGTGTCTGAGAAAGCAAAGGTTGGAATGTGACAATCGGCGCAACTGATGCTATGGTTGAGTGAAAACCGCTTGTCAAAAAACAGTTTTCTTCCCATCTCTGCTTCCGACATGTCATTAAGGTCAGGCGGCGTGGCAAAAGCCATCCAAAGTATAATTCCAATAAATAAGGGCCATATTTTTCCCAGCAACCTCATGAAACAGCATCGTACTTTCGCAGTATTTTTAACAATACTTCCATGTCTTTGGGGTAGGGTGCTTCTATGCCGAGTACTTCGTCATCCATCTTGCGAAATGCAATCATGGCGGCATGCAGGGCAAAACGTTTTATCAGCGGACTGTCTTCGCCTTTGTGCTTGCGTTTTAGTTGCGAAAGCAAAAATGTTTTGCCACCATAAAGTTCATCCGCGAGAATGTGGGTGTTTTGAGATTCCAGATGCACGCGTATCTGGTGCATTCTGCCTGTCACCGGCTGACACTCCATGAGGGTGAAATGCCTGAATACTTCCAGAGTTTTGAAAAATGTGGCCGATGGTTTGCCGGAACGGTCAATTCTAACCCTTCCGGGTGTTTCCGTCTGTATGGGCAAATCCACCAGGTGGTCATCAAATTGTATCTGACCTTCCACCACAGCATGGTATATTTTTTCTACTTTACGGTCTTCAAACTGAATGCTCATATGCCTGTATGCTTCAGCATGAAGGGCAATAACCACTGCACCGCTGGTTTCACGGTCCAAACGGTGACACAGTGTGGCTTCAGGATTGTATTCCCGGGCCATTTCGAGCAGGGAAATATGGGTGAATTTGCCTCTTTCGTGAAGGGATGGAACAAAAGGCGGTTTGTTTACCACAATGAAATCATCATCGCGGTACAGTATCCAGGATTCAAATTCTTTGGAATGCTGTTTCATTCGTTGCGCATGCTCAGCCGGATGCGGGTAAGTACGTTTTTGGTTTGCATAGGGAAATCACCGTCCATCATCCAGTTGTAATAGCCGGGCTCATCGCGCAAAACATCCTTTACTTTTTTGTTTTTGTGTTTTCCAAAGTTAAAAACAACTTCACCTGCGTCATTGAAAACAAATCTGCCTGCAAGGTCTGCCAGGTTGCTCTGTCCGCTCATTTTGTGCAAAGCATCGATATCGCCGGGCAAATCATCGTAGCGTTCAATCTGGGCTTTTAGGATTGCCCATGTAGCCAGCGTGTCGGCTTCCGCGCTGTGGGCGTTTTCCAGTTCTCGGTTGCAGTAAAATCGGTAGGCTGCTGTAAGATTCCTGGGTTCTTTCACATGAAAAATGCGCTGTGCATCAATGAATTTACGTTTTTCTACTTCAAACTCCACACCGGCGCGGTAAAATTCCTCTACCAGCATGGGAAAATCGAATTTGTTGCTGTTAAAACCGCCAAAATCGCATTCCTGCATAAACTGATTCAACTCTGCCGCCAGCATTTTAAAAGTTGGCTTATCGGCTATGTCTTCATCCGAAATACCATGCACGGCAGTAGCCTGCGGGGGGATGGGAATTTCGGGATTGATACGATACGTGCGCAGTTCTTCATGGCCTTCGGGAAAAACCTTAATCATGCAGATTTCCACGATGCGGTCGGAAGAAGTATTAACCCCGGTCGTTTCAAGATCGAAAATAACCAGTGGGCGTTTCAGGGTAAGTTTCATCAGCGATGTAAAAATAAGAAATTATATGT